>CAZBTD010000005.1:14957-26089 GCA_964494815.1 uncultured Ferruginibacter sp. | reverse complement strand
TGTTGCCAACCATATAGCTTTGTCCGCTGCAAAGTGAAATATTAAACGTGTCTCTTTTGTATGCGTTTACAACAAGATTAAGCAACACAATGCTGTCACAAGTTGCTGTGGAAAGTGTATCATAGTAATTACCCGTAAGTGAATAGCTGCTGTTGTTAAACAAATAACTGCTTCCTTCGCAAATAGCTGCATTCAAAGTATCTCTTTTGTAAGCTGTTATATCAAGGTGAAGGATGTTGATGCTGTCGCAACCATCTATTGCAATTAATGTATCGCTATAAACGCCGGCAGCATTATAAAAAGCGCCCTCAAATAAAATGCTGTCTCCTTCACAAATGGTCTCGTATTCGTGATTTTGGCCCGGGAGCTCTACTGTAAAGGAAGTGTAGAAAGTATCCCGGCAGCCATTTACTTCCACAATTTTACTTACATAGTAAGCGCCTGTGTCAGCAGGAGTGAGTGGGTCGATGATAAGGGTATCACCTGTAAAAACCTGGCTGCCATGTACTATCCAGGTGTAGCTGTATTGGGCAGAAGAAGTATAAAAAAACTTGAAACTATTACACCCGTTTTTTATTTGCCCAAGGGGCGAAAAAGAAAATGTATCAACCGTAATGCTGGTGGTAGAGGCATTGCCGCAGGCATCGTAGATACGGGCTGTGTATGTGCCACGGATGTTAGGTGTAAAAATATTAGACGCCTGTATTGGAAAAATGGAAGGCCCTGCAATTATCTCGTATTGATAAGGAGGCACACCCCGTGTGCTGTCCGGCAAAAGCTCTACATTAATACCGCCGTTGCATACAATTGAATTGCTGCTAAGTATGGCCGGGCTTTGATAGTTTTCAATTACCACTGTATCATGTATGGTTGTACAAGTATGGTAATTACTTATGTAAGAACCTACTCCCTGCCGTATAAACTGGAAGGTGACAACATAGCTGCCCGATGAAAGATTGGAGAGAGAGTCTGATGCAGCATTGGTATAATAATTTTGATTTTTTAAAATACTGCCGTCAGATAAACGGGTAATAATAACAGTGGCGAAGTGGCTTCCGGCAACTACTGTGGTACCATGCGTCAGGGAATACAAAATTGTATTTTGGCCTAGACAGCCTTTCCTGTAACCTACTGTTTTGTCAAGACTTGTTACATCTTCATTTTTTATCAAGATAGAATCATACACCACATTGCCGCAATCATCCTCCACCTTAAACTGCCAGGTACCCGGCGCCATATTAATAAGATAGAAAAATTGCTGTGCCACCGTGCCTGGTATAGTATCAGGAAAAGCATAAGTATCGGAATAGCTATAACCAGGCCTGCTGCTGCCTGCAGTAGCAGGTCCCGATAATAAAATAAGCCTGGTGGTGCCGCTAAAATTTTTTACCTGCACCCTCACCATGCCCGCCATAGAATCAATACAGGCACTGTTTAAAATTACACTGCCTACTATAGCCGGCACTTCCAGTACCGGTGCCTTAAAGTTTTCCTGGAACTGTTTTCCACAGCCGTCGGTCACTGTTAGTGTATAAGTATTGCCGGGCACAAGCGATACCCTTATTCCAATGCTGCTAATCATTGAATAAACAAAATAGGTGCTGTCGCCTTTAATGGTGGCAGAGTCTGCAATAACGCCGGTAGCTGAATCAGCATAGATATATTTAACCGGTGCTCTTAACCCGTACGACCTGTTGCCATTGGGCGGATAACTAAAAGCAACGTTTAGTATCGATCCACAACTTTTAAAAACGTATGTAGGATAAAATCTAAATGGCGGAATGATATTTACAGATACGGCACTGTCGCCACAATTGTTATATACGGTGGTTGTAATTGTGTCGCCATAGTTAATGCCTGCTAAAATTTGCTTGGTACTTACCACGCCGTAAGGGCTGGCATTTATTTGTGTACTGTCTAATACCACCGAGCCGGCAGCCGGTATAAGAATTCCATTCTTGGTTTTGTATTTAAAAGTAAGTGGCAGCCTTTTTCCATTTTCAGGCAGGTTAATAAAGCTGGTTACCAGTGCAGAGTCGCAGCCAATAATTTCCACATATACACCGCCAAAGTTGTGCTTTGTGTTGGGGTTAAAGAGAGAAGCAATATAAGTAACAAAACTGCCACAGGCATCTGTTACCCTGATGGAATAGTCGCCTGCCGGTAAATTGGTAAAAGTGTCATTGGCCTGTGGCGGCCTTGTTACCGGCGAAGGTGATACCAATTGCCAGGTATAAGGGCTTTTGCCGGTGCCTGCCGTAAGATTACCGATGATAACACCATCAGAACCGCCAAAGCAAAAGGGGTTTATCTTAATTGGATCAAAAACCGGTTGCCGGTAATTACCAACCACTGTTACTATGCTGGTGGCAGATTCAGACAGGGCATTAACCACTCTAACGGTATAAACACCTGCCGGTAATGAATTAAAAACATTGCCTGCCTGTTGTGTACGGATTACTGGCCCTGCAATAATACTGTAGCTGATGGGTGGCCGGTTGGTAACAGCATATACTGTAATGCTGCCGTTATTCTGGCAGGTACTTTCGGTGGTTTTTAATGAATCAATACGCACAGAGCCCAGCGCTTTATGAGGCGCCACTGCTGCTGATAGTGCAACCAACAATACTGTTAAAAAATGTTTCAATTCGCTTCCTGTTATTTTCTGCCGCCAACATACAAACACCAGCCCCGGGGCTTACGCATTTCTGCTACGCATAAATATAACTGGTTGAAAATAAACTGAACTTAGTGTGTACTAAAAATTCATTGAAGCCTTCCGGAGAGAAAATGTGGTCCTGTTCTTCCTGTGGTTCCGGAATGCTTTTTCACTTGTTATATTGGCTTTCATTCAGTTTTCAAAGGCGGAGCCTGCATTATAAGGCAGCAGGTGAAGATACGTTTTATTACTGGGTTTGCTGCCTGCGAAAGGGATAAAATTATAGCGGAAAAAAGCGGCCATAGGACTTTTAAAATTTGCGTTTCAATAAATACACTACAGCTTTTGTAAAATTCTTTTTAATGCCGGGGTTCCGGCAAAGGTTTTTGTATTTTGTAAATCATGAGGCGGATACCCCGGCAGGACGAATTAAAGATATATCGGGAACCGTAATCGATAAGTAATACCCATCAGCTTACCTTTGCCCAATGCCCCAAATAAACTGGAACGATAGTTTTAATTTATTAAGTAAGCTTACACCAATACGTATTTGGAATGGCGTAAAAGTGCTTAGCAGTTTTTATGCAAGCCGCCTGCTTAACAGGCCGGTGCAATGGGGTTATCCTGTTTCCATTTCATTTGAACCCACCACCAGCTGCAACCTTCGCTGCCCGGAATGCCCCAGCGGTTTAAGAGCTTTTACAAGGCCCACAGGAATGCTGCAAAGAGATTTTTTCAGAACAACGATTGATGATATACACAAGGAATTACTGTATCTCATTTTTTATTTCCAGGGAGAGCCATATTTAAACCCGGAGTTTTTAGATATGGTGAAATATGCAGCATCAAAAAAAATTTATACCGCTACCAGTACCAATGCACATTACCTCACAGATGAAAATGCAAAAAAGACTGTTGAAAGCGGCCTGGACAGGCTGATTATTTCTATTGATGGCACCACACAGGACGTATATAAACAATACCGGGTAGGTGGCAATCTTGATAAAGTAATTGAAGGGGCAAAGAACATAGTAAAATGGAAAAAAGAACTAAACAGTAAAACACCCTTTGTGTTCTTCCAGTTTTTGGTGGTAAAACCCAATGAACATCAAATTGAGGATATTAAAAAGCTGGCAAAAGAAGTGGGTGTGGATGAAGTACGTTTTAAAACAGCGCAGGTGTATGATTATGAAACAGACCCTAACAAATTGAT
Source organism: uncultured Ferruginibacter sp. (assembly GCA_964494815.1). Lineage (GTDB taxonomy): Bacteria > Bacteroidota > Bacteroidia > Chitinophagales > Chitinophagaceae > Ferruginibacter. The sequence goes on along the minus strand of CAZBTD010000005.1, from coordinate 22,217 downwards.
CCCTTCCATTGATAAATTTAGCCGGTACAAAAAAAATACTGACGGCACCTACACTGCAAAAAACAAACTGGCCAATCATTGTTGGAAAATGCAGCATGCAAATGTAATTACATGGGATGGCCTGGTGGTACCATGTTGTTTTGATAAAGACGCCACACACCAGCTGGGAAATTTAAAAACACAATCGTTTAAAGAAATCTGGCACAACGATAATTACAAGCAATTTCGCAGCGAACTGATGAAAAGCCGGAAGAATATTGATATTTGTGCCAACTGCAGTGAAGGGGTGAGTGTGTGGAGTGAATAATATTGTTACAATCACAATAAGTATTTTCTTTGCTGTGTTTACAGCATATACCCCCAAACATTATTTTAATGGGAATAGAAAACGATATCAACCAGCGAAAATTCAGGAGTGAATATCAAAAGGTAACAGTGAACCTGATTTACACTTATAACTGGACAACAGAACAGCTAAAAAAAATATTTGACAAAGAGGATGTCACCATGCAGCAGTTTAACATACTGCGTATTTTGCGTGGCAGCGATAAACCGCTTTCTACTTTGCAAATAAGAGAAAGGATGCTGGATAAAATGAGCGATACCAGCCGTATTGTAGATCGGCTGGTGGCCAAAGAACTGGTAAAAAAAACAGCCTGCAAATCAGATAAGCGCCTGGTGGATGTTATCATTACAGAAAAAGGAAGGGATTTGTTGCAGAAATTAGATGCCTATAACCCCGAAATGGACGCCATTGTAAAATCACTTACCGAAGAAGAGGCCGCACAACTTAATTTTTTATTAGATAAGATTCGCAGGCAATAACAATAACCGTATTCATGACAATATTCCGCAGCACAGCACTCTTAGTTTGCATTTTATTTTTTTGTAGCTCCACGGCATCGGCACAAACAGCCACAAAGGAGTTTCGTGGTGTGTGGGTGGCCACAGTTGATAATATTGATTGGCCGTCAAAAGGAAATTTTGACAGCGATTCACAAAAAGTGGAGTTCATAAAGTTGCTTGATATGCACCAGCGCAACGGGATAAATGCATTGATTGTGCAGGTACGCCCATGTACTGATGCATTTTATCCATCGCAATATGAGCCATGGAGTGCATGGTTAACGGGCACACAAGGCCAGCCACCATCCCTCTATTACGATCCGCTGCAATTTATGATTGAAGAAACACACAAACGCAACATGGTGTTTCATGCATGGATGAATCCATACAGGGCCGAGTTTAATTTGAATGAAGACCTTACTTCCTCAACACACATTACCAGGCTGCATCCTGGTTGGTTTGTAACTTATGGTGATAAAAAATATTTTGATCCCGGGAATAAAGAAGCACAGCAATATGTAATTGATGTGGTAACAGATGTGGTAAAGCGGTATGATGTGGATGCCATTCATTTCGATGATTATTTTTATCCTTATCCGGTGGGAAATAAAAAATTCCCCGATGACAATACATATCGCTTATATGGAAAAGGAATGGCAAAAGACGAATGGCGGAGAAGCAATACAGATTCAATCATAGCACAATTATATGCCGCAATAAAAAAAGAAAACAACAGGTGTATTTTTGGCATCAGTCCTTTTGGTGTGTGGCGCAACGCAGATAAAGACCCGGTGAATGGCAGCAGAACAAACGGCTCCCTGTCTAATTATGATGATTTATATGCGGATATTTTATTGTGGTTGAAAAATGGTTGGATAGATTATGTAGCACCACAATTATATTGGGAATTTGGCCACCGCCAGGCGCCATTTAATACTTTGCTAGACTGGTGGAGCAAACATACTTATGGCAAGCATTGCTATATTGGCCTTGGCATTTATAAGGCTGGCAGCAATGCAGCATGGCGAGACAAAAAATTATTGCCACAGCAAATAGAAGCCATCCGGAATGCCCCTAACATACAGGGCATGGCTTTTTATAACAGCAGTAGCTTTGAAAGAAACCCCAACGGGTGGAGCGATACTTTACAATTCAATTATTTTAAAAACAAAGCAGAAGTGCCACAAATAAAATAAAGATGAGAAGGTGGTGGTTGATAACAAGGGTAATATTGATACTGTTGTTCATTGTATCAATAATATTAACGCCATCAAGAGACACTTCCCATTTATTTTTCCGTACAGTAATGATGATTGTGCTGGCAATTACTTTTTTGATGGATTTGTACGAGTATAGAAATAGAAAATAGAGTAATTTAATAATTACCATCTCTTCCCTTCCAGCTTGTTGCATTGCTCCACACTACCCAATCTGAAACGAAAAGGTATTTTTGTAACCCTGTCTATTTTGATTTCCTGCTTACAAAAAAAGCCAAGCTGTTTGCTGTAAAAATCTGCAGGTATAATGGCCTCGATTCCACGAGGCTTGTAATTTGTATTTTGTACAATAAATGATTGCCAGTTGTTTGTTTTTGGCTGAATTGAAAGCAACGAATTGCTGCTTGATGATGGTTGTATTTGAGCAAAGCCCGCCCTTGCCACAACAATCATGCAAAAAAATAAAATTTTAGGTTTTTTATTCACAATACAAGGGTGTTTGTATGTAAATTTACGCCGTTACAGACTACGAGGATTGCTTTATTCGTTAATAAAAACAAGTATTGACAGTACTTTTTTCAACAGCAAACCAATGTGGGCAAGAATTGTTGAAGATTTTAAAAAAATAAAAAACACTTCGTTTACCCCGAAGAAAACAAGAGAAAGAAATGAGTTTAAGCCAAGGTTTATACCAAAAGCAGCTACAAAAATTATCTCCCCAGCAAATTCAGTTGATGAAATTGCTGCAGGTACCCACGGCATTATTAGAAGAACGCATAAAAGAAGAATTGGAAGAAAACCCTGCGCTTGAAACCGGCGATGAGGAGGAAAAAGAAGAGTTTGAAAATGATACATCATCAGAGTTTGAAGAAGAAGCAAAAGAGGGTGAAGATGATTATGAAGAAAAAGATGGAAGCGAAGATGATTATGATAATATAGACATCAGCGAATATGTGCAGGAAGGCGATGATGATATTGCAGATTATAAAATGAGGGACGATAATTACCCTGACCCCGACGAAGAAAAAACAATTCCCCACAAAGTAGAAACAGGCTTTAATGAACTGATGCTGGAACAACTAGGCCAACTAAGCCTTAGTGAGCATGAGCATAAAGTAGCAGAGCAAATCATAGGCAACCTTGATGATGATGGTTACCTGCGTCGTGAAATCCCTGCCATTGTTGACGACCTTGCTTTCAGGCAAAACATTCAAACTTCTGAAGAGGAAATAGAAAAGCTGGTGCTTAAAATTCAAAAATTTGACCCGGCAGGCGTGTGTGCAAGGGATTTGCAGGAATGTTTGTTATTACAATTAGAAAGAAGGGTGGAAGAAGGAGACAGCGTGGAGCTTGCCATTAAAATATTGGAAAAATATTTTGATGAATTTACCAAAAAGCACTACGAAAAAATACAACGTGGACTCAACATTACTGATGAACAGTTACGGGATGTAATCAACCAGATAATAAAACTAAACCCAAAACCAGGTGGCACTGTTGGAGGCGGAAACCCTGGCGAAGGTTATGTAATACCGGATTTTTTTATTTTAAACAATGCAGGCAAATTAGAACTCACCCTTAACAGCCGCAATGCCCCAGACCTTCGCATCAGCGAAGGTTATAGAGAAATGCTGAAGGATTACGACAAAGGAAGCAAGAAAGATAAGCGCCAAAAAGAAGCGGTACTCTTTATCAAACAAAAAATAGATTCAGCCAAATGGTTTATCGATGCTATTAAACAAAGGCAACATACTTTGTTGAGCACAATGGAAGCCATCATGAATTATCAATATGCGTTCTTCCTTACCGGTGATGATACCGAACTGCGGCCAATGATTTTAAAAGATATTGCCGAAAGGACCAATCTTGATATCAGTACAGTGAGCCGTGTGGCGAACAGCAAATTTGTACAAACAGAATTTGGAACTTACCGCCTTAAATTCTTCTTTAGTGAAAGCCTGCAGACAGACAGCGGTGAAGAAGTAAGCACAAGAGAAGTAAAGAAAATATTGAGCGACCTGATAGAAGCAGAAGATAAGAAAAGCCCTCTCAGTGATGAAAGGCTTACAGAATTACTACAAGAAAAAGGCTATAACATTGCAAGGCGTACCGTTGCCAAATACAGGGAACAACTCTTTATTCCCGTAGCAAGGTTGAGGAAAGAATTATAAATTTGCCTACATGGCAAATGGCGAATTATCCATCAATAAAAAAGGCGAAGTAATAAAAGGCAATAACCAACCAGGTGTGGTCAGATTTTTTGCTCATTTATTTTCGTACCTCTTCCATCCTTTATTTATTCCACTGTATGTTACCTGGTTTTTAGTCTTTGTGCATACCAGCTATTTTTCAGGGTATGGTAATGGGCAAAAAATTTTCATGCTTGCAAGAATTGCATTGAACATGGTTTTCTTTCCGCTTGTTACTGTGTTGTTGTTAAAGGGACTTGGCTTTATCGATTCTATTTTTTTAAGGACACAAAAAGACCGTATCATACCATATATCGCCAGCGGTATTTTTTTCTTTTGGGCTTATTTGGTATTCCGCAACCAGCCAGAGATACCAACAATATTAACTTCCTTCACCTTTGCGGTTTTTCTTTCTTCTTCCGCAGCACTTATAGCCAATATTTATTTTAAAATAAGTATGCATGCTATTGGCATGGGCGGCGTGCTGGGTTTGTTTATTGTTGTCATGCAGCAAAATAATTTTTTGATGACTGTGCCATTAAGCCTTGCATTTCTTATTGCTGGCATTGTGTGCACCAGTCGGTTGATTGTAAGCAATCATACAGTAAAAGAAATTTTTACAGGGATGATGTTGGGAATTGTTTGCCAGGTGGTGGCAGCAGCGATGTATTTATAATTGAAAACGAAAAAACCCCGTATTTAAACGGGGCTTCTTCTTCATCTGTCGTGCCTAACAATTAAAGTTTTCCTGGTGCACAGCCTCTCTGTGCATCCAGCCGCCATCAACTATTGATGATTGCAGATAGGGATAAATATTTTTTTGATGGGGCGTAGATAAATAAACAGCTCCCATCTTTTATTACATCAATTATTTTTTTGCTTAATGCTGCCGGTACTGCAGGGCAACCATGGCTCCTGCCGAGATAACCATTTTGCTCAATAAATGATTCGCTTACATAATCGGCGCCATGCATTACAATAGCCCTTTTGTAAGCCTTATCATTAAACCCTTTTTCACAACCATTCAGTCTTAATGAAACGCCATGCTTGCCTTTATACACACCTGCCGTGGTATAAAAGCCAAGGCTGCTGGCAAAAGATGAGGCTGCATTAGAGAAATTATTGGCAATTTCTTTACCGGAGTTGCGGCCATGTGCCACAAGTGTTTTAAATAAAACATCTCCAGTTTCTGTATCAATAACAAACAATCTTTTTTCAGACGATGGTTTGCTGAAATCGATGATAGTAAGAATACTTTTATTGGCTATTTTATTAATTGAGGAAAGATATTCATATCCTTTCATGGCAAAAGAAAATAGCTCAATAGAGATTCCCTGCTTTTCTAATTGCCAGCAATTATATTTTTCGGCAACAGCACTGGAAATTTTTTTTGCTGAAGAAGTAATAAAATTGATGTTGGTATTATCCCCTTTTTTGTTAAAGCCGCCGGGTAAGCTGGCGGTTGAGAGCAATAAAGAAGCTGCCACAAAGGGCATCCGGATAAGGGATAGCATTAATTCTTTTTCTTTGGTTTTTCAGTAAGCAGCTTTTCAGCCGCAGGATATAATCTATTAGCGTAAATCCTGTGTGTTTATTGCTACAGCAAGCCAAAAAATTTTATTGTGTTTACAAGGGATATTTTTCTTACTTTCAAACACAATAATTTACTTCGGTTGCCTGCCAGCTGCAAATACATTTTTAAACGAAGTAGATAATGCACTTATCACCAAGAGAAACGGAAAAACTATTACTCTTTTTAGCCGGAGAACTGGCAGAAAAACGTAAGGCAAGAGGCTTAAAACTTAATTATCCCGAAGCCATCGCACTTATTAGCAGCCGCCTGCAGGAAGCTGCAAGAGACGGCAAAACCGTTGCAGAATTGATGCAATACGGCACCACTATTCTTACACACAATGACGTAATGGAAGGCATTCCCGAAATGATACATGAGATACAGATTGAAGCTACATTTCCAGATGGAACAAAATTGGTAACTGTACACGACCCCATTAAGTAATTATTTTAAATGATGAATTTTAAATGTTGAATGATGGCATTTAAAATTTATCATTCAACATTCAAAATAGTAAGACATGATTCCTGGTGAATACATTACAGCAAAAGGAAGCATTAAAATAAATGCAGGAAGAAAGACTGTAATAATTACTGTAGTTAATACCGGCGACCGGCCCGTACAAGTGGGAAGTCATTTTCATTTTTTTGAAATCAACAAACAAATGAGTTTTGACAGGGCAAAAGCTTTTGGTATGCGGCTGGATATTGCAGCTGGCACTGCCGTGCGCTTTGAACCCGGAGAAGAAACAGAAGTTCAGTTGGTTGAATTTGGAGGAAAGAAAAAGATAACCGGCTTTAATAATTTGGTTGATGGAAAAATAAATAAAGAAGCAAAAACAAAAGCGGTGAAGAAAGCTTATCTGAAAAGATTTAAAAACAGTAACGATGAGTAAGAATATAAGAAGAGCAAACTATGCTAAAATGTATGGCCCCACCACCGGAGATAAAGTCAGGCTTGGCGATACCGAATTGTTTATTGAAATAGAACAAGACTTTACCGTGTATGGCGATGAAGCGAAATTTGGTGGCGGCAAAACCATTCGTGATGGCATGGCTCAATCTGCTACTGCTATAAGAAAAGAAGGAGTGCTGGATTTTGTAATTACCAGTGTGATGATAATCGATCATTGGGGAATTGTGAAAGCTGATATTGGTATTAAAGATGGAAGGATTGTTGGTATTGGCAAGGCAGGAAACCCTGATACAATGGATGGCGTTTCTCTCAACATGGTAATTGGCTCTTCAACAGAAGTGCATGGTGGCGCAGGGTTAATTGCCACAGCAGGAGGAATTGATACGCATATACATTTTATTTGTCCGCAGCAAATAGACCATGCATTGTTTAGCGGCATTACTACCATGTTTGGCGGCGGTACCGGCCCTGCTGATGGAACAAGTGCCACCACAGTAACACCCGGCGCATGGAATATTCA
>CAZBTD010000005.1:0-14857 GCA_964494815.1 uncultured Ferruginibacter sp. | reverse complement strand
CCATACACAGTAAATACTATTGATGAACATCTGGATATGCTGATGGTTTGTCATCATTTGAATCCATCTGTTGCAGAAGATGTGGCGTTTGCTGACAGCCGTATAAGACCTGAAACAATTGCTGCAGAAGATATTTTACATGATATGGGTGTGATAAGTATGATGAGCAGCGACAGCCAGGCAATGGGCCGTGTGGCAGAAGTGATAACACGTACATGGCAAACGGCACATAAAATGAAAGTACAACGTGGCGCTTTACCTGAAGATGAAGGGAATGATAACGATAACTTTAGAGTAAAAAGATATGTAAGCAAGTACACCATCAATCCTGCAGTAGCGCATGGCATCAGCGATCATGTTGGCTCAATACAAAAAGGAAAACTTGCAGATATTGTTTTATGGAAACCTGCAATGTTTGGTGCCAAGCCTGAAATGATAATCAAGGGTGGAATGATCATCGCAAGTAAAATGGGTGACCCGAATGCTTCTATACCAACACCACAGCCAGTTATTTACCGCCACATGTTTGGTGCTGCAGGAAAAGCGCTATTCAACACTTGCGTAACATTTGTTTCAAAAGTGTCGCTTGATAATAAAATTGTGCAGCAATATGGTTTGGAGAAAATGATATTGCCTGTAAAAAATTGCCGTAACATCGGCAAGCAAGATATGGTAAACAATAGCGCTACGCCAAACATAGAAGTGGATCCGGAGAAATATGAAGTGAAAGTAGATGGTGAGCATATTACTTGTGAGCCAATGAAAGTATTGCCGTTAGCGCAACGTTATTTTTTATTTTAATGTTGATACAAACCAAAATAGGAAACCTTTCAAATAGCAATGGCAATAAAGCTATTGATTGGCTGCAACTGGAATGGCATGAAACAAGAAAAAGAATATTGCGAAAGCAAACAGTCGGCGGCAAAGACATTTCTATAAAATTCCTGAATGAAAGCCCAGACTTAACAGAGGGAGATATTTTATTTGAAGATGCCGATGCAATTATTGCTGTTACTGTTTTTCCTTGTGAATGTATTGTAATAAAGCCATTAAATATGTTTGAAATGGCTTCAGTATGTTATGAAATTGGCAATAAACATTTGCCTTTGTTTTATGAAGATGAATGTTTACTTGTTCCATTTGATGCACCATTAATGAAGTTGTTATCAGCACAAGGCTATGATGTAAAAAAGGAAGAAAAAAAATTATTGCAACCATTAAAAACAACCGTTGCGCCGCACAGCGACAGCAGTAACAGTTTGTTTTCAAAAATCATGAAACTAACCAACCAATAAAATGAATAGTGCTTTACTAAACCTGTTACATTTATCAGACCCGACATTACCTATCGGAGGCTTTTCCCATTCGGCAGGATTAGAAACGTATGTGCAGCAGAAAATTGTAAAGGATAAAGTAACAGCAAAAGCCATCATCACAGAAATGCTGAGCCGCAATTTGCAATACACTGATGCTGCATTTGTTTCGATGGCTTATGACATAGCAGCTGATAATGACTTCCATGCAATACTGGAACTGGATAACGAATGTACAGCTGTAAAGCTTCCAATGGAAATGCGGCAGGCAAGTAAAAAGTTAGGTATGCGGTTACTCAAAATTTTTCAGCCATTATCAAACAAGGATTTGGTAAATCAATATAACAGTGCTTTGCAATTGCGGCAGGTCAATGGAAATTATTGTATTGCATTTGGAATTATAGCGCAAGCGATGGATATTTCAAAACAGGAAGCGTTGTACGGATTTTACTATAATGCTGCCGCAGGTTTTGTAACCAATAGTGTAAAACTTATTCCACTAGGCCAGCAAGATGGGCAAGAGATTTTGTTTTCATTATTGCCAACCATTCAGCAATTGGCAGAACAAACTTTGAATATTGAAAAAGACATGATTGGATTATGCTGTACCGGGTTTGATATCCACTGTATGCAGCATGAGCAATTGTATTCAAGGCTATATATGAGTTAATATGAGCAGAAACTATATAAAAATTGGAGTGGCCGGCCCTGTGGGCTCTGGCAAAACAGCTATCATTGAAAGATTAAGCCGTGCTATGAGCAACGATTACAGTATTGGTGTAATAACAAATGATATTTATACAAAAGAAGATGCAGAGTTCCTTACTAAAAACTCTTTGCTGCCTGCAGAAAGAATTATTGGTGTGGAAACAGGCGGCTGTCCACACACAGCCATTCGTGAAGACGCCAGCATGAACTTAGAAGCAGTGGAAGAAATGGCGGCAAGAATACCCGATGTGCAAATTATTTTTATTGAAAGTGGCGGCGATAATTTATCCGCTACATTCAGCCCTGATTTGGCAGACGTAACAATTTTTGTAATTGATGTGGCAGAAGGAGATAAGATACCACGTAAAGGCGGTCCCGGTATTACAAGAAGTGATTTGCTGGTGATAAATAAAATTGATTTGGCGCCGTATGTAAATGCTGATTTAAGTGTGATGGAAAGAGATGCAAGAAAAATGCGTAATGGCAGCCCGTTCATCTTTACTAACCTCATGAGTTTACAAGGGTTGAACGTGGTGATTAGCTGGATAAAAAAATATGCACTGCTTGAAAACATTGATGAACCAGCCTTATACAGATGAATGCACAATTGAACATACAAATTGGAGAACGAAAAGGCTGCTCTTATTTAAAGCAGGTGTATTTCACCACGCCATTTAAAGTGGCAAATATTACTGAAGATAAAACACAGCATGATTTGCATTTGATGCTGATGAGTTCTTCTCCCGGTATTTTGGATGGTGATGTGTATGATATAAAAATTGAAGTGGAAAAAAATTGTTTTTTGCAATTACATACACAAGCATACCAGCGATTATTCAATATGAAATATGGAGCATCACAGCAAATGAATGTTTATGTAGCAGACAATGCATCGTTTGTTTATTTGCCGCATCCATCTGTGCCCCATGAGCAATCAATTTTCACCAGTCGCAATAATTTTTATCTCAGCAACAATTGTCGTTTTGTATTTGGAGAAATTTTAACCTGTGGAAGAAAACTTAACGGCGAAGCGTTTCTCTTTTCAAAATATCAAAGCATCAATCAAATTTTTTTGAATGATAAATTGGTTATAAAAGAAAATTTATTGGTGCAGCCCTCTGTAATTGACGTTCACGCCATTGGGCAGCTGGAAGGCTACACACACCAGGCAAGCTTAATTTATTTGCATGAAAGTGCAGACATTAAAATAATGCAAACAGAAATCCTGGAGTTATTATCAAAAGAACAAAAAATTGAGTATGGTGTTACTGCTGCACCAGTTAGTGGTTTAATCGTTCGTTTGATTGGGCATGGAGCGGAACAGTTACATGGCATATTAAATAAAATTAATTCACTTATTAGTTTAAACCACGAAGGCACAATGGTACAAAGTGACACAAAGTTTAGTGCCTCATAGTGTTCTTTGTGTCTTGGTGGTTCAAAAAAAAAATTATATGAATCCTGAAATGCAAGCTTTGCTGGTAACTGCAATTTCAATTGCCTCCCTGCATACGCTTACAGGCCCCGACCACTATTTGCCTTTCATTGCATTATCAAAAGCAAGGGGATGGACTATTACAAAAACAATCGGCTGGACGCTTACCTGTGGTATTGGACATGTATTGAGTTCGGTGGTATTGGCATTGGGCGGCGCTGTATTGGGTTGGTCGCTAAGCAAAGTAAATTTTTTGGAAGATGTAAGGGGCGGCATTGCTGCATGGGTGATGCTTGCTTTTGGTATTGCTTATACAACCTGGGGCTTTTATCGACTGTACAAAAACAAAGCACACAAACATTTTGATGTGGAAGATGATGGCATATATGTGTATGAACATAAGCACAACGAAGCAGTGGCGCCAACAGAACGATACCGTGTTACTCCCTGGGTGATGTTTATTATTTTTTTATTAGGCCCTTGTGAACCGATGATACCATTATTATATTTTCCTGCGGCGCAAAACAGCTGGTTGGGAATGATGATACTGATTGCTGTTTATACTGTGGTTACTTTATTAACCATGCTGGCGATGGTGTTGCTGGGTTATTACGGCATTGCATTTACCACCACTCAAAAATTAGAAAAGTACATGCATGTGCTGGGCGGTGTTACCATTTTTATTTGTGGTGCAGGCATGTTGTGGATGGGATGGTGATAAAATAAAACATCCGGGGTTTTTAAAAACCCCGGATGTTTACATCAATTACAAAATCTATCTACTGCACTGCTTATTCAACCAGGCATCTCTCACTTTTAATTGCTCTTTTGTTGCTGCTTCATCAAACTCCAGCAGGTGTTCTTCTGTTTTAATCACTTTTTCTGCTGGCGCCGACAATGTTAATTCTTCAGCGCCCCTTATTATTTTCACAACAACTGTATCTCCTTCTTTTGTATTGGCAGTAAAACGGGCAGCTACATCTGTAAAGTTTGTAGCAGTTACCTGTTCTCCATTGACGCTGGTAATAACATCGCCTTTTTTATATCCCATCTTTTTGCCAAAACTGTTTATACGTACAGTGCTTGTTACCGAGGGCTTGCCTTCCTCATCTGGCTGTATTGCTATGCCACCCATTGTAATGGCGCTTACTTCTTTTTTAGGTGTGTACCGTATGCCTGCCATGCTGAAAAATTTATCATAGGGCAAAGGTTCATTTCCCTCAACATATTTTGTAAAGAAACCCCTCACTTCAGGAAAAGTGAGTTTTGTTATTTCATCAAACAGTCTATCATCTTCAAAATAATTTGTTGGGCCGTATTTTAATGACAGGTCATGCTTTAAATTATGCAAACCATAATTACCTTCTGATAAAGATTCAAGATACAAATCCAGGCAGGCATTTATCATAGCACCTTTTTGATAAACATTCACATACTGCTTTGCATATTCATCTGCACTGCCAAGGCTTAGTTTTGTAAAAGGCAATGTGTCATTAAAATATTTTCTTGATACCTGCATTTTTTGGCTCAGTCTTTTAAAATACTCTCCCGGCTTAATCAGCCCCTGTGTTACCTGCGTATGATGTGCATCGTACTCTGTGCTTCCTTCATACAGCCACAAATGTTTTGAGAGTATGGTTTTATTAAAATTAAACTCCCTTACTTCTTTTGAGCAGATGTTGAGCGGCGTTACAATATGAAAAAATTCATGCGATGACACGTCAATTATCTGCCCTATAAAACTTGCCTGTGGCAATTCGGGCAGGCTGTAAAAGCTGGAATACGAATGTTCCCAGGCACCCTGGCCCTGCACTGTTTTTTGTTCGCCGTTAAAATAATACAGGAAGGCATATTTATTCACAGGCAATTTTCCACCGAGATAATTTTTTGCAGCATTCAAAAGGTTCTGCAGGTTTTCTGCAACAAATTTTGAAGTGATCTGCTTTTTTGGTGAATACACAGAAACCAGTACATCGGTTGTTCCCACTTTTAACACCGTGGTATCAGGAATACAAAACATAATGGGCGAATCGTATAAATGATCGGCATTATCACATATAAAAACATCTTTTGTTGAAGATGTGCTTTGTGCCACCAGCCCCGATGAACCATAAAAACCTTCTGGTTTTGTAATGTTTAATTCAAAACGCATTTTTTTCATTCCATCGAGATAACCAAAAATGCCGCAGGTATTGAACACAAAATTTTTATTGGCTTCAAAGTTGGTGCCCGCCATTTCATATACCCCATGTTTGAAAGATGCATCCCAGCTGTCTTCCACTTTGTATTCAATTTTGTAAAGTGTACTGGCTTTGTCAATTTTCCATGCATTTGAATCAGCCTGTTGTTTTACCGGCAATGCTTTGCCTGCTTTGTCAAATGCTTTTACATTGTGTACAAACTTTCCAAAGTCGCTGTTAGTGTATGTGCCGGGTACAATTTTTGGCATATAAAAAATGATGCTTGCTTTTTTTACCTTAGGCGTAATCAGCGTTACAGATAATTCATCATTGTCAACTTTGGTAATATCAACAGAGTATTGATAACTGTTTTGAGCCAATACCGTTGCAGCAGAGAAAACACATAGTGACACCAGGAGGTAAAGTTTCTTATTCATGAATTATATTATTTGCAAACAAAAATCGGGAAAATGTATGGTATAGCTTTGCCGCCTGTCAAGTAGATGAAAATATGCCCGTCTGGTAAAGAGATTTTATTTTTTCTGTTTAATAAATATTTCAGGAAATTGCCGCTGTTAATTTTTAGTAAATGGGGATATTGAAAAAAATATTTAACAGCAAAGAAGAAGAACATGCTGTTGGCAAATATGAAAGTTTCTGGAAGTGGTTTAAAAAACAGGAAAGAGATTTTTTTAAAGTTGTGAAAAATCATGAACGAATTGACGAAGACTTTCTCAACAAGCTCACTCCGCAATTGCAGCAGATAAACGAAAATTTTTATTGTGTTACTGGCATGGCCGATGATGATACAGCAGAACTCATTATCAGCACTGACGGCATTATAAAGGAATTTGTATTTGCAGAAGAATTTGTAGCTGCAGCACCTGAAATAAAAGGATGGAAGTTTACTGCCTTAAAACCATCCACTGGCGCCGATACAATGGGTATTGAAATGGAAGGGCATGAGTTTAACAATAGCAATATCAGTTTTGCCAGCAACAATATGAGTGCATATCCTGATGAAATTGATATTAGGCTGGTGCATAAAGATTACACAGAGGAAAATAAGGATATCATAACCAGCGGCTGCCTCATTTATCTTGATAATTTACTGGGAGAATATAATACAGCCACTATGGTGGATGTGGTGAATGTAACAGGCCCCCGGGCAGACGATGAATTAATACCAATAGAAAAATTACAAGGATACCTGGTATGGCGGCAAAAGGAGTTTGTAGAAAAATATGAAGGCCTGCGCCATGGAACCGAACAGGACAGCTACACCAGTATAGAAGCTGAAGATGAAAGCGGCATGTATATTTTGGCGATTTTAAACCAGGACTTATTAAACTGGGATGCCAAGGCATCGCACCCATGGATGATGGTGGTGGACATAAAGTATAATGGAGATGAAAAAGATGGATTGCCAGATGAAGCTACCGCCAGCCTGATGAACGACTTTGAGGATGAGATATTAAAAGAACTGCCTGATGTAGATGGTTATCTGAATATAGGAAGGGAAACTTACCGATCTGTGAGAACAATTTTCTTTGCCTGCAAAGAGTTCAGGCTGTCTTCAAAAACCATGGCGGCATTAATAGAATCATGGTCGGGAAAGCTCAGCATTTCCTACGAAATTTTTAAAGACAAATACTGGATGACGGTAAACCATTTAAAGACAGAGTAAATTATTATACTGCATTTTGATTTGTTTGAAATTAAATCAACTTTATGTCCGCACAATTGCAGACGATACAAAAAATTTTACAAGAGCATTCCGATAATGCAGCAAAAGAAGCAACACTAAAATTTGTGCCCGGAAGCACAAAAATTTATGGCGTACGTAATCCTGTTTTAAATAATTTGGCAAAGCAATTTAAAGATGGAGGGTTTGATTTGGTAAAAGAACTATGGGCTTCCGGTGCATATGAAGAAAAAATGACAGCACTTAAAATGCTGGGATGTATAGCAAAAAAAGATGCTCACAAATCTCTTGAGTTGTTAGCAAAATTTTCTACCGGCATTGATAACTGGGCATTGTGTGATACGATGGGTATGCAGTCGCTTAAACCAATTGTAAATACCCACCAAAAAGAAATTTTTGGACTGGCAAAAAAATTCAGCACATCAAAAGACATGTGGCAACGCAGGCTTTCATTGGTGCTGGTGGAATATTATACGAGATACCCATTGCTGCTGCCAGAAATAAATACATTGATAAAAAAACTTGAATCTGATGAAGAGTATTATGTAAAAAAAGCTGTTGACTGGATAAACAGGAACATAAAAAAACAAAAGTGACAAATAAACAAAAGCCCCGGTATCATCGGGGCTTTTGTTTCCAACTGTTGTGATATTACTTTCTTGTAAGTTTTATATGCATGGCTTTAAACTCTTTGCCGTCATGATCCATATATTGAGTAAGCTCCTGTGTATTATCATCAATTATTTTAAATTCTTCTCTTACTTTCATTTCTTTTCCCGACATAGGGTCCGTCATTTTACCACTTAGGTTAACGGTGTTTGTTTTTTGGTCCCATGTACCTTCAAGATACATCATGCCTGTACTCATGTTATCTATCCATGTATTGATAAATACTTTACGGGAATTGTCATAAGCCAGCGTGCCAATACCCTCAAATGGCATCCCCATCATATCTCCTTTGTGTCTTCCTTCCTGGTATCGGCCACCTAATATCATTGTGTTGGTGCAGGTTGCCTTCATTTTTGTTTCGGGTGCGCCGGGCGCCATCCAAAAAGTAATATCTTCTGCCCATTCCCCATTGGATTGAGCCAGCATTTTATGAACGTCGGATGGAGTTCCTGCGTCCATCATTTTTTTCATTTCTTCTTCTGTTTGGGCTGTTGCAGGCAAGCAGCAGGCAAGCATTAGCATTGCCACAATTGTCCTGGTAAACTTTTTCATAAATAATTTTTTTTACAAAATACAATTTTGATTTTTTATATACAAACAGTTTTGATAAAGTATATATTCCGGTAATTATATCGCAAAGCAAAATCATAATTTTACAAATAGCGTATCTTGAAATTTAAAGGGGAATAAAATGGAAAGAGTAAAATACAGTTTCGGAATAATGGGACTTGGCACAATGGGCCGAAACCTTTTATTGAATATGGGAGACAACGGCTTTGCTGTAGCAGGGTACGATAAAGATGCAGGCAAAATAGCGCTTCTTGAAAATGAAGGTGAGGGCAAGCCGGTAAAAGGGTTTTCAATATTGAAAGAGTTTTTGGATAGCCTTACTTCTCCAAAAGTGGTAATGATGCTGGTGCCTGCCGGTAAAATTGTAGATGATGTAATAAATGAACTAACGCCTTTGTTAAGCAGGGGCGATATTATTATTGATGGCGGAAATTCGCATTTTACTGATACCACTGAACGGGTGAACAGATTGGAAGCAATGGGCTTTCATTTTTTTGGAATGGGTGTGTCTGGTGGTGAAGAGGGCGCAAGGCGTGGGCCAAGTATGATGCCTGGAGGTAACACGGAAGCATATCAATACATGAAACCTGTGTTTGAAAAAATTGCAGCTAAAGTAAATGGAGACCCTTGTGTTGCTTATATCGGGCCTGGCGCTTCTGGGCATTTTGTAAAAATGGTACACAATGGAATTGAGTATGCACTGATGCAGCTGATTGCTGATGCATATGAAATAATGAAGCAAAGCCTGCAATTGAGCAATGAAGAAATTCATTGTGTATTTGCTGATTGGAATAATGGAAGATTGAAATCTTATTTACTGGAAATTACAACTGATATTTTTGCTTATAAAGAAGAAGATGGAAAATATTTAATTGATAAAATAAAAGATGAAGCAAAATCAAAAGGCACAGGCAAATGGACAACGCAAGTGGCTGCCAATCTTGAATTGCCAATACCAACTATTGATATTGCAGTAGCGTTAAGAAATCTGTCAAAATATAAATCACTAAGAACAGCTTTGGCCACAGCATACCCTGCAGAAATAAAAACTACAAAAAGCAAAGGACTAATATCAAAACTGGAAGCGGCTTTTTATTTCTCAACCATCTGCATATATGCACAGGGAATACATTTACTCAGCAAAGCTTCGGCTGAATATAATTATCAATTAAAGATTGATGAAATAGCAAAGATTTGGCGTGGAGGCTGTATCATCAGGGCTGCCCTGCTGGAAAATATTTATAGTGCATATAAAAATAACTCTTCACTTGAGCATTTACTTTTGGATACCACAATGCAATCGATAGTAAAATCTGTGCAGCCTGCCGCAAGGGAAATTGTATCAACACAAATTGCTGCCGGTATTTCCATACCTGCTTTTGCAAATGCCTTGAGTTATTTTGATGCTATAAAAAGTGAACGGTTGCCACAAAATTTAATACAGGCACAAAGAGATTATTTTGGCGCCCACACTTATGAAGCAGTGGGAAAAGACGGAGTATTTCATACTGAATGGGCTAAAAAATAAATTTCATTGCTCCCGGACTAGAGTATAAAACTGTTGTGCCGGTGTTTTATGATTCTTTCAAAACTGCTTTTATTCTTTCTTCAATTGCTTCATAAGGTGTAAACCCTCTTGCCAATAAATGAAATTTTGTTTCGCTTGTTTGCATCAATACAGCAGGAAAAGCGGTAACCTGAAGTTGTTTACATAAGGCAAATTCATAGTAAGCCTGTTGTTTATATTCTTCGCTACGAAGTTTAGAATAAAACTCTTCTTTACTGATACTGTATTTTTCAAGCAAATGCCGGTATGCTTCGTCATCATCAAGATCCCTGCCTTCATAATTCAAGGCGTATTGTAAATCCGAAGCAAAAGCCAATTGTTGTTCTGGATAATATTCTTTAAAAATACAAAGTGCTATTGCCGGTTTTTCAGAATTCATTACCCAATCGCTTTGCAGTGGATTAAATACATGCCATAGAAAATCTTTGCCGAACTCAATACCTGTAAGCGCTTCCACTCTTTTGTAAGCGCCTTGTATGTATGGCCCAATTTTTTCAATAGGAGCTTTGTTTTCTTCAATCATCATACCACCGCTTAATACTTCTACATCAATTTTTCCTTTGAATTTTTCTTCAATCTTTTTCATTACCGGGCTAAAACCATAGCACCAGCCGCAATAAGCATCATAACAATAAATCAATATTGGTTGCATGCAGCAAAGGTAACATTGCAGTAAAGAAGCAATTTGTGATATGTGAAATAATTATTGCAACCGCAAGTTTCCCTGCACTACTAAATTCTTTCCAGAGTTTACAATTAAAGAAGCCCCGTTGTTTACGGTTTGAGAAATATTCAAAACACATTGCCCTCCATTAACATGGTTGATAACGATATTATTTGTGGCAGGCAGAGGTGAAGGAGGAATGTTATTGTTGCTCCAGTTTACAGCATCATTCCAATTGCCATTGCCGGTAAAAGTATAGGTTTGGTTTTTGGGATTAACTTTTACATTAATAATGATGGTGTCAGACAATGGTCCGTTGTAGGCAATCAATTTTACAGGGTAAATACCGGGATTTATAAAGATATGCTCAGGGTTGATGGCAGCACTGCTGTCGGCGCCATCATTAAAATTCCATTTGTATGCCGTGGCATTGGTACTTAGGTTTTGAAAGATAACTGTATCACCCATGAATGGCTGTACAGGCACGTAAGCAAATGCTGCGGCCGGTTGATAGTATTGCTGAACATCCAAATATTCAACAGAAGAAGTAATATAAACATTTCCCGTTTTTGTTTGACGAACCGACAGCACAGGATTTTTTTCTGAAGGATCAAACCATTTAATTTCTCTTATATAAACTGTATCGTTTGTAACTACAGGCTGGTTGGCTACGGCCAATGTATCCACTTGCATAATATTTGAAACCAGTTGCAAAGCGTTGCTGTATGTTGCATGCGGTGTAATGATGGTACCCCAGCCTTTAACAGTGTCTTTCCGGTTGATAGTAGTATGCCGGAAATATACATCCGGAATATTGATGGTGTAGGCGCTATTTGACGTGCTGGTATTGTTAAACTGCAACGGAAACTTGTATAATGTGTCAGGGTTGTCGTAAACATTTTTTACGCTAAAAGCAAATCCATTAATACTAAGTATATAGGCTGATGCCTTTTGTCTCAACAGGTTGTTGTTTTTTAAATAGTAATCATTTGGGTTGCTTTGTTGCAGGCCAAGCACAGCGGTAGTTTGCCCATCTGTAGAAGAAAGATTTACATTGTTGCTGTTGGCTATGTAAGGCCATTGCAATGTGGTATAGCCGGTTTGGGTAGGCAAGCGGTAAATAAGCCTCCTTTGAGAATTGCCAACCAATGAAGAGAAATTCCAGGTGATGTTTGTTCCTGATGTATCAAAATTATTATTGCTGATTTGTGCTTTGGTTAAATAAAACGTATCACCACTGGCTGCAAAGTTGGCCATGGTGTAAGTTGATTGAGAAAAGCCGGAGATAGTAAAAAAGCAAGTCAGTAAGACAAGTGGTAATTTTCTCATACAGTGCTT
Organism: uncultured Ferruginibacter sp.; assembly: GCA_964494815.1. Taxonomy (GTDB): domain Bacteria; phylum Bacteroidota; class Bacteroidia; order Chitinophagales; family Chitinophagaceae; genus Ferruginibacter. The sequence goes on along the minus strand of CAZBTD010000005.1, from coordinate 2,708 downwards.
GGTAAATGTTTTCATCAGACACTGACAGTACGAAAAAGTTTAATTTGTGTTGCTGGCAAAAGCCACAACTATTTTTTTGCAATAACACGCCCGTAGTTAATATGCGATTTGCTGAATTAATGTGCCGCCAGCCAGTTTTCTCCTGTACCTACCTCTGCGTCTGTCGGCACACCATGTGGCAATATCATCGCCGTTTGCATACATTCTAAAATCACGGGTTTTATCTTTTCCACTTCACCTTTATGTGCATCAAATACCAATTCATCATGTACTTGCAACAGCATTTTAGATTTGAAATTATGTTGCTTAAAAGCTTTGTGAATTTTAATCATTGCAAGCTTTATCATATCTGCAGCACTGCCTTGTATGGGAGAGTTGATAGCATTTCTTTCTGCAAAGCCACGAACGGTAAAGTTGGCGGAGTTAATATCACGAAGCCAGCGCTTGCGTCCCATTAATGTTTCCACGTATCCGTTTTCTTTGGCAAAGTTGATGCTGTCGTCCATGTACTTTTGAATATTGGGGAATTGCTTTTTATAATTGTCAATAATTTCTTTTGCTTCTGTTCTTGATATACCTAGATTATCAGCTAAACCAAAAGCACCCTGCCCATAGATAATGCCGAAGTTTACACTCTTTGCTTTGTAACGCATTTCTTTTGTCACATCTTTTTCATCCACATTAAAAACTTTTGCTGCGGTAGCAGTATGAATGTCTTTGCCGGTTGTAAAAGCATTGCACATATTTTCATCGCCGCTGATGGCAGCAACTATTCTCAATTCAATTTGAGAATAATCCGCACTCATCAAAATAAAATCACCATTTCGTGGAATGAATGCTTTTCTTATCTCTCTTCCTCTTTCTGTTCTTACAGGAATGTTTTGCAAATTCGGATCAATACTGCTCAATCTTCCTGTAACAGCAACAGCTTGTGCGTAAGATGTATGGACACGGCCAGTTTTTTTGTTTACCATTTCTGGTAAAGCGTCAACATAGGTATTCTTGAGCTTTGTTAATTCACGGAAAGCAAGGATATCATCACAAATTTTATTTTTTACTGCCAGCTTTGTCAATACATCTTCTCCGGTTGCATACTGGCCTGTTTTTGTTTTTTTTGCTTTTGGGTCCAATTGTAATTTATCAAACAATACTTCGCCGAGTTGTTTTGGGCTTGCCAAATTGAATCTTACACCAGCCTGTTGGTAAACTGCTTCTTCACTCTTCTTTGCGTCAGCTTCCAGTAGTTTGCTGTAGTCTTTTAAAAATGCTTCGTCAATTTTTATTCCTTCAAACTCCATATCAGTAAGCACTTTCACCAACGGATTTTCCACTTCATAAAAAACTTTTTCAACAGCCTTTGTTTTTAATTGCGGAAGAAAAATATTTTTTAATTGCAGTGTGATGTCTGCATCTTCTGCTGCGTAATCTTTTATCTTTTCAACCTCCACATCTCTCATATTTCCCTGCGTTTTACCTTTCTTGCCAATAAGCTCTTCAATATGTACGGGCTCATAACCCAAATATTTTGCACTCAATGCATCCATGCTTCTTTTACCATCTGGCTCTATTACATAATGTGCCAGCATGGTATCAAAAATATTCCCCTTCAACTCAAAGCCATACCACTTCAGCATCAGCATATCATATTTAATGTTTTGCCCCACCCATGTTTTTGATTCATCATTAAAAAGGCTTTCAAACTGCTTCAACAGTTTTATACAACTGTCTTTATCTGCAGGACAGGGAACATAGTAAGCTTCGCCGGGGGTAAATGAAAAACTTAAACCAACCAACTCTGCATCATTGGCATCAATGCCTGTGGTTTCTGTGTCAAAACAAATTTCATTTTGTTCAGCAGCAGCCTCAACAAATTGTTTTATCAGTTTTTCATCATTAAGTAAAACATAATTGTGTTCGGTGTTATGGATATTTTTTTCTACTGCCATAGGGGTTTCTTCAGAACCGTCGTCAGGGTTTGAAGCCGCTGACGGGGTTGGCGCAACTTCTTTTGTTTCAATAATATTTCCAAACAAATCCATCTGTACATTTTGTTCTTTAGATTTTGCAGTTGTTTCTGTTGCTTTTGAAGATCCTTCTGTTGCTGCTCCTCCAACTTCTTCTCCCAAAATTCTTTTGCCCAAAGTTTTAAATTCCAGTTCGTAAAACACTTCTCTCAACGCTTCTTTATTCATTTCTTTCACCATAAAATTCTCTTCATGAAATTCAGCTTTTGGAATGTCGGTGATAATAGTTGCCAGCTTCTTACTCATGATAGCATCTTCTTTCCCGTTCTTTATCTTTTCACCCATTGCACCTTTTATATTTTCAGCGTTTGCTAAAATATTTTCAAGCGTATCATACTCAGCTAACAACTTTGCGGCTGTCTTTTCACCAACGCCTTTTATGCCGGGGATATTATCCACGGCATCTCCCATCAATCCTAAAATATCAATTACCTGGTCTACTCTTTTGATGCCCCATTTTTCACATACTTCTTTCGGTCCTAAAATTTCATATACACTTCCCTGGTAAGGAGGTTTATAAATTTTAACATGCTCTGTTACTAACTGTCCATAATCTTTATCGGGTGTTACCATGTACACATCATATCCTGCTGCTTCTGCTTTTTTTGCCAAAGCGCCAATCACATCATCAGCCTCGTATCCATCAATACCAATTACAGGAATATTCATGGCTTCAATAATGCG
>CAZBTD010000004.1:0-65770 GCA_964494815.1 uncultured Ferruginibacter sp. | reverse complement strand
GCATACGGGTCTCCAAAACCTTTGATCTGGGTTCGAATCCTAGTGCCCGTGCTGATTTTTGGTTTGAAGTTTAAAAGTTTAATGTTAAAAATTGTATAGGTACAATTAACCTTAAACCTTAAGCCTTAAACCCTTAAATTTTTTATTATGAACAAATTTTCTGCATACGTAAGAGATTCTTACAAAGAGTTGGTTGAAAAAGTAACCTGGCCTGCCTGGGAGCAATTACAGCAGTCAACTATGATTGTATTGGGAGCTACTTTATTTATTACTGCTTTGGTGTGGGTGATGGATTTTGTGGCTAACACATCACTTAAATTTATTTACTCTTTATTTCAAGGATAATAATGGAAGAAACAATCGTTCAGGAAAAGGAAAATAAGTGGTACGTACTCCGTGTAGTAAGCGGTAAAGAACGTAAGATTAAGGAATACCTTGATAAGGACATTATACGCAATGGCTGGAGTGAAATTATTAAACAGATATTTCTTCCAGTAGAAAAAGTATATAAAGTGCAGGCAGGTAAGAAAGTGATGAGGGAAAGAAACTTTTATCCCGGTTATGTGATGATTGAAGTGGCAGGTAATAAATTGAATGATGATATGGTGCAGCATATCAGCAACATCAGTAATGTAATGCACTTTTTAACAGATGGCAAAGGTAGCAAGGGCAATATTATTTCACTTCGTAAAGCTGAAGTAAATAAGATGCTCGGTAAAGTGGATGAAATGGGCGAAGGCGGAGGAATGACAATGAGCGAACCATTCATTGTAGGTGAAACTATCAAAATTATTGATGGGCCATTTAACGACTTTAATGGCCAGGTGGAAGAAGTAAACGATGAAAAGAAAAAACTGAAAGTACAGGTAAAGATATTTGGAAGGGCTACGCCGGTAGAATTGAACTATATGCAAGTGGAGAAAATATCATAACCCCAAAAAGCTCTTTATACAGCGGCCATCCGGAAACGGATGGCCTTTTTGTTTGTGCCCATTATATGCACAAGTACAAAAAATATTGCTTGTAGCTGCGTTTTTTTGGTTTAACAGGCAGTCTCTAATACTAAAGGCAGAACTTATTGAAATAAATTTTACCTTACATCCCGTTAAATCAAACATGCTGCTAAGGGCAACAATGGATCCCACACTGCAATACCTGCTTGATGGATGCAAGGTTAATGACAGGGCCGCACAAAAGGCGCTGTATTACCGCTATTTCAATACGTTTACTAGTATTGCCTGCCGCTATGTGCATACACAGGCAGATGCCGAAGAAGTACTGAATAATGCTTTTTTACGCATTTTCAAGCACATTAATAAATATACAGGGAAGGGTTCTTTTGAAGGCTGGATGAAGAGGATTGTAGTAAACTGCTGCCTTACTTATATCAGCAGGCCCGGTTATACCACACAATCCCGGATAATTCCGTTAAAGGATTATAACCAAAATGAGAATGAGGTACAAATACCTGTAGCTGCAGATAATGCAGACAGCATTGAGGAAAAATACAGGCATGAATATCTGCTGCAGTTATTAAAGCATCTGCCTGAAACAACGAGGCTGGTTTTTAACCTGTATGTTTTTGAAGAATATAACCATAGTGAAATAGGAGAGATGCTTGATATGGCTGAGCGTACATCGCAAAGCCATTTGGCAAAAGCAAGAAAGATTTTGAGTGAAAAATTAGATAAGAAGGAACTCATAAATAAAATGCAAAGGGTATGAGTGACAACTCACACATTGATAAAATTTTTAAGGAGGGCCTTGGTGAAATGAAATTCACCAATGTGGGCACTGCGTGGCAAAAAATGGAGACAGAACTGGATAATACCAGGGAAAAGAAAAAGCGCCGCTATATCATTATTGCCCTTGTAGCAGCCATGTTGCTTACTGTTAGCTATTTTACAGCTACCAATATTGGCACCTCAAAAAATATAGCTGAAGCAACAAATACTGTACAAATAGCAGAAGCTAATTCAACAGCTAGCAAACAAGTGAAAGAAAAGGAAAAAGTATTTGTACAAAACAATAGGAAGTTTTCTGATAATGAAAACATCACTGAAGCTGTAACTGAAATTTCAAGTGGTAATAATATTGATGCTGTTGTAAAGGGTAACATTAATCAACCCAAGGCACAAACTCAAGCTTTCCATACTGCCGGCAATAAAACATTGTTAGTTACTAATGCTGCAACCGATGAAACTGCTACAGGTGAAATTAACAATGCCGAAATAAATCAAGAATTTTCATTACAACCGCTATTTGTAAATGCGGAATTACTTTCGCCTGTTGCTGAGAAGCAAATGATACCTGTATTGAAATTTGTATTGCCTGTTGCTGAGATGGCTAAACCAATAACTGTAAAAAAGGAAATAGCTATAAAGTCAAATAAATATTCTGTAGAACTCATTGGCGGTACAGATGTATTGCGAATGAACAGAAAGGCTGGCTATTATACGGGTGTTAGGGTGAGTAAAATGCTTGATAAGGGAACGGCTTTTTCTTTAGGTCTTAGTTATACCAATAACACAGTTAAAGACAATTACCGTCGCACAACAAAACCGGCAGAGCAGCCAAGAGCCGATTTCAAAATTCTTGATATGACGATGCTGCGTATGCCTATATATATCCATCAGCAAATGGCCAGCAGCAAGTTTTCTTTAATGGCGGGTTTGGTACCATCTTATGTGTTGAATGCAAATATTTATAACGTACCTAATTCGTTTAATCCAAATCCGGAGGACTATCGCCAGTTTGGCATTAAGGACATAAACAGGTTTAATGTTTTATTTGGTGCAGGAATAAAATATGCTCCGTTGTCAAGAGTAGCCGTTGAAATAAGTGGCAGTTATGGTTTTACAGGGTTGGTAAAAGACAGCTATAGAAACCAGTCGAGAGTATTGGATAATTTCAAAAGCATACAAGCCGGACTTGTGATAAAGCTGAAATAGATTTTCTTTTATAAAGATAGAAAAGGGTAGCATTGCTGCCCTTTTTTATGTTGAATAGATGCAATACTTCATAAAACAAAAGCATAATAGTTTTACTGCCATTGAGTAAATATATTTGCATCCTCTGTAGAAGGGGATTTTTTATGGCAGCACTTGAATTTACTTTAGAAAAAACAGATACCAAAACCAAGGCAAGAACAGGAAGGATAAAAACTGATAATGGTGAAATTGTAACCCCAATCTTTATGCCTGTGGGTACAGTGGGCAGTGTAAAGGCTGTAACACAACAACAGTTGCTTAACGATGTAAAAGCACAAATCATTCTTGGCAACACTTATCATTTGTATTTAAGGCCCGGTCTTGAAACATTAGAGGCTGCTGGTGGCCTGCATAAGTTTAATGGCTGGCCTAAGCCAATACTAACAGACAGCGGTGGTTACCAGGTTTTTTCATTGGCAAATAACAGGAAGATAAATGAGGAAGGTGTTATTTTTCAATCTCATATTGATGGAAGCAAACACTTGTTTACTCCCGAAAAAGTAATGGACATTCAGCGTACCATTGGGGGTGATATTATTATGGCCTTTGACGAATGCCCGCCACACCCAAGTGATTATAAGTATGCAAAAAACAGTATGGAGCTTACGCATCGATGGCTCAATCGTTGTTTCGAACGGTTTAATGCCACGCCAGATAAATACAGCTACACACAAAATTTATTTCCAATTGTGCAAGGCAGTACTTACAAGGATTTGCGAACAGCATCAGCAGAGTTTATTGCTTCAAAAAATGCAACCGGAAATGCCATTGGTGGCTTAAGTGTGGGTGAACCAACTGAACAGATGTATGAATTTACAGAACTGTGTTGTGATATTTTACCAAAACAAAAACCAAGATATTTAATGGGTGTGGGCACGCCGTGGAATATACTTGAGTGTATCGAACTGGGAGTAGATATGTTTGATTGTGTAATGCCAACCCGTAATGGAAGAAACGCCATGCTGTTTACATCAAAAGGTGTAATTAATATTGACAATAAAAAATGGGAAAAAGATTTTTCGCCCATTGATGATGGTATTGATTGTGAAGTAAGCAATTATTACAGTAAAGCATATTTACGCCATTTAATAAAAGCAAAAGAAATGCTTGGGCTCACCATTGCCAGTGTGCACAACCTTGCTTTTTATTTGTGGCTGGTGGCGGAGGCAAGAAAGCATATTGAAGCTGGTGATTTTGCCAGCTGGAAGAGGGAAATGGTGGAGGTGATTCAACAGCGCTTGTGAGTATTTATTAACAGTATTTTTTCAATAAAAGACAGCCATTTTTCGTTTTCAAAAGTCTATGTACGGTGCTCATACTGATATGGCACACTAATTGAAAAATGATAAATCAATTTTTATTTTATTTTTAAAACCAAATCAGATATCATGAAACAACGTTTTTACTTTTTGTTTTTATTGATTCTTCCTTTTGCAGGGTTTGCACAGCAACCAGACATGAACCTGCCAAAAGATGCTGCTGTAAATGTTACCATTGCTGATGCTAAAAGCGGCAGAATGCTGAACAACGAAATTGTTGTTTTCAGAAGTTCAGTTAATGGCAGGGAGTACCAGGGTCTTTCAGATTCTACAGGCAAGTTTTCGTTACGTCTTCCATCAGGTGCCAAATACGAAATTTTTATTCTTGGCTTTAATGACAGCACAAGTTATAATGTGCTTGACATACCGGCATTAAAAGGCAATCAATATTACAAATCACCTTTTAAAGTGGATATACAGTTTGAAGCACCCAAATCATTTGTTCTTGACAATTGCACATTTGAAACTGGCAAAGCTGATCTTAAACCAGAGGCATATGCAGTGCTTGATGAATTGGTAGAATATCTAAAAAGAAAAGATGATGAAAGAATTGAAGTAGGCGGGCACACAGATAATGTAGGTAAGCCGGATGCTAACATGATACTTTCTCAAAACAGGGCCAATACCGTAAGAGCATATCTTTTAATGAAAGGGATAACGCCTGAAAGGGTAACAGCGCAGGGATATGGGCTTACCCAGCCAATTGCAGAAAATGACACTGCAGAGGGCAGGGCGCTTAACAGGAGAACAGAAGTAAAGATTCTGTAAGTAAAAAGGAGAATAATATATTTTGCAGCCTTCGTAGAACGAAGGCTGTTGTTTTATTAGGAATCCAAATTTTCACATTATTACTTTTTACTTTTCAGTTAGCTTTGCGCTATTGAATGAAGATTATTGATCGCTACATACTAAAGAAATTTCTTACTACTTTTTTCTTTTGCATACTCTTGCTCACCATGATTGTGGTGGTGATAGACATCAGCGAAAAGACAGACGACTTTGTCAGGTCCGGCCTTTCTGCATGGCGCATTTTTGTTGATTATTACTGTGTGTTTATTCCCAGGATAGATGCCATGCTGTTTCCTTTGTTTACATTTATAGCGGTTATATTTTTTACAGCCCGTATGGCAGACCGGACCGAAGTAGTTGCCATACTCAGCAGCGGTGTAAGCCTACGCCGTTTTTTGTTACCTTACTGGATTGGAGGTTTGTTTCTTACATTGCTGCTTTGGGCAGGTTATCATACTTTATTACCAAAGGCAAACAAACAGTGGAGTGCATTTGAAGCAAAATATATCCCCGGATCGCTTGGGTACACAACCGAATTTACGGGAAGGAATTATTATTTCAGGATTGATTCCAATACTTATGCCGGCCTGCGTTCGTTTGATACTATTTCAAAAACCGGTATAACTTTTTTTGTACAAAAAGTTATAAATAACCAGTTGGTATATAACCTGCGAAGCGATAACATTGCATGGGATACCGCAAAAAGAGGCTGGAGATTGAATGGTGTTACAGAAAGGATATTGAACGGTGACAAAGAAACAATTAAGCGTAGCACAAAAATGAACATGACCTATAACTTCAAGCCACGTGACCTGCGCCGTGATGATTTTTTAAAAGACAGGCTCACCACTCCAGAATTAAACGAACAAATATCGTTGCAGAAACTAAGGGGTGCAGAAGGTATTAACGAATTTTTGGTGGAACGATACAACAGGGATGCTATACCTGCATCTGTAATTATACTGACACTTATAGGTGCAATATTATCTTCAAAAAAAGTGAGAGGTGGTAGTGGCTTTCATCTTGCTGTTGGTGTTATACTGAGTGTGCTGTATGTGCTGATGAGCCGAATGTCGGTGGTATTTTCTTCAAAAGGTAATTTTCCTCCCATACTGGCGGCTTGGGTGCCCAATATTATTTTTGCGATACTTGCTTATTATTTTTACAAAAGAGCTGCGAAATAAATTCTAATATTTTTACCACAGTTATCAATAAAAATAAACATAAAAGCTGCGTAACAACGCAGCTTTTATGTTTATAAATTTTATTCTAAAGGTGTGTTTAAAGTTGATGTGGCTGTTTTTACTTCATGTCCTTTCACAGCCTCCACATATAATTCATAATACTGTGGTTCTTTTGGTATAGCCAGTGTAAGCTTACTGCCTTCACCTGCCTTTTTAATAAACATAGTGTTTTTATATTGGTCAATCCTCACCATATACCATACAAAGTGAAGATCTTTTACCTGGTTGTTATACAGTTTCCATTGAGTCGTATCCTGCCTGTACATTATGTGATAATCAAGTTGTGCACTTACACGGGTGCTTTTAGCCGGCTTCAGAATTTTTATATCTGGTACAGGTGAGGGAGGGAGTTTATTTGCCGTCCATGTATTATACACTTTGCGGTACCATTGTTTATTTTTACCATCTAGGTCGAGCAGGCCATTTAGAGAAATGTAATCTGTGTTTTCAATATCCTGCCATGCTGGTACAAATGCAGAGCGCTTTACCGCTGCCGGAATTGAATCCCACAGTTCTACTGGTACATGGCCCCATGTTGCTTTTTCATCTAATGGTTCTTTAAGCCCTGCTTTGTATTTAGTAGTAGCCACCAACAGGAATTTATCAATCTGTGGTACATATTTTTTGTAAAACTCCAGGCGTTCTTTACCTTCTGCATTCCAGTTAACATCGCTTACGATTGGCCTTATATTATCAATAGCACGTATAGCTTTGCATACATCGCCAAGCCATAGAACATACTTATTTCGGTAATAAAAATTGCCGGGTTTATAAGTCTGGTTTTCCAGGTTGTATAAAATATCGGTGCCAAGGTTCCAGGCAATAATGTTTTTCTTATCAAGATTGTCTTTTACTGTTTTTATTATCTTTTCTTTTTCAGCCTGCATTTTTTTATCATCGTCCAATTCTTCGGTGCCAATTAATTTTACAAACCTGCCCACCTGTTTCATGTTGTATTTGCGGAATATTTCATCCAGTATGTTGTCATAAAATCCGGGCATCGTTCTCTCTATTGTATTTACACCAATTTCTTGTATGGCTTTAATGTCTGCATCAAGAGAACGCTTTGTCATTGTATGCCTGTTTCGGAACCAGAAATAACCCTTGTCGTACATAATACCACGAAGTGTATCAGGCAAAATGTATTTTGATGCAGCAGCTACAGCAGGAGCAGTAAGAGGGTAGCCGTTAATATCCTTCTCAAAATTTGTTTTAGTGAATTTTGCAAAAAGGTTATTAATATCGGCGCTGTTATCGTTGATGACAACAACGGATTTTATTTCTTTAAAAGCAGTATCAATGTTATTTTCAACAGCCCGCCACCATGATGTTTTATCCTGGGCCATGGTTCCAGCCATCGTAATCATAACAGGAATGCCAGTGCTGAAAAGAGGTAACTTATGAAAAGGATGATACAGGCTGTAAAAACCCTGGTTGTCGGTTTCATTTCTTTCTTTTTCCTGGTCATAAATATTTACCCCAAACCAATCAACATACCTGCTGCCAGGAAAATATTTTTCTGCTGAAATAATATTCCATGGGTTCCATACCCATATGGCTTTGTTTGCGCCAGCTTTAGTAAATACCGAATGTATATGCTGCCATGCACCAATATAATTTTCGGGTAGTAATTTATCAAGTGAATCGCTGCCGGTTTTTGAAAAATACATATTGATAAAAACAGGCTTATCTAATTTGCTTACCTGTATTGCAAACTTATTAATAGCTGTATCAAATCTTCCTTGTTGCACCTGCAGCATCATTGCATTATCAATAGCGGTAACTGATGAATTGTTTTCGAATGGTTTCCATGTTATCAATGGCAGTGCATTTTTTTTGTAAATAGCCTGCAGGCTGTCTGCTGGCAAATTGGTGCTGCTATTTTCAGTTGATGAAAGATTGAATGAAACAATTGTAACAGTATTAGTTCCATTAAGTACATCCGCTGCATTGCCGATGCCTTTATTGTTACCAGGTTGTATTGAACCTTTATAAAACACATCAAGACCAGGTAGCGGCTTTGGCAAAAATGTGGGGAGTTCTTTCATCTTAGTATAGCCTGCAATAAAAAGCGTTACCACCATTACCGCCAGCGGCACAGAATACTTACGCAAGAAACCATGTGTTTGTACAATAAGCCATGTTTTGGCTCTTATTTTCATGGCCACATTTGCTGCTTTACTTTCTTTAGGTGCATAACCTGAGATGGAGAAAATAAACAACATGAATAATATTTGCATGGCAGCCAGCACTGCCATAAAAGTTGTATATGGATTGTAATTGCTGGTGAAACCATAAACAATGGCAATTAATGACACCACAGCAATGATAAGATTGGGCACATTTAGTATAAACGGCAATGGGTCATTATCATTTTTTGGCGTGGGTATGTAGGGTACTTTTTTACGCAGCAGTGTATAAATAAAACCGATGGAATGCACCCACCAGGCGCCTATTTGTAAAATACCGCCCACAATATGAAAGCCCCGTTCATTTTCTTCTGCCACCCATTTTTGTACAAAATGCCGTATAAGCACACTCATTGCCAATACCGGGAATGCCGCCAGTGCAAAAGAGATTACATCCATTCGCAGGGGAATAAAACCGGTAAAGAGTGATATTACAGGGATAAGAAAATTGATAAAGAAAATGATGCCTGATAAGTAATGGAATGGAAGTAAAAAATAATGCAGCTTTTGCCGCCAGGTAAATTTTGTAAAAAGTTTTGGGTAAGTTACCATAAGCAACTCCCATGTGCCACGGCTCCACTTTAATTGTTGCTTAAAATAGGAAGACATGGTGGCTGGTACCAGTCCTCTTGTAAGTATTGAGGGCAGATAAATTGACTTCCATCCTTTGGCATGCATTTGCATAGCTGTATGCATATCTTCAGAAAGGCCTGCAGCATGCCCGCCAATCGAGTCTAATGCTTTTCTTCTGAAAGTACAGTTGGCGCCAATAGCCTGCACTGTACCGTAAGTATTCATGCACATCATCATTGGGCCATAAAACTGGTAAGTCTGTTGTGCTGCACCCTTTGCTACCAGGCTTTCGGTTTGGTTATAATAAGCTTGCACTATTTGTACATAGCCAACTTTTTCATCTTCAAAATAACCAACTACTGCATCCAGGAAATCTGGTGCAGGTATATGATCAGGATCCATCACCACACATAATTCACCTGTGGCTTGTTTTAAAGCATTATTAATATTACCTGCTTTAGCATTTACTTTAACAGTACGTGTTACATGCTTTACTCCAAGCTTTGCACACAGTGCCCTCACATCCGGATCGTCAGCTTCATCACAGCAATAAGAAGTGTGGGGGTATGTCATTGCCTGCATAGCAGTGAGCGTTTGTTCAAGCATATCATATGGCTCGCCGGCACAGTATGTGGTAAATACATCAATAGTGTAAATTCTTTTTGCCTGTGGTTTTGGTGTTACAGAAATGGAAAAATAATGGTACCATTCATGCATGTATTTAAGGCAGTAATACATCATGGTAATCATCAGTAATACATACAGGCTTGTATGGCCTACATTTTCTTCCTTAAATAAATTATACAGAAAAAAACCTGCTGAAAAGAAACCAATAAAGATCATGGCCCTGAGGGCAATCTTTTCTTTTTTGGTAGGGGGTTGTATGGGAGCTGCTTTAAAGTTCATTGTTCACTACATAAAATGGGGTATTGGCCGTAGTACACCAGCCTTTTTTATTATACACGTTAATATAAATCCTGTAAGGCCCTTCTTTTTTTGGGCAAATAAAAGGAGCATTTTGTAAAGTGCTGTCTGCTATTAAGCCCTGTTCAGCAGCTGGCCTTTTAAAATAATGCCATGTACGCCCCCAACTATACCAGTCTTCTTTTACAATTTCCCATGAATAACGGAGACTATCTGCAGGCTGGCCATCTGCCAATAATAGCCTGGCAGTATGCTGTGAGCCCGGGCTTAAAAGAATGTTTTCTCTTGCACCCATGCTGTCTATAAGCATGTACTGTATTTTTACTGATTCATGTTTTGTATTGGTTCCCTTCCAGCAGTCTGTTAATGCTTCTTTTACTTCGGTGGCACTGCCGTCATCACTAAAAACGCTGTACCAGGTATGTGTGTATTCATGCCGGTTTCCCCAATAAAATGCTAATGATCCCATAAACCTCGGGTCGTTTAGCGGCATAAAGTATTTATAATACTCGGAGTACTGTTCTGCTTTTTTTGTGCTGGTGTTTTCAACCGGTGCATTCCATACCGTAGTTTCAGATTCCCATCCGCCATTCGGCGACCATTCAGAAATGATAAAAGGGCCATCCCATATCCAACGCAATCTTTTTAATTCCCATTTAATATCTTTTATCCTGTTGTAAGTATTGATCGAAATAAAATCAAGATCCCTGATTTTCCAACGCAGGTTTAAAATACTCTGCTTTTGATAATTGATGATAGTAGTGGTAACAGGATGATCGGGATCCTGTGAATGTATCATTTGTAAAAAACGATTGTAAGTTTTGTAAAATTTTGCTGAATGTGATGAGATGGGTAATATTAACTCATTGCCAAGACCCCAGGCCAGCAAAGCAGGATGGGTTTTGTATTTGTTTACAATGTGGGTATATCCGTTATATAACTTGCTTATTTTTTTATCATCCGAATAGTATTCTGTTTGTTCGCCGCTGGGTACATCCAGACCAGCCATCACCATTATATTATTTTTTGCTGCATCATCAAGGGTTTGCTGCAGGTGCAAGGTATCCCATGTGAAAACGGTGTTGCCTCCACTGGCAGCCAATTCGTCAAGATGATCTTGCCCCACAGCTCCTTTTACAAAGAAAGGGGTATCGTTTTTATAAAGGCGATAAACACCATTTTCTTTTCTTATTTCTACTTTTCGTTTTTCACTGCCAGCAGCGTTTTTTTTGGTATTGCATGAAATGAAAAGGGAAAATGAAGCTGTCAATATTAAGGCGCAGGCAACCGCATATACATAAGCAAGACACTTTAGGAAAAGTGTCTTTATTTTTTTTCCTGCGATCCAGTAAATCATTGCTAAGTTTACAGAGTTATTTTTGGATGAATATAACTAATTTAAATGTAAACGGATAAAGGCAGTTATTAGTATTTAATAACAGAGATATTTGTATTCGTTTGTAAGAGTTATTAGTTATGCTCTTATATCTTTCTGTTTCATAACTCTTACCCCTGCAAAACAAATAGTCATTATCGCATCATATAAGCGGATAAAAAACGTTATTCAGCTGTTTTGAACCTAAGTAGTATAACCTGTTTTAAATTTTTAGCAATGCAATACCGGCTTATTTACAAGCCTGTTTTTATCTTATTGTTTCTGTTGCAAGTATCCCTCTGTACTAAAGCAGATACAACAGAAATACGCTACCATGTTAATGGGGTGAGTAAGGTGTATTTGGTATGGGGTGTAAATGACTGGCAGCGGTATAAATCAAAGCCGCAGGGTACAATTGTATCTGGGAAAACCATGCGTACACCAATGCTAAAGGATGGCGAGGACTATGTAGCAAAACTAAATGTGGACTCAGGTAATATTATCAATTTTGGTTTTGTAGCTACTAAAAAATCGGGGCCTTTCAGGGTAAAGGTTGATTACTGGGATATGCAAAACCGAAGCAACAAAAAGAAGTACTTTGTAAAAGCAGGTGGCAAGCAGTTAGTAAGAATACGAGCCCTTTCTGAAAATTTAAAAGCTTCAGGAGGAGTATCTTTAAAAAACTACCTCCTGTACCTGCTGCTGCTTTTCGGCTTACCTGCACTGGTTATTTTGTTACTTAGAAAATATTATTATAAAAAAGCGGCACCAGCTTTTAGCCCCACTGGATATTTTGTTTCGCTTTCAACAGCCATGGTACTGGGTTTGTATTTTATTAGGATTATTGTAACGGATCTTATGTTTCCCATGGTTATCAACCCGGCTAAATCTATTCCGGAAACATTCAGCGCTTCATGGGACGATATGAAGCTGGCAGCCATACTCATCCTGGTTTTTGGATTGCTTTTTTTTACCGTACGAAAAATGCAACGGTTTATACTGGTGCTATATACCGTACTTGTTTTTCTTGTTATAATAGCTTCTGTTGTAAATATTAAGGTGGTGGAAATGCTTGGGCATCCATTTAATTACCAATGGTTGTATTACTCTGATTTTTTAAAAAGCACAGATGCTGCAAAGTCAATGGCTGCCAATCTTGCACTTCCCTTTATTGCAGGGTCGCTCATAATGCTGCTATTGGTATTTATGATTGGCTGGCTGGCTTATCAATTGTATAATAAGAAAATGCTTCCTGTGGTTAGTATTGCGCCAATATTTTTCCTTAGCAGTTTTATTGCACAAGTAAATACCAAGACTGATGCAGCTACTGCATCTAACCCGGTTTTGTATTTTGTTCGTTCGCTGGATGCTGAAGATGCCCTGCCCGTGGTTGATGAAAAAACCTTGGCAGAGAGCGACTTCAGCCAAAAAAATATTGACAGCCTTGCAGCACCATATGCAGAATCTTTTAAACAGTACCAGATCAAAAACGTGGTTTTTCTTGTGCTTGAATCTACTCCCTGGGAATATGTATCGCCTTACAGCAATATAAAAGGTATTACACCTTTTATAGATTCATACAAACAACATGCAGTAATATTTGATAAAATATATGCTCATATTCCATCTACTAATAAATCAATGTTCTCATTTCTTTGTTCAAGTTATCCTGAGTTATCGTTCAAAAGTTTTACAATTGAAAACCCTGGTGTGCCTTTGCCCTCTATTCCTTCTGAATTAAAAAAATACGGCTACCGTTCTGCATTTTTTAATTCAGGCGACAATCAGTACCAGAATGCAGGAGGATTTTTAAAGGCTCGTGGTTTTGATGTGGTGGAAGATTTTCGGGACAGTGATTGCAGCGAAGATGTGTTTTCTGATAAGCGCTACACAAAACACAACTTAGATGGGGTGGATGACTCCTGTTTATCCGCAAGGCTTTTTAAATGGATTGGAAAGGAAAGAGATCAACCGTTCTTTGCTATGATGTGGACATTTCAAACACATTATCCTTATTTTACTTCTGGTAAAGAAAAAGATTTTGAAACCGGCAATCCATCGCTTGAAAAATATTTGAATGCATTGCACCGTGCAGATGCAACACTTAAAAGTATTGTAACAGGGCTTGAAAAAAGAGGGCTGCTTGAATCAACTCTCATTGTGATATCTGGCGATCACGGCGAAGCATTTGGAAGGCACAATCAAACAACACATGCCGCTGCACTGTACGAAGAAAACCTGCATGTGCCATTTATTTTAATTAATCCATTATTGTTTAAAGGTGAGCATATCACAAGTGTAGGCGGCATCAGCGATGCAGCGCCAACTATTTTTTCTGTATTGGGTAAGCAGTGTCCGCAACAATGGCAGGGCGAAAATTTGTTTAGTGTGAACAGGCGGAAAAGAGTTTATTTTTTTAATCCATACGCCGGTTATTTATTTGGCTACAGGGAGGGAGATTATAAATATATTTTCAACGCCAGCGATAACAGCAGCCAGTTGTATGATCTTTCAAGCGATCCCCAGGAGGAAAATAATATTGCTGAAAACAATGCCGCATTTGTAAAGGAAGGCGGAAAACATATAAGTTCATGGATGGCTTACCAGAATAATTACATGAGCAAAATATTAAAAGACACCGCTGATAAAGCAAAATAATAATCAGGAATGAAGAATACAATAAAATGGATTGCGGTTGCTGTTGCTGCAATATTGGCAATGATAGCAGGATATAAGTTTTTGCACCAGTCATCTGTTGAAACTGTTTCGGTAAGAAACAACGAACCACTGCTTGCGATATATGATCGTATCAACACAGTTAATAGCTTTGATCTTAAAAATTGTGTGCACATAGCTTTTAGATGGAATGATGGTGATGACAATAATTTTGAAGACAATATAAAAAAAGTGTGGGTGGCAGGTAAACCTGTACTGCTTACAGTAGAGATTTGGCCAGAAAAATTTTCTAACGAAAATGTATTAATGTTGATTGATAAAGGAGACTATGATAAAAAGATTAAAGCACTTGGTTTGTTTTTAGGCAAACAAAAGCAAAATATAATGCTACGGTTTAATCCAGATATGGAAGTATATGTTGATTTGTTTCCCTGGCAAAAACAGGCGCCAGATCAATATGCAAAAGCATTTAATCATTTCAGCCAAACTATAAAAAAGGATGCACCTGCTATAAAAATGGTGTGGGCACCTGCAGGCTATCCCGGCACCGAAGAGTACTGGCCCGGCAGCCAATGGGTGGATATGATATCTGTAACCCTCAAAGGCAAAGCAGAGATGATGACAAATAATTATCCTGAGGAAAAATCTCAACAGCAACTCATCTTTCGAAAGTTGCACAGGGTGCGTTTTTATGATAAACCTGTTATAATTATTGGTTCAGAAAAAGTAAGCACTGGCGATTTTAAACAAGCAGATTTTGAAGCAGCCGCAGCATACATACAACAGCATAAGGATATTGAGTACATTGACATAAATGCTGCTGATAAAAAGCCGGCTGACGATATTTTAAGAAAAGATGGAGAATTGAAGCTTGGAACTTTTGATCCTTTTAATTTATTAGTGGATAGTGTACCGGTTAATACTGAGCATCTTTTTGTGAACATAAGAGCATTAAAAAGCGGCGTATTTAAAAAACGTTTCGACAGTATTGTAGCAAGAGGCCACAGTATCATTGTAACCATGGAGCCGTGGAGGGATAAACACATTGATAAAGATCCGGAACTTATGAAGAATATATTGGGTGGTAAATACGATAGTCTTATTGAAGAGATGTGTAAAGTGATTACTTCCACCCACAACACTGTTTATTTACGCTGGCTGCATGAAATGGAAATTCCTATTAAGCGCTATCCATGGCAAAGCCAGGATCCAATTCAGTACATTAAAGCGTACCGCTATTTTGTAAATTATGTAAGAGCAAAAAAGGCATCCAATATTTATTATGTATGGGGCCCGGCTGGTGACAGGGGTTCTATGGAATTTTGGCCTGGCAGCGATGTGGTGGACTATGTAAGTATAGCCATTTATGGATTGCCTGATAAAAATATTACAGATCATAATAAGCAGGAATCATTTAATACTATTTACAAAAGAAAATATCGCCGCATTGGTTTTTCACAGCGGCCACTATTTATAACTGAATTTGGAGTGAAGGGCCCGGCAGATTATAAAAAGCAATGGCTAGATGGCGCAGCAAAGACAATTGAAGAAAATAAAGAAATAACAGGCGTCAGCTATTTCAGTGATGCCGACAGCCCCAAAGCATGGGGCGATATTGAAGCACCGGACTGGAGTATTACTCCGGGCTTGTTTAATGGTTTTGCAAAACAGCTTGTCACTTCTTTAAAGCAATAGCAAAAAATAAAATGCCCAGGTAACCCTGGGCATTTTAATAAAATATATTCATTTTGTTTTTATCCGAATAAGCCACCCTTCTTCAGCACTGCAATACCTTCGCCAATTTTAAATCCATTGTGATATACTTCAATTTTGTAATTACCCACCGAAAAATTGGTGCCTTGCTTCCAATCGAAACTTACGGGTTGTTTTTGCCCTTGTGTATAGCTTACCTGAACTTTTTGAGTAAATATTTTTGAGCCATCTTCCCTTGTTGTGAAGGTACCTGAGCCAAGAGCTTCTACAGCAATTGGGTTACCATCAGGCCCTGTGATGCAAACGTATAAATCTTTATTTCCTGATTGTGAAATTCTGTTTTCATCTAGGTTGAAGGAAATACGGAGCTTATCAACTTTTTTAGCCTTGGTAGTTTCTTTTTCCTTGCCATCTTTCTTTTCATCAATACCAATAATATTAAAACCGCTTGCATGAAGGGTAGAACCTACATCGATAACGTTCTCTTTATCCCTGATAACTGACTTTGCAGAGTCGTAATTTTTTTGCACCAGGTTACGTTCTTGTGTTACCTGTTCTTTATCTTTTGTCAATTGCAGGTTTTCGCCTTTTAGAATTTCAATTTGTGTTTTATAAGATGAAATATCGTCATTGAGTGATGCAATCATAGTTTTAGCCTGTGCCAGTTCTTCTTTGGTAGCATTGGCTTTTGCCAGTATGCTTTGTATCCTCGATTTCTTTTCAGCAATTTCCCTGTCTTTGGCAGTAATGATGCTGTCTTTTTTTACATTAGTGGTTTTCAGGTCGTCATACCGGGAAGTAGCTTCATCCAGCAAATTTTTCAGGTTGTCTTTTTCAGTAACCACAGAAGAATATAAATTGTCTTTTTGCTGAATCGTTTCTTTTACCTTGCTTTTATCCCAAATGATATAACCCCAGGTGCCAAGTAAGGCAATTACAAGACCTACTGTCAGGAAAAAACGCCAGTCAGTTTTCGGTGATTCGGGTGGGGGAGGTGCTCCTGCTGAAGGAAAATTTTCAAATGCCATTTTATAGGTTTTTAGTTATACAATGGTTTTCATGGAGGGAATTAGGCAAAAATAAAAAACTGCCACCGGAACCATGGTAAACAAGTTATCACCATCCGTGGACAACCTCGTTTTTCCAAAATCATGCCAAGGATTTTATATTTATAAACATTGACTTGCCATTTTGCCGGTAGATTTGTGCAAAAAAATATGCTGCGTACTATTATCCTGCTTTTATTCTCCAATATTTTTATGACGTTTGCCTGGTATGGCCACCTTCGTCAAAGCAATGTTCCCTTGTGGAAAGCCATTGTAGTAAGTTGGGGCATTGCCTTTTTTGAATATTGCCTGATGGTGCCGGCAAACCGGGTTGGCTACGAAAATGGCATGAGTGGTTTTCAATTAAAAATGGCACAGGAAGTAATTACGCTGGTGGTTTTTTCTGTGTTTGCTGTCTTGTACTTAAAAGAACCCTTTCACTGGAAATATTTGGTTAGTTTCGCTTTGCTGCTGGGGGCAGTATATTTTATGTTTAAAAAATAGTTCACTCTTAAAAAAACTAATATGAACCATAAACTACTTGCTTTTTTTTCATTTTGCCTTATAAGCTATACCGTATCGGCACAATCTGCGAAAGACAGTATTGCAAAAGTTATCGCTAATGAAATGTGCGCCGAATTTGATAAAAAGGATTTTTCAAAAATAAAGAAGGAAGATATTGAAATGGAATTGGGGATGCTTATGCTCCCGTCTATTACCGACCACCAGGCAGCTATTGAGGAAGCATTTGGGATTAGTTCAATTACTGAGAATGGGGCAATGGAAAAAGTAGGCCTTGAAATTGGGAAAAACCTAGTAGTAGTTTGCCCTTCGTTTGCTAAGTTTTTTTCAGGTATGGCGGATGCTAAAGCTTATAAAACCTCTACCACAGAACTAAAAGGGACAGTGGTAAAAGTAGTTCCCGGGGATTTTACTCATGTGCTTATAAAAGGGAGCAATGGCAAAACAGAAAAAATATGGATAATGGAGTATTTCAGTGGTTCTGAAACATTGCTTGAAAAGCCTTTAGTAACAGGTAAAAAAGTAACAATTAGTTATAAGCAGCAGGAAGTTTATAATGCAACGCTTAATCAATACCTCAGCATAAAAATTGCAACAAGCTTAACGGAAGAATGATTTTACATTTTAGATGAAAATATTAACGGTGGGAAGTGTTGGTGTCTGGTTGGCCATTTATTAGTTTACCAATTTTTCCTCCTTTTCCTGCAAAGAATACAGCCTTGCCATCTTTTGCTTTACTGCATACATTAAAACTATCGTGGCTTACGATTTTCCAGTTGTCGCCATTGTCTTCACTTATATCCACGCCATTTAAACCGCAGCATATCCACTTGTTCTTTTCAATGTACTCTACACAACTTCGGTAACCATGTGGCGGTACAGATGGAGTTTTAAAACTTTTGCCGCCATTAGTGGTAATAACACAATTTTTTTCTGTGGCATCTTTTGCATTAAAATCGCCACCCACAATTATCATTGTATTTTTATCTTTTACAGCAATAGAATTTGCGCCAGTGCTTTCTTTCCCCTGTAAAACAGGCATATCAATTTTTTGATTTCTTATAAATAACCTGCTCTTTGTTCCGCCAGTTACAAACACAGCTTCCTGTTTGTTTAGTTTTCTTATGTTGGTGCCGCTGCTGGCAAACATAGCTTCGCCACTATCTGCTGTGGGATAATTGTTATAGGGCAACGTTCGCCAACTGATGCCGCCATTAAAACTACGGGCAATAAATATTTTTCCATCCACAGGATCGCCAATGACAATACCGCTCATTTCATTCCAAAATTCCATGGCATCTAAAAACATTCCTTTTGTTTTATTTTCATACACTACTTTCCAGCTATCGCCTGCATCGGCAGTGCGTAAAATGTAGGCGGGCTCGCCAATACCCATTATTACTGCAGTAGTTTCATCAAATGCTTCAATATCCCTGAAGTCAGTTTTTTCAAAACCTTTTATCATCAGCCATTTCCATGTATGGCCACTATCGAGGCTCCTGCCCACTGTGCCATTGCTGCCGCTTACCCATATCACCCTGTCGTTTACCACACTCAATCCACGTAGCGATGTATTGGTGCCTTCGGTAATTATCTTAACGTATTGTGCCGTTACAGAATTTTCTGAAAGAAAGAAGAAAAGAATGCTGCAGATTATTTTGATTATTGTATTCATACAATCATTTTTGCAGCACAAGGTTAATCATAATTATAAAAAATAATTCCAAAAAATGATTCCATACTGGATGAGCAGAACAGAACTGCTGCTTGGGGAAACCAAAGTAGAGAACCTTATGAATAAAAATGTGCTGGTAGTAGGGCTTGGTGGTGTGGGCGGCATTTGTGCAGAGATGATTGTCCGTGCTGGCGTAGGCAGTATAACTATTGTAGATGGCGATGTGGTGGATTTAAGCAATTGTAACAGGCAAATACCTGCGCTGCACAGTACTGCTGCCAAACTAAAGGCAGAAGTAATGGCAGAGAGATTGAGGGATATCAATCCTGAATTAAAATTGACTGTAGTAACTGAATTTATTAAAGAAGAAAGAACAATTGCACTAATAGAATCGCAGGTGTATGATTATGCAGTTGATTGTATCGATACACTAAGCCCCAAAGTGTGGTTTATAAAAGCTTGTGTTGACAGGAAGATACCAATTGTAAGTTCGTTGGGGGCTGGAGGAAAAGTTGATCCACTGCAAATGCAGGTGACAGACATTTCTCAAAGCTACAAGTGCAACCTGGCCCGCTATGTACGCAAGTACCTGCATAAGGTCGGCATCAGCACTGGCGTGCAAGTAGTTTTTTCTGCCGAAGATGTTGACCAAAGCAGGATAATAGAAACGGAAAAAGCATATCCCAAAAAATCAATTATTGGCACCATTAGTTATATGCCGGCAGTATTTGGCTGTGTGGTTGCAAGTGTGGTAATAAGAGGCTTGTATGAAAAGGAATAGCGAAAACTCAGGCGATGATAAACTGAAAGCTGAGAAGGTTACTTCTGCTCCATTATTATTTCAGAAGGTTTAAAAGAATTGTCGGTATAAGTATTGCTGTTATTTTTTACATTTTTGCGGTAGTTCTTGAACATACTCATCCATTTAAGTTTGAGTACACCCAAAATCCCCTCTTTTACAATGCTTTTGTTCATTTTGCTTTCGCCTGCTTTGCGATCAATAAAAGTAATGGGCACTTCAGCGATAAGGAAATTAAGCTTCCATGCGGCAAATTTCATTTCAATCTGGAAAGCATAGCCAACAAAATTAATGGCAGACAGGTTCATGGTTTCCAGCACTTCCCTGCGGTAACATACAAAGCCGGCTGTAGGGTCTTTTACTGGCATCCAGGTAATAAGCCTTGTGTATAACGAAGCTCCTTTTGATAGTAATATCCTGTCTGCAGGCCAATTTTCAACCCGGCCGCCTCTCACATATCTTGAACCAACAGCTATGCCTGCCCCGTTTTTACAAACTTCATACAACCTTTCAAGGTCTTTAGGATTGTGGCTAAAGTCAGCATCCATTTCAAAAATATATTGGTAGCCATTTTTTAATGCCCATATAAAACCGTGAATGTAAGCAGTGCCAAGCCCCTGCTTGCCTTGTCTTTCTTCTAAAAATAATTGATTGGGATATTTGGCAAACAGCGATTTAACAATATCAGCTGTTCCGTCTGGCGAGCCATCATCAATAATAAGCACATGATAATTTTGCTGTAAGGCAAATACTGCACTTATAATGCTTTCAACGTTTTCTTTTTCGTTGTAAGTAGGTATGATAACAAGTTTTTCCAAGTATAATTGATTACCAGTATTAACGAATTTACGATTTGTAGGCAAATTTACACCAACATATTTTCAACAAACGTTTGCAAGTGCCTTTTAGTTGTTCTTTAACAGGGTTCTGTTAAGAATTTCGGTGAGCTTTTGCTTGGTATGTAGTGGAAAATCACCTCTCATCATCCAATCATAGTATTGCGGCTCCTGCCTCAGTACATCCACCACCGGCTTGCCTTTGTGTTTACCAAAGTTGAATACTTCCACTCCTTTATCATCAAAAGAAAAACGACGGGCATAGTCAACAATTTTTTCTTCGCCTATCACACCTAAAATTGAATCAACGGAGTTGCCTAATTTAGGATAGCGCTGAATTTGTGCCAGCAAAACATCAATAGTGGCATTAATATCATGTTCGGCGCTATGTGCACCTTCCAGTTCCTTTTCACAGTAAAACTTGTATGCAGCAGTTAGTGTTCGTGGCTCCATTGTATAAAAGATATGTTGCACATCCACCATCTTTCTTGTGGTAAGATCAAGCTCAATACCTGTTCGTAAAAATTCTTCCATCAAAAGCGGTATGTCAAAACGGTTGCTGTTGTATCCGCCTAAATCGCAATTCTCGATAAATTGTTTCAGTTCATTCGCTGCCTGTTTAAATGTCTGTGCATCTTTCACCATATCATCAGTAATGCCGTGTATTTCTGTTGACTGTGCCGGGATAGGCATTTCAGGATTGATTAATTTTCTTTTTACTTGCCTGCTTCCGTCGGGCATAATTTTTACGATGGCAATTTCAATAATACGGTCTGTTGAAAGATTAACACCGGTAGTTTCCAAATCAATAAAAGCAACCGGCCTTTGCAGTTGTAAAGACATTGTGGGTAATTGTTTAGAGATGATTGTTAGAAATTGGATTTAATATTTTCTTGTTTTCAGAGCCGCAAACCTAAAGTTAATTTTTCAAAATGTCATCATATAATAGTGCAGTTTTTTGTACGGTATTTTTAGACGGTAATTTTACTAAATTCTTCCAAACTTTTTGTGGTATGCAATGATGAACCCAGTTACTTCGTCGTAGCTCTGCAGGCCCGATGGTTGCTGGTTATTTTGCAAATACTTTTCGTATATCCATTTAAAGAGTGGCTCTAATGGTGATTGATGGTTTTTGTAGAACGTTTTCAATTCTGTAATGTCAGCTTTTACTTCAGGTGCCAGTTTTTTCGACATATCCTTTGCCTTCGCAGAATCAAGAAAGAATAGATTTCTTTGTGTATATAGGTACAAATCAAGGTAAACCGAGTAATGAAAGAGTGTGTCTTTGGATGAGGTTGCAGCAAGATAACCTACAAAATTAGCTTCATTTTCTTTTGCATAGCCAAGCTGGTGTGCCACTTCATGGCAGGCTGTGTATGGCTGTATAAATTTAGGTACTGTAGTGTTTAATTGTGCTTCTCCCGTAAATGGATTATAGTAGCCGGTAAAGCCTAAGTAGTTTCCGGCCCATCCCCACAAAGATGTTTTAGCAGAAGTTGATTTATAAGACAGCCACGGGTATTGAGCACTGAGCTGGTTGTATGCTTTGGCTACTTCATCAAATGTTTCTTTAGTAGTGGGATATTGCCTCTTTTGCAGTATCAAGGCACTTTTAGTTTCGTTTACTTTGGTAATAAGTAGGGAATCAATCTCTACCAAATCAACCGCTGAGTATTTTTCTGTTTTAATATTTAACTGCCAGGTAATTCCCTTGCGGTTGTAATTTAATCCCCATAAAATATTGAACGAAATATAAAGCAACAGCAGACTTGCGGAAGCATAATAAAGCAAATTTTTTATGAAAGCCTGCCTTAGCTTTTTTTTGAAAAGTTTTCTAATCACCTTTACGGTTTTTACCAGTGACCAGGTTATTAAAACTCCATAAAGCACATCCCCGATGCTAAAAGGCAGCCAACCAAAAAAGGTTTTTAGTATGCTGGAAATTAAAGGATAAACAGTAAGGGAGTAGTATTTTTCAATCCATAATGATTGCAGCGACAGTAGTTTGATTAGCACTGCTGCAATGCCTAATATTATCAATAAAAGCCTTCTGTTTTTAAAAATCATTGTTATAAGGAGCAAATATGACTATAAGACAGATATTTTTAAGCATTTTTGCCGAAAGAATACGCAATTTCGGCTGAAATGCCCTACCTTCGCCGTCCTTTAAACCAAAAGGCCATGAGTAAGAGAAATGTTTTTGAGATAGCATTTGTTGGTTTAAAGCCCGGCATCCACGAGTTTAATTACGAGGTTGACGATAAGTTCTTTGCTGAAAAAAGTACTGGTGAATTCACCAATTGCCATGCAAAAATAAAGCTGCTGCTTGACAAAAAGCCCGGTTTTATGCTGCTGAAATTTGAAATAGGCGGCCAGGCTGATTTGATTTGCGACAGGTGCAGCAATACCCTTACCAAGGATTTGTGGGATGAATTCAATATGGTGGTAAAGATGGTTGACAATCCTGAAGAGATGAATGATAAAGGGGATGACCCGGATATCTTTTACATCTCCAGAACAGAAAGTCATTTATACCTCAATGAGTGGATTTATGAATTTGTGAGCCTGAGCATACCCATGCAGAAGACATGCAGTGAAGAAGAGTTTGGTGGGCCTAAGTGCAACAAAGAGGTACTTGAAAAACTGAAGCAAATGGAAGGCGACCATGCCAACAATGCAAATACTATTTGGAAGGGGTTGGAGCAGTTTAAAAAAACGCCAAAAACAAAAAGGAATAAACAATAAATAATAAAATTTAAAATTTACAGATATGCCAAATCCCAAACGCCGCCATTCGCAGCAACGCAGCGCTAAAAGAAGGACGCACTATAAAGCAGAGGCCGCTACTTTAACAGTGGACAAAACAACAGGTCTTACGCATGTACGCCACCGTGCTCATGTAAGTGAAGGAAAATTATACTATAAAGGACAAGTAGTTGCCGAAAAAGCACCGCTTAAAGCATAAGATTTTTTCTGATTACTGCATTCTAAGTTTTACATTCGATTTGTGAATGTGAAACTTAGAATTTTTCATTTAAAGAACTTTACATGAACATTGGCCTTGATATGATGGGAGGCGACTTTGCCCCCTTGGAAGCAGTAAAAGGAGTACAAGAATTTATTGCGGTATCAAAAGATGATATTGTACTTACACTGATAGGTGATACAGAAAAAATCGAGTCACTGCTTAAGGAATATTCAGTTCCTCAAACTAATCTTCATATTGTTCATGCTGAGCAGATGATTGAAATGCATGAACACCCCACCAAAGCCTTAAGGGAAAAACAAAAATCATCCATTGCAATAGGTTTTCATTTACTGGCAACAGGAAAAATTGATGCCTTTATCAGCGCAGGTAATACCGGCGCTATGATGGTTGGAGCATTGTTTAGCATAAAGGCTATTGAAGGCGTTAGCAGGCCAACTATTGGTGCTTATATGCCAAGGGAAAACGGAAAGCTTGGTTTGTTGCTTGATGCAGGTATTAATGCAGATTGCAAGCCTGAAAATCTTAATCAATTTGCTATACTCGGTTCTTTATTTGCCGAACATATTTTAGGTATTGAAACACCCAAAGTAGGTTTGGTAAATATTGGCGAAGAGGAGGGCAAGGGAAACATCCTGGCACAAGCTGCTTATCCGTTATTAAAAGAAAATAACCTCATCAATTTTGTTGGCAATATTGAGGGCAGGGATATTTTGTTGGATAAGTCTGATGTAATGGTTTGTGAAGGATTTACCGGCAACGTGATATTGAAAATGGCAGAGAGTGTGTATGATATTGTTCAGCGCCGTGGTATTAAAGACGAACATTTCGACCGTTTTAATTTTGAAATGTACGGGGGAGTTCCTGTACTCGGTGTAGCTAAACCAGTTATTATTGGCCATGGTATTTCGCATGCCACTGCTTTTAAAAATATGATTGCCATTGCACAGCGGATGATCGAAAAAGACTTAATGACGAAGATGCAAGATGCTTTTGTGAGCTAAATAAAAAAACCTGCAACATTGCAGGTTTTTTTATTTAGTATTTATTTTATTTAAGCCACAGCCTTTTTAAAAGCATAATTCTGTACCACGCTATATACACCAAATAATAATCCACTGTAAACAAGGTCAGCTACAAAGCTTGTTTTGAAAAATGGAAGAGCAGCTATATAACAATTAATAAAGCCAGTCATGTCATTTGTATAAGTATGATATATTGGATTGTCAATAATAAAGAAAGCAAGATTGGACAGCACAAAGAAAATAACAGAGGACAGGATTGAATACCCTGCAACATTCAATGGAGTTATTTTTTTAAGGGAAAAAGCAATGATAGTAACTACTCCAAAAATTCCATAGCCAATCAGCTGGCCCCAACCCCAAAATCCAGGGGCAATATTAAATACTTCAAACATGGCATCAGATACAAGCATAGAAAGGAGCGGTAAAGCAAATGCAAGTTTTTTATCCTTAATCACAGCACCACCAAATATTGCCATGCCAATCATTGGGCTAAAGTTGTGGGGATACATTGCCACTCTCGATATTGCTGCAAGCAGGATTAAAATTGCAGCAATTAAAACAGGTAAATATTGTTGCTTTTTCATTTTAAATTCTTTGCCGCAAAAATAGGTATTTAAAAATGCGAACCAATATTTTATCGGGTGCTTTTATTTAAACCTTGTTGATACCTTTAGTATAAGTAAATGGCAAAACATATCCATACAGGCAAAACCGGGGAGCAGTTAGGCGAAACGTATTTCGTTGAAAATGGTTATACCATCCTTGAAAAAAACTGGCGCCATTCCCGTTGGGAAGTGGATATTATTGCCTCAAAAAATAATGTATTGCATTTTATTGAAGTAAAAACAAGGAGTACTAAAAAATATGGCTTTCCTGAGGAAAAAGTAGGCAACAAAAAAATTCAAAACCTAATCAACGCTGCTGAAGAATATTTATACCTGCATCCTCAATGGAAAAGAATACAGTTTGACATTCTTTCTATAGTCATCAGTAATAATAAAGCCGCGGAATATTTTTTAATTGAAGATGTTTACCTGTAATTATTTATTCAGTCTTTCCTGCATTTTTTCTACCAACCGGTATGTAGCTGGGCAATATTCAATATTTTGCTTGTACACATGCATATAATCCGTTGGTGTTTTTTTTGTGTGGTGAGGAAAGCCAGCACAATCAGCCGGTCGGATTGGGTAAATACTGCACTTGTTGTCACTAAGATTTAAAAACTGGCAGGGTTGTTTTTTATTTTGCCAATCATTTTCTTTTTTCTCATACACCAGCCATTTTTCTTTAAATGCGTCTGTTGTCATTCCGAAATAACCGGCTATCCTTTTAATATCTGCATCAGTAAAGGTGGGTGTCATTCTTTTGCAGCAATTGCCACAGTCAAGGCAATCGGTTTCAGTCCATACTTCTTTATCAAGCTCCACCATTGTTTTATGCAATTGTTTAGGAGCATTATTTTCAACTCTTGTTAAAAATGAACGTAAGGCTTTCCTGTTAAGGTTGAATTTTTGTTTGAAAGAACGAAGATTAACTGTCATAATTTATTTATGGGTGCTGGCGAAAATAGCAAATAAGTTTTTAGATCTGTCTTTTTACTTTTTACTTTTGACTTTATATGTGGGAACCATACATGAAAGGTTTTAAAGCTTACCTGCAATTAGAAAAATCCCTGAGTGAAAATTCTGTGGACGCATACCTGCATGATATTAACAAACTCACATCTTACTTTGAAGAAAATGGTATCGCAAAGGCTCCAAAAGAAATTGTTTTAAAAGACCTGGAAGGCTTTTTAAAATGGATAACGGAACTTGGTATGTTGCCAGGTTCACAGGCAAGGATTATTTCAGGCTTGAAAAGTTTTTTTAGATACTGCCTGCTTGAGCAAATAATAAGTGCAGATCCAACCACTTTATTAGAATCTCCCAAACTGCAAAGGCATTTGCCTGACGTATTAAGTTTTGAAGAAATTGAAAACATCATTGGGCAAATTGATGTAAGTACTGCTGAAGGCGGACGCAACAAAGCCATGCTGGAAACTTTGTATAGTTGCGGCCTGCGTGTGAGTGAGCTGATCAACCTTCGTATCAGTTGCCTATACCTTGATGTTGGTTTTATACGTGTAATTGGCAAAGGTGATAAAGAACGATTGGTGCCAATCGGAAGCGATGCTGTGAAGTACATTGGTATTTATAAAGAGAATATACGTGTGCATATGCCGGTAAAAACAGGCAATGAAGATATTTTGTTTTTAAACAGGAGAGGCAGCGGCCTTAGCCGTGTAATGGTTTTTTTGGTAATAAAGGAAATGGCAAAAAGGGCAGGTATAAAAAAAACAATTTCACCACATACATTCCGCCATTCATTTGCAACGCACCTGGTAGAGGGTGGGGCAGACCTGAGGGCAGTGCAGGAAATGCTGGGGCATGAAAGTATTACTACCACAGAAATTTACACTCATCTCGACAGAAAGTACTTGCGAAATACGTTGGAGAAATATCATCCTGCGTTTAAATAAAAAATCCCGACAATTATGTCGGGACTTTGTGCCCAGGACTGGAATCGAACCAGCACACCTTGTGGGCGGCAGATTTTGAGTCTGCTGCGTCTACCAATTCCGCCACCTGGGCTTTGCACAAAAGAACTTCCGCTTCAACCGTCTATATCGACTTTTTTGAATGGGGTGCAATATTACATTATCCATCCAATCTCTCCAAAATACGATGCAAATATTTTTTCTTGTAATAATACTCTTTCAGCTTTAGCAATTCATCCTTTGTAATTGTTTTATCGTTGTAGTTTTCTATCAATTGGCTTACTTCTGAATAAATTTTTTTTTCAAACTGCTCCACCGCATCAGCAGAATCATCCGAAAGATTTTCATTTAATTCCATCACCTCCATTAAAAAATCGGGCTGCAATGGGTGTTTTTCTTCATCTGCAATTAAGCCTTTTAATTCCAGCACATATTTAAGTGTCGCTTCAGGGCTTTTAAAAATCTTCATTGCTTTATTGATGGCAGAAGACTTTTCCAATGCTTCTTCCTGTTCAGCTTCATTTTCCTGTGTAAAAAAATCAGGATGATATTTCTTTTGCAACTCCACATATCTTTTTGAGATGGATGCTTTGTCAATATTTATGCTGACAGGTATTTCAAACAGTTCAAAATAATTCATGCTGTAAAAATAAGCAATAGGCAAAATCAGTAACTTTTTTAAATATTGCTTATTAAATCTTCAATATTAAATCTCTTAACTTGCGGCACAAATAAAACGATTGATGCTAAAGATTGGATTGATAAGGGAAGGGAAATCACCTTCTGATAACAGGGTGGCCATTACCCCGGCACAATGCAGGTGGCTGCATAAAAATTTCCCCTCAATAAAAGTAACGGCACAAAATTCTTCAACAAGATGTTTTAGCGATAAAGAATTTATACAAGCTGGTGTTGAGGTAAAAGAGGATTTAACTGATTGTGACGTTTTGCTGGGAATAAAAGAGGTGCCGGTTGATATGCTGATACCAGGGAAGGTTTATTTGTTTTTCTCTCATACAAAAAAACTTCAGCCTCATAATCAAAAATTATTCAAGGCTGTTTTGAATAAAAAAATTACCTTGATTGATTATGAATGCCTTGTGCATGATGATGGGCAAAGGGTGTTGGGTTTTGGATTTTTTGCAGGTATTGTGGGTGCACACAATGGCATGATGGCGTATGGCAAACGTACCGGTGCTTTTAACCTGAATGCAGTGCATGATTGTAAAGATTACCGAACACTCATCCATACTTATTTTGGATTAAAACTGCCGAACATAAAAATAGCAGTAACAGGCAGTGGCCGTGTGGCGCATGGTGTGCTGGAGGTAATGAACCTCATGGGCATTACTGAAGTGGAGCCGGATGAATACCTGGAAAGAAAATTCAGTTATCCTGTGTATGTTCAGTTAAAAGGTGCCGACCTGTACACACACAAAGAAACAAAGACATACAAACGGGAACACTTTCACAATAATCCAACAGAATACCGCAGCCGTTTTTTGCCTTTTACAAAGTGTACGGATATTTTAATGAACGGTGTATATTGGGATGAGCATGTGCCACGATTGTTTGAATCAACTGATGTAGATGACAGCTTTAGCATACAAACCATTGCAGACATTACAGATGATGAACATGGGTCTGTGCCAATAAATCTTGGAGATCAAACTATTGACGATCCGGTATATGGAGTAGATAAAATTACATTTGAAAAAACAGCTCCTTACGAAACCAACAGCATTGATATAATGGCAGTGGGTAACTTGCCAAACGAATTGCCAAGAGATGCCAGCCAGTATTTTGGTGAGCAACTTATAAAATATGTGCTGGAGGATTTGGTAAAAGGCAACAGTGCTTTGATTGACAGAGCAACAATTGTAAAGGGAGGGAAAATTACAGAAGAGTTTGACTATATGAGGGAATATGGTGGGCTATAAATACAGGTAATAATCCTTCAGCAATTCCGCAAACCTTACAGAATATTTATCATCTAAAGTTTTTATGGTAATAACCTCTTCAGATAAGGTTGATTGATGGTTGCTAAAAATTAATATTCCTCTGAAAAAGTCATGTTTATCTGTTTGTTTTATTAATATTTTTTTGCTAAGGCGCAGGCCTTTTTTATTTGAAACTTCATTAAAGTATTCAATACGATGGTATGGAAGTAAAACTGCAAATATGCCATCGTCATTCAAATGCTTTTTTACAACAATTATCAGTTGCTCCAGGGTGAGGCCTGTATCATGCTTCGCATTATTTTTATTAGCATTATCGCTTTTTAAATCGTTTTCAAAAAAAGGCGGGTTGCTAATGATGCAATCATATTTTTTTTCGCTGGTAAACTGCAGTGCATCGGTATTAAAAATGTGCAACCTTTCTTTCCATGGTGATTCCTCAAAATTTTCTTTTGCCTGTTGAGAAGCGACGGTATCAATTTCAATAGCGTCAATTTGAGCTGTTACTCTTTGCGCCAACATTAAACTCAATAAACCGGTTCCGGTACCAATATCTAAAATATTGTTAGATGATTTTGTTTTTACCTGGTCTGCTATATATGCACCAAAGAGGCAGGCATCTGTACAAACCTTCATTGCACAATGCTCCTGCTGAACAGTAAATTGTTTAAACCTGAAATAATTATTGGCCATTAGTAAAAAAATAAACAAGCCACGCTTTTTTGAACATGGCTTGCATCTTATTTATCATTTCCTTATTCCTTCCAGCGCAAGCAAGAAGGCGTAGTTAAGCGCCACATCTTTTAAATAGTCAAACCTTCCGGAAGCGCCACCATGGCCAAACTCCATATTGGTATGCAGCATCAATAAATTCTTATCAGTTTTTGTGGCTCTTAGCTTTGCCACCCACTTAGCAGGTTCAAAATATTGCACCTGGCTGTCATGAAGGCCAGTTGTTACCAAAAGATTGGGGTAGTTTTTCTTTTCTACGTTTTCATATGGTGAATAACTCTTCATGTAGGTGTAAGCATCTTTATTTTTAGGGTTGCCCCATTCGTCAAATTCATTAGTGGTTAGTGGTATGCTTTCATCAAGCATCGTGTTCACCACATCTACAAAAGGTACTTGTGCAATTACACCATGAAAAAGTTCAGGTGCCATGTTCACTACTGCACCCATTAGTAAACCGCCAGCGCTGCCGCCCTGTGCATACAAATGTTCTTTGCTCGTATATTTTTCTTTTATTAAAAATTCGCCACAGTCAATAAAATCAGTAAAAGTGTTTTTCTTTTTCATCATCTTTCCATCTTCGTACCACTGGCGGCCCATTTCTTGCCCGCCACGAATATGGGCAATGGCAAAAATAAAACCTCTGTTAAGCAGGCTTAAGCGGCTGCTGCTGAAAGAAGCATCCATGCTGGCACCATACGATCCATAGCCATATAAAAGCAATGGGGCGCTGCCATTTTTCTCAATACCTTTTTTATACACTAATGATATGGGAACTTTAGTACCATCTTTGGCAGTAGCATACAATCTTTCTGTGGCATAGTGTTGTTGGTTATAGCCACCCAATACTTCTTGCTGCTTCATTAATTTCTTATCCTTTGTGGACATGTCATAATCATACACCGACGATGGCGTAACAAGCGATGTGTAATTATACCGAAGTGTTTTTGTGTCATATTCCGGGTTCATGCCGGTATTGGCTGAATAAGCAGCTTCGCCAAAATCAATATAATGTTCATTAGCGCTACCAATGCTTTTTACTCTTAGTTTTACCAGGCCATCTTTTCTTTCATTCAGTACTACAAAATTTTTAAACTCTTCCACGCCCTGCAGCAACACTTCGCTGCGGTGTGGTATCACTTCTTTCCAGTTACTGCTGTCTGTTTTATCCAACGGGCATTCCATCAGCCTGAAGTTTTTGGCATTCCAGTTTGTACGGATCAAAAACTTATCCTGCAGCGGCGAAATATCATACAGTACTTCTTTCATCCTTGCCTGGAAAATTTTAAAAGCATCCAAAGGTTTTGCAGCATCAACCCATCTTATTTCAGATGAAAGGGTAGCCTGGGAATAAATAAAAATATATTTATTGTTCTTTGATTTGCCCACGCCAATATAATTGCTCTTATCTTTTTCTTCGTACACTGTCGCATCTTTTGCAGCATCATTGCCAAGCTCATGGCGTTTTATTTTTTCTGATAATAGTGTAACCGGGTTGTTTGAAGTATAGAAAAGCGTTTTGTTGTCACTTGCCCAGCAAGGATCGCCGCTGGTGCCCTTGATGGCATCAGGGAGTATTTCTCCCGTCTCTAAATTTTTAATATAAATTGTGTATTGTCTCCTCGACACTTCATCTATGCCATAGGCCAGCAGTTTGTTATCTTCACTTACTTCTGAACTGCTCACAGAAAAATATGCCTTGCCTGCTGCCATCGCATCTACATCAAGCATTATTTCTTCCTTTGCATCAAGGCTTCCTTTTTTTCGGCAAAGCTTATAGTATTGTTTCCCGTCTTCTGTTTTTGAATAGTAGTAATAGCCATTTTTAAAATACGGTACACTTTCATCTTTTTCTTTTATTCTTGCTTTCATTTCAAGAAATAAATCGGCCTGGAAAATTTTAGTGCCGCTCATCATACTGTCAGTATAAGTATTTTCTGCTTTCAGGTATTCCACCACTTTATTACTATCGGGCCCTTTTTTAAAGTAGTCAATCATCCAGTAATAATTATCAATAGTGGTATCGCCATGTAATATTCTTTTGAAGGGTTTTATCTCTGCCATCGGCGGCTTTACGCCTTCGGGCCATTCGTATGCTTCTCTTTCCATTTGTTTTTCGGTGTTGTTACATGCGGTAAACAGCAGCAGTGATGCAGCAAGCAGTTTGTTTTGCATTGTTAAAATTTTATCCTGTAAAGTACAAACATTTTGCAAGCCACAAAGAGCAGCTTACATTTTTGTTATAAGCGGTTGCGGCTGGGTTATTACCACTCAGCTCTTGCAGAAGGTACAGCTTGTATGCCAGAAAAATCTTTGGCTAAGTATTTATAATAAGCGGTAATGGCAATCATGCCTGCATTGTCGGTGCAATATTCAAAGGATGGGATAAATGTTTTCCAGCCATATTGCTTGCCAGCTTCTTTCAAAGCATTTCTAAGGCCGCTGTTGGCACTTACGCCGCCGGCAATACAGATATTTTTTATGCCCGTTTCTTTAGCAGCTTTTTTAAGTTTGTTGATAAGTATGCTGATGATGCGGTATTGTATGCTGGCGCAAATGTCATTGAGGTTTTCTTCAATAAATTTTTTCTTTTCTACTTCAGTAGCTTTAAACTCCTCCTTGAAAATAGTACTGGTGCCTGCATTTTGCAAAAAATAAAGGATGGAAGTTTTTAGTCCGCTAAAACTAAAATTCAGGCCTGGTACCTGCGGCTCAGGAAATTGAAAACGCCGGGGGTTGCCACTAGTTGCATATTTATCAATGAGCGGACCTCCAGGGTAAGGAAGCCCAAGCAACTTGGCACTTTTATCAAAGGCTTCGCCGGCAGCATCATCTATTGTTTCTCCGATAACTTTCATTGTAGCTGCAGATTCACACAACACTATTTGTGTGTGGCCTCCGCTTACTGTTAAGCATAAAAAGGGGAAGCCTGGTTTTTCATCAGCAATTAAATTAGCTAATACATGTGCCTGCATATGGTGTACTGCTATCAACGGCTTATTTAATGCAAGCGATAATGATTTCGCAAACTGTGCACCCACCAGCAAAGCACCAATTAATCCGGGAGCCTGTGTAAAGGCAATAGCATCAATTTCGTTCAAACCAACACTAGCGGTTTTTAAAGCCTCATCCACCACCGGCACAATATTTTGCATATGGGCACGGCTGGCAAGCTCGGGTACCACGCCGCCATATTGCTCATGTATTTTTTGACTGGCAATGATGTTGGAAAGTATCACGCCATCTTTACATACTGCTGCAGAAGTTTCATCGCAGGATGATTCGATGGCGAGGATGTAAATGTTCATTATTAATTGTTGATTATTGCTTTTTGCCCTTTTGTTTCCCTACTTGCTCCTTATAGCCACCACTGGATCAAGTTTGGCAGCCCGTGATGCCGGGAAAATACCAGCCAGTACACCCACAACAAGACATATTACAACAGTGCTTATTAAAAGAGGTAGCGAAATAAATACAGGGAAACCAGTGGCAGTTAATATTACTGCAAGAATATAAACAAAGAGCAAACCAAAAGCGCCACCCATTAAGCAAAGTATTGCTGCTTCAAGCAAAAATTCAAAAAGGATGCTTCTCTTTTTGGCACCGATTGCTTTTTTTAAACCAATTACACTTGTTCTTTCTTTTACCGTTACAAACATGATGTTGGCAATACCAAACATACCTACAATCAAACTGATAATACCAATAACACCACCAACAATATTTACTGTACCGAACAACTGGGTGATAGCTTTGCTAAATGCTTCCACACTGTTAAGAGAAAAATTTTCTTCCTGCACAGGTGCCAGCCTGCGTATCTGCCGCATAATGCCTTTTAATTCATCACTCAAAGCTGATGAGGTTACTTTTTCTTTTCCTTTTACTATTATAACAGGATTGGCTTCTTCATTATTTACAAGCTGCTTGCAAAATTTATATGGCAGCATTACACAATTATCATAATCCCAACCTACAAAATTTTTTCCTTCCTTTTTTATTACGCCTACAATGGTTATCGTTTTCCCTTTAATATCGAATGTTTTGCCAATGGCCCGGTCGGTGCTGCCGTATAATTTTTCTGCATTGTCAAAGCCCATTAGTGCCACGGGGCTGCCGCTGCTGAATTCTGCTGATGAGATATACCTGCCATTTTCAAAACTTAGTGGTTGTATTACTGTTTGAGCTTCCATAATGCCATACACCGAAGCATCAGAAATAATATCGTCTTTGTAACCAATATTGCCATTTGTTCTTGCAAGGAACACTGCTTCATCTGTAAGCAGGGAACGTTCTTTTATCATAGCCACTTCATCATATTTCATCACTGGCCTTGCCCGGTATTTCCAAAAAGGCATATCAGGCCCACCACTATATTCCCATTTGTCAATATAAATTGTATTGCTGCCCAGAGATTTTACTTCATCCTGTATGTTGCGTTCCAGGCTGCCTACTGTGGCCAGTACCCCAATAATACAGAAGATGCCAAAAGCCACACCGGTAAGGCTGAGTGCAGTACGCAGCTTGTTCACCTTTAACTCCTGCAAAGTAAGGCGCATGCTGTTGGCCAGTATGTTCAGCATTTTCCGCATGGTCCAAATGTAAGCTAAGAATTTTATTGAAGAGGGGAAATGTGCGGAGCGGCATCAGTAATGCTTGCCATTATTTCTTTTTACATTTAAAATCATCCCATAATTTATCAAGGCTTATCCAGGCAGTATGGAAAAAAGCCTGTGGCGATAATTCATAAAAAACAAATGTTTTGTTTTCTCCGGGGCAGGATTGCAAGTGAGCTTTGCAATTAAGGGTAATTTGTTTTTGCTGCATGTAATCTGTCATCATAATAGTGCCTGTGTAAGTTTCAATATCATCCTTTTCTTCTTTAACCTTGGTAAATGATGTTTTTACAGGTATAATTTTTTCGGTTGGGATATTACCACCATTTACACTTACAAGCCCTGTGTAGTAGTTTTTCAAATTTGTCTCAATAGTTTTGGTATCCATTTTAATATCACCATCTAAGTACCACAAAAATGCATAACTCCAATAATCATCACTTGTTGCTTTTCCCCAACCTGGTGTAAAGCGAATATCTTCAATTCCTTTGTAAGGAATTTGTGGCGCAAAAGAAATAGGAATAAGAAATCTTTCTATCGTCCAGTCTTTAGGAATTGGCAGCTCATATGGCGCTTCCCACTTATGCCCATCAAATACTGGTGATGTTTCCTGGCAGTAACCTGTTGCAAAATACAGAGTGAATACAATTGCTGCCACTGTTTTCATTTATCATGATTTTAACTGGCTATAAAAAAAATGGTTTTATTTCTTTTCCGGCAGTGTTTCTCCCAGCCACTTAAAAAATTCATTCTGCCATACCAACGCATTTTGTGGCGAAAGTACCCAATGGTTTTCTTCAGGCAAATACAGCAACTTACTTTTTATACCACGTAACTGTGCTGCCTGAAAAGCCTGTAAACCTTGCTCAATTGGCACTCTGTAATCTTTGCCACCCTGCACAATCATTATTGGGGTATTCCATTTGGTTATATGGTTAATTGGATTTTGCTGATTGAATTTGCTTTGCGCCGGCGTATTGGCTTTGTCCCAGTAAGCGCCGCCCCAATCCCAATCAACAAAAAATAATTCTTCTGTGGTGCCATACATGCTGCGTTTGTCAAACACGCCATCATGTGCAAAAAATGTTTTAAAGCGGTTGTTATGAATGCCGGCGAGCATAAACACAGAGTAGCCGCCATAGCTTGGGCCTACGCAACCACGGCGGTTGATATCAACAAATTTTTCTTTGCTTACCGCATCAATGGCGCTCAGGTAATCTTTTATAGGCTGGCCACCGTGGTCTTTACTGATGGCTTCATTCCATTGTGTGCCATAGCCGGGCATGCCCCTGCGGTTTGGCGCCACCACTATATATCCCTGCGAAGCAATCAACTGAAAATTCCAGCGGAAAGAATAAAACTGGGTTAATGGTGACTGTGGGCCTCCCTGGCAGTATAATAATGTTGGATATTTTTTTGAAGCATCAAAGCCGGGAGGATAGATAACCCATACCAACATTTTTTTATTATCGGTAGTGGCTACCCAGCGGCGTTCTGTTTTGCACATGCCTATTGAATTATAAACAGCATCGTTTACATGGCTTAGTTGTTTCATATTGCCGCTTTCAATATCAACAGAATAAATTTCTGCCGCATGGTTCATATCAGTTCTTGTTACAAACAATGTATTGTCAACCTGTCCGATAATATTGGTAATGTCAAAATCACCCTTAGTAATTTGACGAATGAATGGTAGTTTTTTTGTAGCACCAGTGTAATCCACTTCAAACAATTGTTCTGTTCCGTTTGTCGGGGCCCAGAAATAAATATGCTTTCCATCGTTGCTCCATTTATATCCTTGTACATGTACTTTGTCATCATGCCCGGTAAGGTTTACTGTGCCAAGACCAGTTGATGCAATGAGATCCTGCTTATCACTTTCGTACCCATCTCTCTTCATTTGCAGCCATGCCAATGTACCATTACTGCTGATGGAAGGTGACAGATCGTAGCCTTTGTTGTTTTCGGTAAGGTTTGATGTTTTGTGTGTTTCGATATTGTATCCATACAAATCGGTATTGGTGCTTACCGCATAGTCCTTGCCATATTTCTTTTTGGCAACATAAATAATGCTTTTGCTGTCTGCACTCCATATATAATCTCCATCACCACCAAATGGTTTTGTGGGGCAATCGTAGGGTTCGCCAGGCATAATATCAATTACTTCTTCCATGCCTGCATTGGATGCTGGTGAAAGGAACACATGATCAAAAGCGCCATCTTCCCATTTATCCCAATGGCGGTTATTGAGGTTGTCAAAAACATAAGCATTGCTTTTGGTAAGTTCAGGGTACAAGTCTGTGCCACGGATATTTTTAATTTTTACTTCCCTGTGCGTAAGAATATACTTTCCGTCAGGCGAAATATTTTTATTTGCAAGTAAATCCCCGGTGTTTGTTATTTCAGTTGCGTTGCCACCTTCAATGGCCATCATGTATGTTTTGCTGCTGCTTTTATTTTCTTCTGCATTGGGAGTGCTCACGCTGTACACAATGTTTTTACCGTCTTTAGAAATACCAAGCCCGTTTACCCTGCCAAGTTTCCAGAGCAGTTCGGGTGTCATTACTTTTTGGGCGCCAGAAAAAAAAGGAATTAACAATACGGCAGTAAAAATTTTTTTATACATGACAATTATTTTTAGCAGGACGAAATTAGGTATTATGTGGGTTATATTTATCTCATGAAAATTTTAATCACCGGCTCCAATGGTCTGCTTGGGCAGCATTTAATAAAACTGCTGCTTGAAACTACTGCTTATGAAATTATCGCTACCGGGCGAGGGGAGAGCCGCCTTCCTTTTGAAACAACAGAACACTACCATTACTTTTCACTGGATATAACTGATGGTATTGCTGTAAATAATTTTATTCCTTTACATAAACCGGATGTTATCATTCATGCAGCAGCCATGACACAGCCAGATCCATGTGAACTTCATCCAATTGAATGC
This sequence comes from uncultured Ferruginibacter sp., assembly GCA_964494815.1. Classification (GTDB taxonomy): domain Bacteria; phylum Bacteroidota; class Bacteroidia; order Chitinophagales; family Chitinophagaceae; genus Ferruginibacter. The sequence goes on along the minus strand of CAZBTD010000004.1, from coordinate 28,303 downwards.
TGGAATATAAATGTAACTGCCACAAGGTTTTTAATAAGTGCAGCAGAAAGTATCAATGCAAAATTTATTTACATCTCTACCGATTTTGTTTTTGATGGAACCGCAGGTCCATACAAAGAAACTGATACGACCAATCCTGTAAATTATTATGGCAGCAGTAAGTTGGCTGCTGAAAAAGCAGTGATGGAAAGTAAGCTGAATTGGGCAGTTGTAAGAACGGTGCTGGTATACGGAAATGTTTTTGTTGGGAGCAGAAGCAATATCATAAGTTGGGCAAAAGAAAACCTGGGAAACAGGAAAACAATAAAAGTGGTAAGCGATCAATTGCGAACGCCAACGTATGTGGAAGATTTGGCAAAAGGGGTTTTACTGGTGGCTGAAAAAAATGCAACTGGGATTTATCATATTTCTGGTAAAGAGGACATGAGCCCTTTTGATATGGCAACTGCGGTTGCTGATTATTTGCATCTGGATAAATCTTTGATGACAGAAGTAAATGCGGATACATTTACTCAACCTGCACAGCGGCCATTGAAAACAGGTTTTATTATTGACAAAGCAAAGGCTGACTTAGGTTATAATCCCATTTCTTTTAAAGAAGCAATGGTAAAAATGCTTTCATAAAAGCTTCTCATCAACCCAACCATAAATACAGTATGGGCAGTTAAGTATAATGCCGGGTATTCCGGGATTATTATTTAAAATAAAATTTATGACTGCCCAAAAGCAAAACACATCCAAAGAGAATTACAATACAATTTATTACTGGTTGAGAAATTCACTTGCTGTTATTGTAACTTTTACAACCCTTAATGCCCCTGCAAAATCTCCTGTTACAGTTTTGTCAATTAATGACACCATTGTTTCAGGTATTGTGAAAGATGTGAACGGCATACCCATTGCCAATGCAAAAATTTCTTCTCCTATTGCAGGTGATGTTTATACCAACAGTGACGGGCTTTTCTCCATCACTTTGCATACTGAAAAGATAGTGCCACAGAGTTTTATTTTTACTTACGATACATTGATGCAGGTGGTAAGGAGTTATCATCCGGTAATGGCAAACACCGCTTATGAAATTATACTGGAGCCAAAAAAATGTTGCCTGAGGGATTTATGGATTGGCATTTGTAAGCATACAAAAAATTTGCTATTGCCTTCTGTAAATTTTACACCACGGGCAACAGCATTGTCAGCAGAAACAAAAATTGCATTAAAGGAGATAGCAGGTAAGCTGAGAGAAAACCCGGAAGCAATAATTACCATCACTGCTTATCCTGCACAAAACGATCCCAAGCAAAGAATTTCTGCTAAGCGACTGCAAAATATTTTTGAACACCTGGTGGAGAAAGAAGGTATTTCAAGCGACAGGATTAAAACAGAAATGAAATCGGGAGAGGGTGATGGTAATATTATTGATTTTAAAAACCAGTAGAGCGGAAGACGGGACTTGAACCCGCTGCCTCCAGTTTGGGAAACTGGTGCTCTACCAGGTGAGCTACTTCCGCTTAGTTGATTAAAATAAAAAAAAATATCAGTTTAGCTAAAAAAATATTCAATAAACAATTTTCAATGTTCAATTCTCAATATAAAAATATTTCTTCTTGTTGAATATTGAGAATTGAACATTGAGTATTGAATATTATTTTAAAACGGGCATTTACATTCTTTCTGGTACTTTTATTCCTAACAGTTCCATACCGCTCTTTAAAATATTTGCCGTCATGGTTGCCAGTTGAATACGCAATATTTTTTTGCCGGCAGTTTCAGCATTGGCAACAGAGTGTTCGCTGTAAAAAGTATTAAACGTTTGTGCCAAATGAAAAACATAGCCCGCTATTACAGAAGGATTATGTTCTTTACAAGCTTGCTCAATAATTGTTGGGTATTGTTCTATTGAAACGATTACTGCTTTTTCCAATGGCAGCAGTACTTCCTGTTCGCCATTTTCCGACTGCCATTCGCCTGTTTTCCTCAAAATACTTTTTATCCTTGCATGAGTGTATTGTACAAAAGGCCCGGTAAAACCATGAAAGTCTATACTATCCTGCGGATTGAACACCATTGTTTTTTTGGGGTCAACCCTCAATAAGTAAAACTTCATAGCACCAAGTGCCAGCGTATCGAAAAGTTCTGTCAACTCTTCTTCAGTAAAGTCTTTTACTTTTCCAAGTTCTTCTGTGTGTTGTCTTGAAGTGGTTACCATTTCATCCACTAAATCATCCGCATCCACCACGGTACCTTCACGGCTTTTCATTTTTCCAGTTGTTAGTTCCACCATGCCATAGCTTAAATGATAAATGCCTTCCGCATTTCCCACGCCAAGTTTTTGACAAATCAGTTTCAGTACTTTCATATGATAGTCCTGCTCATTACCTATCACATAAATACTCTGGTCTATTTTGTATTGCTTATACTTTTGTTCTGCAAGGCCAATGTCCTGTGTGATATAAACAGAAGTGCCATCTTTACGCTGCACAATTTTTTCATCAAGGCCATCAGCAGTTAAATCAATCCAGGTGCTGCCATCATCTTTTTTAAAAAATACTTTTTTATCGAGACCTTCTTTTACAATGTCTTTTCCTAAGAGATAAGTATTGCTTTCGTAGTATGTAATATCAAAATCGCTTCCAATTCTTTTATAGGTAACTGCAAAACCATCGTACACCCACTGGTTCATTTTTTTCCATAGTTCCATCACATCTGCTTTGCCTGCTTCCCAGTCTAAAAGCATTTGCTGTGTAGCTTTCATTATCGGGGCTTCTTTCTCGGCTTCTTCTTTCGTTTTGCCGGCGGCAATTAATTCGTCCACTTGCTTTTTATATTCATCATTAAACTTTACATAATACTTGCCTACAAAATGATCGCCTTTAATGCCGGTTCTTTGTGGCGTTTCACCATTGGCAAACAACTGCCATGCAATCATACTCTTGCATATATGAATGCCACGGTCGTTAACGATGGCACTTTTTATTACTTCATACCCGTTGGCTTTTAAAATTTCACTTACACTCCAGCCCAAAAAATTATTTCTTAAATGGCCCAGGTGCAATGGTTTGTTGGTATTGGGAGAGGAATATTCCACCATTACCTTTTTGCCATTCATTTTCTTTTTGCCATAGCAAATGTCGTTGCAGTTTTTTTGCAGAAGGCTTAGCCAGTAATTATCGGCTATAGACAGATTTAAAAAACCTTTGATGATATTGTAACCGGTAAAGAGTTGTGGATTTTTATTTATCAAATCATTGCCAAGTGCTGTGCCAATTGCATCAGGCGAAAGTTTTAAAGATTTTACAAGCGAAAATAATACCACCGTATAATCTCCTTCAAACTCTGGTTTGGTTTGGTTTACCTGGAAATCTTTTTCAATAAAAGATTGGTTGTACAAACTTTCTAAACTATTTATGACTGTTTGCTGAATGCTGGTAACAATGCTCATGCGGCAAAAGTAATGAAACGTAAACAACCGTCATTCGTGTTTATTGATGTTTTGCACTTGCACATTTTGCAGTTTCGACTTTCATTCTGTCCTTTTAATTTGTTATTTGACCGGCAAAAAAATAAAATTTTCAAAAGCTTCCGTTACTTTCGCCGCTTATTTTTAATATCAATATTATATGAGAAAGGAACTGGTGGTATTACTGCTTGCCTGTATTGCAGGGTTTACGGCAAATGCACAACAGCAATTAAATATCAAAAAAGACTTTAAGAAAAATCATCCGGTACCCATTAAGCAGTTGGCAGCTGTTGCGAATGCAACAAACCGCCCCGGTGGCATACGGAGAGAGAAATGTGGTTTTGCCAAATACATGGAAAAAGCAAAAGCTGCAGGTTATAATGAAGAAGCATACGAAGCAACACTGAAAAGATTAGTGCAACGCAGGATAGAAACCGGGCAAACAGCTTTTACAGGCATAGTAACTATCCCTGTTGTTTTTCACTCTATATATCGCAATGGGCAAAATCTTTCCACTACCAATCCGCATCTAACCAATGCCATGTACCAGGCACAGCTTAATCAGATGAATACAGATTATGCAAACCTCTCTGGCTCTACTTATGGGGTGGCGGCAGATGTAAGGATACGTTTTTGTCTCGCTGTGGTAGATACTGCCGGCAAGGTAATGCCAAGGCCAGGTGTGGATACTATTAACGGGCAGGCCCGTGGATGGAGCAATACCAACAGCATGGATGAAACAACATTGATTGATTATTTTGATAACGTTATTAAGCCGGCTACTATTTGGGATCCGTATAGTTATTTTAATATCTGGACAGCAGCTATGGATAACAGTGCTTTGCTTGGTTATGCAAGTTTTCCTTCGTTAAGCACATTGCCGGGACTGGATGAGTTTGAAACAAATAATACAGCAGGTTGTGTTATTAATTGGCAATCTATTGGTAGCCTGGGCGTGCCGGGGCAAGACCCAAATTATGGCAATGGCCGCACACTTACACATGAAAGCGGCCATTTTTTTGGGCTTCGCCATATTTGGGGCGATGCAGCCTGCGGTGAAGATTATTGCGCTGATACACCACCACAAGATGATGCAAGCAATGGTTGCCCAACACCAGGAGATTTAAATAATTGTACACCATCTCAGCCAAAGATGTTTGAAAACTACATGGATTATACAGATGATGCCTGTGTAAATACTTTTACTACACAACAGGCGCTGCGTTGCCAGGCAGCAATGGACAATAGCCCTCGCCGGTTTACACTCATGGCTTCAAAAGCTTGCCAGGCAAGGGCAGGTAATTCTATTGGCTTTAGCACTGCCACTCCTTTGGTAATTGATGAAACAGGTAACGCAGGTGCATGCCCCAATACAAAATCATACAGCTTTAATTTGTACGTGAGCAGTATGGCTTCAGGCAATGCCACAGTTACTTTTAGCACCGCTGGTGGAACAGCAACCCCTAATGCTGACTTTACTATTTCCCCTGCTTCAATAAATTATACTGCTAATGATAATGGGGTAAAAACTGTTACTATTACAGTGATTGATGACCAGGCTGTGGAGTCAACAGAAAAAATACAACTGTCATACACCATCAATGGTACTGGGGTGGTGGCAGGCCCAGACAAGCAAACACTTACGTTGTACATTATGGATGATGATATAAGCGATTTGAACGTTACCGGCAGTACAACATCTGCCATTACATTATTAAATCAAAATTTTAATGCGTCAACCAATATGCCTGCCGGCTGGTTAACACAGGTATATGATGATGGCAGTGGTACTTATACCCCCAACCAATGGGTAGTAAGTGCTAATGGCGGAAGCGGCACCAGCGGTAATGCTGCACATATTACAAGCAATACCAGCACTAAAGTAAACCAATACAACAGCGATAATTTATCAGATGCTTATTTGATTACGCCACTTATTGCTGCATCAGGTGTTGCTGATCTTATTTTAAGTTTTAAATGGCGGTGCTTTGGTGAAACTGGTTATGACGAAGGCTATCTTGGTTACATACCGGAAGGTGTGCCTGTGACGCCTGAGAACGTTGTGTATTTTGATAACTCATTTGTTGGCCGCTCTGGTGCGGCACAAACAACCACACTTAACCTGCCTGTATCTATGAGCAATACAAATTTTTATCTTGTATTCAACTGGTTTAATGATGAAACAATAGGAGATAACCCGCCGTTTACAATTGATGATGTGATGGTGACTGGTAAGTTTTATTCTATAGCATCAACTGCCGGTACTGATACAGCATTCAGCCAGTACAGCGGGCAAAATGTAAACTATTACAGTAATGCCTCCACCGGTAGAAAATTAATTGCCACAATCAGCAATCCAAGCGAAAACCTTGGTTGCGTAACAGCGGCTGTGCAAAATGCCGGCAATGGCAAAGTTCTTTTATCAACTACTACCGGCAGTTATTACCGCACAGCTAAAGTGATTAAAATTGCCCCTGCTGTTGCAAATACTACTGCCACCTACCAGGCAACATTATATTATTCACTGGTAAGTGATCTTGTGCCAACATGGAATGCAACAGAAATATCATCTTTTAAAATTTTAAAAGTAAAAGATGGTGTGGATCTTTCATCAATCATAAATGCCAGTGATGTTGAATTGGTAACACCAACTGTATTTGATCCTGTAACAAATTATTATAGCTATACGGGCAACTTTACCGGCTTTTCACAATTTATGCTGGTGATACCCAATGTGGTGGTGCCTGTTGGCTTATTGAATTTTGATGCTGTTGCAGGCAGCAATTCTATTGCCCTGCACTGGACAACATCGCAGGAATTAAATAACCGGGGCTTTATTATTGAAAGAAGTATTGATGCTGTACATTTTGAAATAATTGGCAGGATAAATGGGAAAGGCAACAGTAACATACAAAGCAGCTATAACTACACGGATAACTTTGTGCAGCCAAACGCAACATACTATTACAGGCTTCGCCAGCAGGATACTGATGGCAGGGAAGCGATTTCACCTGTAAGGCAGGCAAGGATAAATAAGGAGGGAATAACTGTAACCATTAGCCCGGTGCCTGCAAAAGACATGCTGAACCTTTTTGTAAAAGGCAGTGTGCAACCTGCATCTGTAAATATTGTGAATGTACAAGGACAGGTAGTAAAAAGCTGGAGTAAAATTAATGCTTACAACAGCAACTACGGGCTTGATGTAAGCAATCTGCCATCTGGTGTGTATGTGATGAACGTGATATTGCCTGAAGAAAAGATTGTAAGAAAAGTAGTAATAGAAAAATAGTTTTTTTAGTATTGAGCAATAAAACAAGGGCTGCCATTTATGGCAGCCCTTTGTTTTTATGAAGAGAAAGGGTTTAAAGGTTGGCAATTTTAATTTCCTTAGGATATTTTACTGTGTATGTAAATCTTACCTTTTTACTTTCGCCGGGTTTTAGCGAAATTTTCCAGGTAAGTACTCCATTTTCTTCATTTACCATTGCATCGCCGCTGTTTTCTAATTTTACTTCCACATCTTTTATAGTGCTGATGGGGTATTGATCTTTCAGGAGCATTTCTATATCGGTTGTTTTATTGTTCTTTACTGTTAACTCGTAAGTAAAAGTTTGTTTTGTATTGCTGCCACTGGTTTTAGTACTGGTGTAATCTTTTACCACCATTCTTTTTACAGCCAGCCTTTTATCTTTTCCTAATGACAAATTGAGTGTATCGGCAGTGCTGTTAGGGTCAATAACAGATTTGCCTAAGTAAGTATCATCCATTATTATATTGGCAACACCGGGAAGCAAATCCAGTTTTTGCCAGTCGCTTACTTCTGCCAGCAGGTAAGCATCTTTATCAAGCTTTGGCACTGCATAGTTTTTTAATGTGGCATTTATTTTTTCTTCTTTGATGGTTACGCTGTGTACCTGCCCGTCACTTTCAATATTGTATGGCAAATCAATTTCAAAATTTGTGTTCAATTGGTTTTCTGTTAAAGTGGTATAACGTTGCAGTGTTGATGGGTCAACATTTTGAACAGCGCCGGCAAAGTCTTTTTTCCTGGTGGCATTGCCTTCGGATACTATCACTTCTCTCAACTTTTCATCATCAGAAACAATTGACTGGATAGAATTTTGATAATAGTTATTTACAACCGGTTGCAGTTGTTTGTACAATGGCTGTGTGTATTGCTGCAAATACCACGGTGTAAATAATGGTGCCGTACTGCTCCAGCTTGGGGTGGCGGTGCTCAGTGTAAGTTTTGTTTGTTTCCAGTTAATGCCGGTTGATTGTGTAATGGAGGCTTTATACACCAGGCGTATTTCATTTGTTTTTGAATTTACCCTTACATCATACAATGGTGTAAAACCTGCAGCGGTTGTATAATAACTTAGGGATACAGGTATTTCACCTGCCTTGCTGCAAATCACCTGCAGTGTTAACTGCCCGTAAGATTTTACTGGTTTGGTTGGTTTGTTTTGTTCCTCGTATATTTTTGTTTCTATTGAGGTAATTTTTTCCTGCAATTCAGTATAATCTTCCTGTAATTTAAATATAGTGGTTTTTATTTTTTCAATCTTGTCATTGTTGGCGTTAATTAGTTTGAGGGCTTCCTCACTGGTAATGGTTTCGTTTTTTCTGTTGGTGATAACCAGTTCAATAAGCTTGTTTGTCTTATCCAAAATATCCTGCTGAATCATGCTGCTGTTGCGGTTACGGCTTTGTTCTTTACGCAGTAATATGATACTGTCCTGCCATTTTTTTATTAGAGTGTTTATTACAACCGGCATAGTGGGTGTAAATACCATAAATTGCTGTGATAATAAAGCTGTATTTTCCGGCAGGTTTATTTGCAGGCTGTTTACATCAATATTGGTGCTTAGCAGGCTGATAACAATATTTTTTGTAGCCGTGTTCACATTCACTTTTGCAGTATGGGTAAGCTCTGCACCGTGGCCAAAATATACAGTGGCAGCAGATAAGCTAGCATCTGCACGGGCAGTATCCTGCGAAAAAAGGAGCGGAGAGGTTGTTAAAAAAATGATAACAGCAATAATTGTTCTCTTCATAAAGTTGTTTTTGTTTGTGTACGGATGAAAAAGGGAAACCGATTGCATAAAAAAGTATGGATTTTTTTGAAAGGATTACATTTTTTAAAAAATCACTTCATGTAATTATCTTTAAGTATGAAAAATAAATATCTCGGTTTTGCATTTTTTCTTTTTGTGTACATACATATGGATGCACAGGTTGTTTCTCCACCTGTTGCTGATAAGCTTGATACAACCAATGTATTTGTAAAAGTTCAGCAGGAAGCCTCTTTTCCTGGCGGACAGGAAGGCTGGGCAGAGTTTTTGCAAAAAACAATGAAATCAAATGTTGCAAAAAAAAATAAAGCGCCTGTTGGACGCTACCAGGTGATTGCAAGGTTTATTGTTGATACTGACGGCAAACTGAGCGATATAGAATGTGAGACAATACATGGCTATGGATTTGAAGAAGAAGTAATAAGGGTATTAAAGAAAAGCCCCGACTGGATTCCAGCAAAAATAAACGGCAAACCAGTAAGGGCTTACAGAAGACAGCCTGTTACTTTTTTGGTAGAGCAAAACTGATCTAAAAAGCATTGCAGAAAGCTTACAACCTTTTAAAAAGTTGTAAGCTTTTTTTATCGCTGTTATTTTTTTAAGATTTTTATTTCCACTCTCCTGTTTTGTATTCTTTCTTCTTCGGTTTTTTCAGGGTAAGCATGCAGTGGAGCTGAGTGGCCAAAGCCTTTGTATTGCAGCCTTGATGAAGCAACACCATTTTTATTCAGATATACACAAATTTCCCTGGCCCTGTTTTCAGAAAGATTCAGTGTTCTTGTGCCAATATCCAGCCCGTCAGCATTACCTTCCTGGCAGCAGATATGGCCTTCAATTGCAATTTCCAGTTTGGGATTCTTCGTCATTATCTTCACCAGTTCCATCAATACCGGCAGAGATTCAGGCAGTATGATATGTGTGCCACCATAAAAATTCATGTTCTTTAAAACAATATTTTTTCCGGCTGCAATGGTGGTGTCTTCCATTTCCTCTGTAAGTGTTTTTGCAACAGGGCAGGGGGCACAGGGCTCTTTTACTGTTTCATTTATTATGTCGCCATCTGCAATAATATCCACCCGGCGGTTCATATACATTTCCCATTCACCATGGTTGCTGTTGAGCGGCCTGCGCTTGCCAAAGCCCTTTTCTTCAATAATGCCGGCAGCATCAAATCCCTTTTGTACTAAATAATTTTTTACAGCGTGGGTCCGCTTTACAGACAATGCATCATTGTAATCGTAGCCTGCCATTATATCGGTGTGGCCATACAATTTTATTTTTGTATCCGCTTTTTTTGTTTTGATAAAACTGTCGAGGCTTGCAGTGGCATCTTGGGTAAGGTTGTATTTATCCAAATCAAAATGTACGGCAAAGCTGTTTTTGTTTTGTGCAAATGCTGACATGTTTACCAGCAATAAAATAGAAAGTGCTGTTTGTTTCATAAAGGATGTTTTACCAATATAAACTTTGAGAGAAAGTAAAATGGTTGGGTTAGGGTAGAAAATTGTGGGGAAGAATATGTTTAACTTGTGTAAAGTGAAGTTGAGAAAAAAATAAAATTATCTCCCCAGCCATTCCTTAAACCCATTCACTCTTTCCCTGCTCACCACAGTTTCAGCAGTAGTAGCTGGTACAATTTCTAATTTCAATCTGCCGCCAAGCCAGGTATGCACTTTTTTAACAGCATCTATATTTACCAGCAAATGCCGGTTGATGCGATAAAAAGAGGAAGGTTGCAATTGTTCTTCTAAATGCCCAAGATTGTTTTCGAGTAAATATTTTACACCGTTGAAATCAACAGCATAGCATAGTTTGCCATCCGCAAAGCAATACGCCGTGTTTTCTGTTTTAAGATAACTTAACTGCTGTCCACGTTTTATCAGCAGGCGTTCTTTGTATTTTACAACATTTATATCCTGCATCAGCTTCATCATCCGGTCGCTAAAGTTGTCCTCTTTCTTTTGCTGGTAAAAATTGTAGTATTTGTCCAAAGCTTTTTCTAATTCTTTTTCATCAATAGGCTTTAATAAATAATCGATGCTGTTTACTTTAAAAGCTTTGAGTGTGTATTGATCAAATGCGGTAGTGAAGATGACAGGTGTTTTTACTTCCACCTGTTCAAAAATATCAAAGCTCAACCCATCGGCAAGCTGTATATCCATAAACACCAAATCAATTACAGGAGAATTCTGTAAATATTGAACGGCTGATTCGATGCTGTCGGCCTTATGGGCAATTTCAATGTCATCATTTTGCTGCTGCAATAATTTTGCAAGGCGGTTGGCAGCAGGTATTTCATCTTCAATTATAAAAACCTTCATCAGTTTTCAATTAATGGAATGGAGACAGTAAAGTTGGTTTCTGTTTCGGTAACCTTTACAGGTGTATTGCTAAGCAGCTTGTAGCGGTTGCGTATGTTGTCGAGCCCAATGCCTGTGGATTCTGAAATTTGTTTTTTCATCTGCAGGTTATTGTCAACCACAATGCTTCCGTTTTCGGAAAATATATTTATCTGCAATGGTTTATCTGCCGACACAATATTGTGCTTAATGGCATTTTCCATCAGCAACTGCAACGAGAGCGGAACAATTTTTTTAGTCAGCTTTTCATCAGGAATACTAATGTTTACCAAAAGATTATTGCCAAATCTTGTTTGCAATAAAAAGGCATAAGCCTTTAACACAGCCAGTTCATCTTTTAATAAAATACTGCTTTCATCTTTCACTTCTAAAATATGCCGGTACACTTTTGATAACTGCTGCACAAAGTCGGTGGCATGTTTTGGGTTTTCGGGAATGAGTGAAGCAAGGGTATTAAGGTTATTGAATAAAAAATGAGGGTTTACCTGCGTACGCAAGGCATCTAATTGTGCATTCAGGCTTTCACGTTTAAGGTTTTCTGTTTCTTCAATGGAGCGGCGCAGTTGATTGCTGAAGAAAATGCTTTCATAAATTGAAATGATCATAATAGTGCAAAAAAGTGCAGCAGCATTGGAATGAATCATTTCATCAGCAAATGTTACAGGATAGTCTTTGTGATATACATCCTGGAATACACAACCCAGCAATACATTGGCGGCTACTGTAAACACAAGCATCAAAACCGCCTGGAAAAACAACCGCCTTCTTACCGTATCAAACAACGGATATTTTTTACGGCTATAAATCATAATGTAGCGGTTGCCTACCCAAATAACAGTTGTAATCAGCAGCGTGGTAAAATACTTTTCCCATGTAAGTATTGGAGGCCTGTTGAAGCGGCAATTAAAAAACACAATGGGAATTATAAATGCCAGCAACGGAATGCCGATAAGCATCAGCATCCCGTCGTTAAAACCAATTCTGCAATTGTGCTTCTTCATAGGTGATAAAGTTACATATTATGAGTTTGCTGCTGCAGGTAAAAGCAACTAAGAAATTTTATTTATCCTTTGTGAAGCTGATTCCCTTTTGCCAACTGCAGGAACAAGTTCTCCTGTTTTACCCATGCCAAATTTTGGCATATTATTATACACACATTCAAAATCGCCTGCTTTTACTTTGTATGTTTCATGCCATATGCCCACATCCCCATTGCCGCCCACTTTTTTATTAAACGCTTTCCATGCAGGATAGTGCTGCCCGTTCCTGTCTTTGGCATAAGCCTCAAGCTGTTCAAATGACCTCCAGTACTGTACAATTACTGGTGACAGGCCGCCAACAAATTGAAAACCCAATAGACCGGCTTCAGGTTTTTGCGAAAGCTCTTTCAGCATTTTAGGCATTGCCGAAGCCACAGGTAACCACTTATGAATTTTCCACAACTTATTTATCCGCATGCCTATCAGGAATACAACAAAATCTCCTTCCAAATTTGCTGTCATGCGCCCGTTTATTATTGCTGCCATAAAAAATATTTTATTTGTTGGTAAGGTATTGCAAGTGCAGCATAATCTAAAACAAACTGTCGCCAGTTTTATCAAAATGTGATTTGATAGTTAATATTCGGAAACAATCCCATTTGGTTTATTTGGCTTTCTACACCTGTTTTTGGATTTAATGTCCTGATATAGATATTCTTCCTGTTGGTAAGGTTCTGTAAATCGATATACCATTTTTGTGTAACCCTCTTTAAGTTCCTTGTGTAAGAAAATTTTAAATCCCAGCGCAGGTAAGTGTCGTTTTGCAAACTGTATGCTTCATCATCTTTGTAAACGATGTAACCGGCATTTTTTGAGGCTGCCACATCAAATGGTTTATACCTTTGCCCTCCTGTAACGGTAAGCTTTGTATCAATGCCAAAAGTTGTTTTTTCATTCAGCTTCCATTCTTTACCGGCTAATGCATTTATTACATAGTTGCTGTTAAAGGCGGTGTTGCGCCATATATTGTCGCTGCCTTTGTATTTGGATTCAAACAATGAAATGGTAAGCAGGTAATAAAATCCTTTATGCAAAAATCTTTCTGCAGTTAGTTCTATACCATAGTTATATCCTTTGCCATTGTTTACAAGGTTTGTTTTATCAGGCAGCCCAAAGTCACTTCCGCTGTTCAGCATACTAAATGACGAAGCTGTTTTTTCTACTGCTGCATTGTAAATGTATTGTCCATACAATTCTGTTTTAATGCGGAAATACCTTGTGAAATTAATATCATATCCCAATGCACCATGTACACTTTTTACAAAATCAAGTTCTTTGTTGGTCAATAAAATATCACCATTGTTGTTTCTTGTTTGATAGAAATAAGTTTCTAACTGCTGTGTTTGGCTATGCAGCCCTGCTCCAAATGAAAGTGATTGGTTGTGCTTCAACTGGTATTTGATATTCCATCTTGGCTCTACGCTTATGCTGTTGTTTACTGTAAAATCCTGTACATATAAACCAAGGTTGGTGGAAAGCTTATCAGTAAAACGATGGTTCCAGTTGGCAAATGCTTTTAATAATACAGCTGTTTCATCCGCATTTAATAAATTGCTCAATACAGAGTCGCCATCTTTTATATAATCTTGTTTCAGCTTCAATGTATTTACGTCGGCAACCACCCCGGCGTTCAACTGGTTTTTTGCACTAAATTTTTTATTGAATGTGTGGCTGAAAGAATACTTCATCTGTTCGCTGTTTCTCAAAAATGCCCTCCTGTTTTCTTTGCCATCTTCCACAATATCTTCATTGTATTTAGCAGAAAAGCCGGATACAGCAAATGTTGTTTTAGCAGAAGTATTGCTGTTGTAAAAGTATTGATGTGCTAAACCAATAGCACCTGTGAGGGATTTAAAATTCCTGTCACGCTGAGTACCATCATTTGAAGAATACAAATTGTCATCGCCCTGGCTCTCTGGTAAAAAGTGGATATGGCTTTCGCCACCCAGTCCAAAAATGCTGAAGGTGCCAGCTTTGGCAGTGGGAAGATTGATTTTAAATGTTACATCCTGGTAATACGGCGTGGCAGAGCCTGTGCCAAACTTAAGCCCCAGGTTTTGCAACGCCGCCACCATTGAATAGCGGTAGTCAACCAAGTAAGATGATTTGTTTGCTTTATTTATTGGGCCTTCCGCACCAAATTCAAAACCATTAAAACCCATTTGCCCGGTAAATTCGTTTTTGCCTGCATTGCCATTTCTCAATCTTAAATCAAATACACCTGCAATGGCATTGCCATATTGCGCCGGGAAAGCACTGGTGATAAAATCAGAATTTTTAAGTGTGTTGATATTTAAAATACTTACTGGCCCGCCGGTAGACCCCAGTGTGCTAAAATGATTGGGGTTTGGAATGTCGATGCCATCCATTCTCCACAATACACCTGCCGGGGAGTTGCCACGGATAATGATATCATTGCGTCCATCATTGGTGCCGCTTACACCAGCAAAGTTTTGTGCCATGCGGCTTGGGTCGTTTCTTGTGCCTGCATATTTGAAAGCCTCATCTGTACTCAGTTGCCTTGCACTAACTACGGCAGTTTCATTCAGCGCTTTGTTTTTTGCCTTACCTGTTTTCAGCACCACTTCATCCATCTTCTGCACTTTTTCTTTCAGTTTTATTTCAAGCACCACTTCTTTTGACGAAGTCACTTCTATATTGGCAATAAAAACATCTTCATATCCCACAGCGCTGGCTTTTAAATTTTGCCTTCCAATGGGTACTTTGCTGATGGTAAAATTTCCACTTCCATCTGCAAGTGTTGTTGCTTTGCTGTTTTCAATGTTGATAGTGGCGCCGGCAATCGTGTTGCCCGATTGCTCATCAATTACAATGCCTTTTATTGTTTGATGTAATGTGTTGTTTTGTGCAATGGAAGCGGTACTGGCAAGCAGGGTAATGATTATTACAGTTAGTTTTTTCATGGCTATGCTTTTATTTGTTGTAGCTGTTATAGATTACAACAGCATCAGCAAGGGCAGCTATATCACCATTTACTGATTTTGCTTTTTCAACAGCAGCAGTGCAGTTGCTTAATTGCCCTATAAAAGCTTCCATCGTGTTTTTATTGATAAGGGTGAGTTCATTGGCTGCATATGAAAAATATTCCCCTATTTTTCCTTCGGTGCCGGGTAATATGATGGCTTCACTGCCATTATAAATTGTTTTGCCGGAAGCATTACTTGCTTTTTGTAAAAAACTGATTTTGCCGCTGCAGATCAGTTTGAAAAAATCTCCTTTTAGGGAAACATAACTGGCGCCATCAACTGCTACTGCATTTATTTCTGTACTGTTGTATATTTTTTTATCGCTGCTTTTATCATTGATAAAAACAATGCTGGCATTCTTTTTCATGTTTTCTTTTACATAGCCGCTGCTGGTGCTGCCATCTGCCAGTGTTACGCTGCCTTTAACAAAGCCTTCGGGGGCCTGAGCTTTTACATTCAGTAAAAGAAAAAAGCCAACTACTGTAATAAAAAATGATTTCTTTTTCATTGGAAATACTTTTATGGTTTGATAATTTTATTTACAGTACAAGGTTCTTTCAAAAAACAATGCTGCAAAAGCAGAAAAGAGTGAGTTGCAGGAAAATGGGAATGAGCTGCAGAAAGGGGCGATATGTTTTTTTGAACAACGGCTTATTTATAGCTAACTTTCTTTTATGAAACATTTGATGAATCAACGTAAAAATCTTTGGCTGTTATTTATTTCCCTGTTTTTTCTTGCTACAGGCAATTCCTTTTCACAATCAAAAACGAGCGCTTTTATTCCCTCATATAAAGCAGTATTCAACTCTCCGCCAAAACTTATACCTACTTCAAGGCCACCAGATGCACCAATTGCAGGCAATGGCGATATAGGTGTAGTACTGGGAGGCACACCCGCTAAGCTTTGCATGTATATTGGCAAAAATGATTTTTGGAAATCAAAGGAAAGTTATCCCGAAGGCGGCTTGTGCCTGCCGGGAGGAGTAAATATTTTTATTCCTGGGCTGGAAGGTGCGTCGTACTATGCTGAGCAGGTGCTGGCCAATGGAAACATCAATGCCACATTTAAAAAAGATGAGCTTATTGTTTCATTAAAAATAATAGTGCCGGCTGCAAGCAATGTTGTGGTTGCAGAATTGTCCTGTACGGGTAAGCCCTGCACAGTAAATACTCATGTATGGGCAAAGCAGGGTTTTGAATCAATTGTTGATTCAGGGCAGAGAGGAAATATCCAGTTTGCACAGCGGCATTTTGATTTGCCCGACTTGCAATGGCCTTCGCATGTTGCTATAGCTGTCAACAGCATTGGTGCAAAAGGAAATGAATTTGTGATGAAGCCAAACACAAAAGTTACCATCATTGCAGGCGTTTGCACCAATTTTGAAAACAGAGATTACCTGAACACCGCTATTGCCAGAGTGCAAAATGCAAATGCTGTTTTTATAAAAAAAATCAAACAAAAAAACGATGCCTGGTGGAAACAATTCTGGAATAAATCAAATGTGGTGTTGGGGGATACCATGCTGGAAAAATATTACTATGGCAGCCAGTACCTGCTGGCCTGCTGCAGCCGCAATAAAAATTTTCCACCGGGCTTGTGCGGTAATACCATTACTGATGATGCCACCAATACATGGGAAGGCGATTATCATTTGAATTATAATTACCAGGCACCATTTTGGGGCGCTTACTCCTCTAATCATCTTGATTTAACTGAAGGGTATGATAATCCTGTACTTGAATATATGCCGAAAGCAAAGCAACATGCAATGGATGAACTAAAATGCCGGGGAGTGTATTATCCCACCGGCATTGGACCCAAAGGGTTTACGGCTACTGTATTTCCAGTGACAGAAGAAAAAATGGTGAAGCGCTATGGCACAAAAGAATCTGGCCTTGTGGGAAAAGTGATGTTTCGTGGACAAAGAAGCAATGCAATTTTTCTTGCCGCCAATATGTTTCTGCGGTTTTACACAACGTATGACAGAGCGTATGCAAAAAAAATTTATCCCTTTCTGAAAGAGGTGGATAGTTTTTGGCAGGATTACCTGAAGTTTGAAAATGGGTATTATAATAGTTACAATGATAATTTTTGGGAAACAGGGCCGGGTAATCCAAACTGGAAAGAAGATATGAGAAGCGGCGATACGAACAATACTGCCACGCTTGGCCTGCTTACAATGTTTTATAAAGGTATCATCGATGTTAGTAATTATTTAGGTGTTGATGAAGACAAGGTAGTTAAGTGGAACCACATCAGGAACAACTTGTATCCAATACCAGTTTTAAAGTACAATGATGTTACAAGATTAATAGGTACAGAACGGGGAACGGGGCCGGGAAGTTTAAAAAGAACCAATCCCGGCTTTGGCAGGTTGATGGGGTACACATGGGTGTTTCCATCGGGAAATGTTGGTGTAAAAACAGATTCAGCATTTGCTTCCATCCTGCGTAAAGAAATTGCAAGATGGGATACAGAACCCGGCGGCGATGGTGGGTGGAGGAATACAGGTAATGGTTTTGAAGGAAATTTTACTGTGGCTGCAAGGCTTGGATACAATCCTGAAATTGTTATTGGCAAACTAAAAGCAAGAATTGCACAGGCATCACTTCCAAATTTATGGGTGCCACAGAGTGGTGGGTTTACCGAAACACTAAGCGGTGTGCCATCTTGCATTAATGAAATGCTGCTGCAGGGTTATGAAGGAATAATAAGGGTATTTCCAAACTGGTTAAAAGATAAAGACGCTTCATTTAATAATTTAAGAACGCATGGCGCTTTTCTTGTTTCTTCACAACAAAAGAATGGCATAGTACAATATATAAAAATAGTAAGCGAAAAGGGAAATAAGTGTGTTGTTGAAAATCCATGGGCAAGGGGAGTTATTGTAACAAATGCAGCAGGTAAGAAAATAAAAGTTGATACAGATAAAACCAATTTCAGTTTTTCAACACAAGCCAGTGCCTCTTACACGATAGAGATGCAGTAATATTTTTCTGCAGTTTTAAAAACGTATATCCACTCCCACAGTGCCAATCAATTCGCCATAAAAGAAATTGTGGCGTACCCGGTTACCTGTAGAAGTTGTAGTATTGGCGAGTGCATTAAGGTATTGTACAAAGCCCATTTTCCCTGTTCCTTCCAGAAAGATTTTTTTAAAAGGGTACCAGCGTAAACCACTTTCTGCACTGATATTGTACCCTGCAATATGAAAGGCATTATTCAGCCTGTCGCCCTTCCATGTAAAATCAGTTCTGGGGATATTAATGCCGGCGCCAAGTTTATAAATAGCAGTGAGAATTTTTCTTCCAGCGGTTTTACTGTGGATGATTTCTTCCTGTGCTGCATAGTTTATGTGCAGCAGGTTGGCGCCATCTGTATGTTCAAGGTGCAAAAAAGTGGCAGGGTTTAATACGCTGTCACCATCAACCTGTTTGCCATCAATAGTGCCAGACACATGCACACGTTGAAAGTCGGTAACAACATACTTCAGGTGATCAAAATTTATTTCAATTGCTTTCGTTTGTTCTTTATTTAAATAAAAACCAATCCTGTAATTATATTGGGGAATAGAAATTTCTAAAGGCTTTTTTGTAATGGCATCCATATCTGGCGAATCGTGGGCTTTTACACGATGCAAAGTAAAATTGCTGCCGTTACTCATTTTAAAATGGATATTGCTCCTTGTATAAGTTTCAGTATTATAGCCCCATTGCAGGTACATGCCATAAAAGAAAGGTTTCTTTTCTTTCTTTTGAGCAAAAGAGATGGAAACGAAAAGCGGTACTATAAAAAGCAACAGGATTTTTTTATGAATCATTTGTTCAACAGGTTTGATGCGATGGCAAAATTAAGTGTAAAAAAATAAGCCCCGGAAAACTCCGGGGCTGTTTGTAAAAGCACAGTATGGTTTATAAGGTCTTCAATAAATCATTTGCCATTTTTACATAATCATCATTCTTTGCTTTGGTTGCCAGCTCCACTACTGTATTAGCAGCAGCTTTAGCAGCGGCTTTATCGCCTAATTTATTATGGATACGGGCTTTTAGCATAAACATCCAGAAAGCTTCTTTGTTATTGTCAACTGCTTTGTTTACCCAGGCTAAGGCCTGGTTTAAATCTTTGCCATTATCGTAATAATAACTGGCAGCGCTAAAGTAAGGTTTGTTATCTTTATTCATTACATCATCAATCTGCTTCAACACCCTGGCTTCGGTGTTGGTGCTGATGGGGAGCGAAACCAAAACATTATCCCAAAACAGGTGAAGGTTGGTGCTGCTGCCGGTAATATCAGCAAAAGTAATGGTGAATGTTTCAACAGTTAATGGCATTTTCATCACTGCTGTTTCTACTCTCACTACGTCGTTCTCCTGCTTGTAAGCTGCCGGGCTGGTAATGTCCAAATCTTTTGTAATTATCAGCGTCCATTTGTCGGCACCGGGGATACTTAATAATCCGTATTTGCCAGCTTTTATTTCTTTGCCGCCAATGGTAACATCATCAGTAAACGAAAGAGTGGTGGCAGCATTGGCGCCAGTACGCCATACTTTACCATAAGGAACAAGATCTCCAAATACTGCCCTGCCTTTTTTGCTGGGGCGGCTGTAGCTAAGTTCAATACTGCCCGTACTAAAGTTTTGCTTTACAGTTTGTGTGGGGCTTGGTTGTGGTGTTGATAATTGTTGGGCTGTTATGTGGCCATATATACCAACAGCCAATAGAATCGTAAGTAATTTTCTCATAGATTTTTTTTTAGGCGGTAAAAGTAGAAAATTGAAGTCAGCAATCATAGACAAATATTACCGTTTATCAAATAACTGTGTTAGGGTTGATTGTTTAGATTGTTTTATTTCCTCTACTGTTGTTGCTGGTGTGGGCAGGCCAATCCATTTGCTAAAGGCAATGAACAGGTCTTCTTTTTTTACTTGAGTAATGATGCTGCTGCCTTGCACACCGGCGCTTTTTGAGAACTTATTGCCACTTGCATCAGTGAGCAATGGATGGTGCCAAAAACAGCAGTTACAGAAATAAGGTATTGAAAGTTGTGAATCGAGATATAACTGCATGGCTGTTGACGGCAGCAAATCTTCACCACGAAAAATATGGGTTACTGCAAAATGCCGGTCGTCTGCTAATGAAGAGAGCTGGTATGCAGCAATGCCATCTTTTCTTTTGATAACAAAAGGGGAAGAGAGTATAATACTTGTGTTGCCTTTTACTTTATCGGCAAAAAAAATTTTTGTGCCAGGGTTTACTTTTAAAGCTGTACCCGTTTTGCCAATGCTAAGCTGCTTCTCTTCACAATTGCATATTTGCTTCCTGTTGCACTCACAGGCAAAGACGATGTTTTTTACAACAAGCTCATCCAGTAACTCATTGTACAAATTTTTTCTAAGCGCCTGCGACCAATTTTTCTCAAAATCATCCGGTCCTGCAGGGCCAATATCCCAATCCAATCCCAGCCACCCAAGCACCCGGAAAATATCCTCCACATATTCTTTTCTTTTTCTTTCTTCGTCCCCGTCATCAATTCTCAATAATACTTTGCCACCATTGCTTCTTGCCCAAAGCCAGTTGAGCAGGAAGTTGTAAATATTTCCTGTGTGAATGAAGCCGCTGGGAGTGGGGGCAAGGCGTGTGAGCATTTATATAAGTGAATTGACTTTATCAACAATCATTCTTTCTTCTATCTGCCTCATGCAGGCATGGTCGCCACGCCAGCAGGGTTTGTTTCCAAATACAGAGCATGGCCGGCAATTCAAATCAACAGCAACAATATTTTTTTCATCCTGTGCCCAACCATAAAAACCTGCGTAAGGATGAGTGGCGCCCCAGGCACTTATTACAGGCACATTGTATAAAGAAGCTAAATGCATATTGGCGGAGTCCATGCTTATCATTGCGTTAAGATTGCTGATAATAGATAACTCCTGTGCAAACGTAAAATTGCCTGCTGCATTGGCGGTGTTTTTTATTTCATGACTCCATTGTTTTAAAACAGCAGTTTCTTCTCCGCCGCCACCAAATAAAATGATATTGTTGTTTTGTGCTAAAGCCTGCACAACGGTTTTCATTTTTTCCAGTGGATACATTTTTTCTTTATGCTGTGCAAAAGGGGCAATACCGATTACTTTTTTGTTTTGCTGAAAGAATGGTGATATTGCATTTGGTAAATGCTGTTTGTTATAAACCAGCTTTGTTTTATCCAATACAACATCAATTCCCAGTTTTCTAAATACCTGTGCATAGCGCTCATGAGAAGTTATAAGCTGCTTAAATATTTTATCGTCTTTTCTTGTTAGCGCTTTCTTTTCTTTTCTTCCTTTATCAATGGTTGCAGTTTTATAGCCGCTTAGTTTAAACAATGTTTTTAATAATGCAGATCGTATTACGCCATGTAAATCAGCAATGCCATCAAACTTATTTTGTTTTATTAGTTCCCTGAAAAGTTCATACATGCCTGTTGCGCCTTTGTGTTTTGTTTTCAGGTGCACACCATAGAAATTACATCTCTCCAGCCCGTCAAACAGCGGTGCAAAAAAGGCATTGGAAACAACAGTGATTTGAAGATGTGTATTTTGTTCTAAAGCATTTTTTAAAACAGGTACTGCCATGGCAACATCACCCATTGCAGAAAAACGAATGACTAATATGTGAGTTGAGGAAGACAAATAGTTTAGAAGTTTAGAAGGTTTAGAGGTTTAGTCGAAAAGAAGTTTTGCAGAAGGATTACCTAAACTTCCAAACCCTAAACTTTCCAAACCAATTATAATTTATACAAAACTGGGTTTAACGCAGGATCATTATACATTTTCATTTGCTTATACACTTTCATATACTTCTTGCCTTTCGAAATATCATCCAGCAAATCATCAATGGCTTTTGATAAATCTTTTTGCTGCTCTAGCAACACGGCCAATTTTTCTGTACAAGTAATAATGTGTTCAGCGCTTGCATCAATGCGGTTTGCCTCTGCCTGCATGTGATAAATTTTCAATGTTAAAATAGAAAGCCTGTCAATCGCCCATGCCGGGCTTTCTGTGTTGACAGTGGCACCTGGATTGAGCGGTGCGTTTTTATATTGTTCTAAAAAGTAACTGTCAATATATTCTACCATATCAGTCCTTTCCTGGTTGCTTTTGTCAATCCTTCTTTTTAATGCTAATCCTTCTACAGGATTAATGGCAGGGTTGCGTACAATATCTTCCAGGTGCCATTGCACTGTATCAATCCAGTTTTTATGATATAGTAAATGTTCTAACAAAGAAGAGGAAGGGTAGGGGTTGTTGATGGGGGTATCAACATTATCTGCTTTATGATAATCGATAATGGATTGTTCAAAAATTGTATTGCAAAGAGAACTAATCATGATGATGCAAAGTTATTTCTTATTGCTTACTGCAAAGTAGTATAAAGGAATTCCTATTAAAGTAATAACAAGCCCGGGCCAGGTATAGTCTCTTTTGTAGATGATTAATAAAGTACAAAAGGCAATTCCCATTAGTATATAAATGATTGGCAATACTGGATAACCAAATGCTTTATAAGGCCTTTCTGCATTTGGCATTTTCTTTCTTAAAATAAAAATACCAGCGATTGTTAATACATAAAAAATTACTACAACAAATGAAACCATATCAAGCAAATCTCCATATCGTCCGCTCAGGCACAATGCACAGGCCATGATGCACTGTATCCATAATGCCCATGCAGGCACACTGTTTTTATTTAAAGCACCCGCCTGCTTAAAAAATAATTTATCATTTGCCATTGTATAATATACTCTTGCGCCTGCCAGTATCAAGCCATTGTTGCACCCAAAGGTTGATATCATAATCATCACAGCAATAATGATGGTGCCGCTGCTTCCAAATATTGCTTCAGATGCACTGAGTGCAACACGGTTGTCTTTTGCAAAAGCAAGTTCATGTAATGGTACAACTGCTAAGTACACAACGTTAGCTAAAATATATATTATGGTAACGATGAGTGTGCCCAAAAACAAACTCATGCCAATATTGCGTTTTGGATTTTTAATTTCACCTGCAATAAAAGTTACATTGTTCCAGGCATCGCTGCTGAAGATGCTGCCTACCATGGCACTTGCCATTGCGCCCAATGCAGCACCGGTAAGTAATGGTTCCATATTGATTGTGCCGCCAGCATCTTTGTTGAGGTGTTGCACTGTCCATGCGTTTTGCCAGTTGCTTTGCCAAACATCCCATTTAAAAGCAACAAAGCCTGCAATGATTAGCCCAAACAGCGATAATAGTTTTGTAGAAGTAAAAATGGTTTGTATTGCTTTGCCTGCTTCAATACCTTTTGTATTTACAAAAGTTAAAAAAACAATAAGTGCTATCGCCACCAATTGTGCATAATGGATGTTGAGGCCAGCTGCATTAAATGTATTGGCATCATCCCATGCCAGCGAAGGGAAAAAGTAACCGGCAAATTTTGCAAAGCCAACACCTACGGCTGCAATGGTGCCTGTTTGTATTACTGCAAAGAAGCTCCAGCCGTACAAAAAACCAACCAATGGATTGTATGCTTCTTTTAAATACACATATTGACCACCAGCTTTGGGGAACATCCCACTTAATTCTCCATAGCTCAAAGCTGCAGTTAAAGTCATAAAGCCAGTAATAAGCCATGCTGCCAGCAGCCAGCCTGCACTGCCAATATCTTTTAGCATGTCTGCACTCACAATAAAAATGCCCGAGCCAATCATGGAACCTGCAACAATCATGGTGGCATCAAATAAACTTAGAGATGGTTTGAAACCAGGTGTGCTGTCTGTGTTTTGAGGCATAAAAAATCCCGTTTTTAATAACGGGGTTCAAGATAAAATAAATTGATGGTATTATGGTTTCCCTTTTTTGCCAAATTGATCATTAAGGCCTTTGATTACATCGCCTGTAATATTATGTGTAGAGTCTTTATACAAAATATAATCAAGCCCGGTACCGGTAGCAAATATGTAAGAGAAGCGGCGGTCGCTGTTATAATCGTTTAAAAATGTTTTCAGGCTTTTTTGTATTTCGTCCATAGTGTTAGCTCTCCTTGCTGCAAGGCCTTGCGCCTGGTTTTGTTTATCCGATTCTATTTGTTGTTGTTCCTGGTAAAGCTTTGCCTGAAATTCTTCTGCTTCTTGTTGAGTAATTGCATTTCCTTTTTTAAGAAAATTATTTTTCTTCTGCTCTAATTGGGCATACGCATTTTGATATTGCCTGCCGAGTGATTCTTGTTCGCTTTCCAGTTCTTTTTGCTTTTGCTTAATGTAAGTAACATTGTCGTAAAGTGAATCAAGCTCAACATAAGCTACCAAATGGCCTGTGGTGCAACTGTCTTTTACCGGCGACACCGCAGCTATATTTGCTTTTTTTACTGTATTAGGTTCTTTGCCGGAGAAATGAAAATAAAACAGGATGCTTACCGCCACCAATAACAGGATATTGAGAATAATGGAGAGTTGCTTCATGCACACATTTTTAGTTAGGGCTGCAATTTAGGCACAAATAAATACTTATCCATGACGAAGCGTTCTAAATTAGGAAAGGGTTAACAGAGAAACGTTTCCCGTTGCTGGTTGTTCATTGGCCGTTACTTATCACTCATCACCGATAACTCTTTTATAATAGCTTTTATTTCAGCTGCATCAACAGTTACTGATTTAAAGTTATCATTCATTGTGCTGCTGGTATATTCCATTGCACTTTTTTTTATTGCTTTAGCCGAAGTATGAAATTCAGTAGCACCAGTTTTACTTGCCAGTTCAATAATAGTATCGCTTCTTACACCACTGCCGGGCATAATAATCATTCTGTCATCTGCTTGTTTTATTAGTTCGGCAATTACTGTTGCTCCTGCTGTTGCTGTTGGGTGTTGGCCGCTGGTTAATATTCTTTCGCAACCGTAGTTAATGATATGTTCCAATGCCTCAAAAGGGTTTGCACAGCGGTCAAATGCCCGGTGAAAGGTTACCCCCATTGGATAAGCCAGTTCAACCAATTGAGCAGTTCTTTCATCAATACTGCCATCGCTATTCAACATGCCAAAAACCACACCGTCACATCCCAATTCTTTACACAGCTTGATATCCGTTTTCATTATTTCAAATTCTTCCTTGCTGTATAAAAAATCTCCGCCACGGGGGCGAATCATTACATACAACGGTATCTGTAATAATTTTCTTGCAGCTTTTATAAAACCAAGAGAAGGAGTGGTGCCGCCATCAACAGGATTATCACATAGTTCAATACGGCTGGCACCTGCAGCTTGCGCTATGCCGCATGATTCAATATTAAATCCTATAACTTCTAATTGAAAGTTCATCCTCAGGCCTTATAGAAATATTTAGATTGATATATGCTGTCTTCTTTATCACTTTTTACAGCAAAGGCAAATCCTTGTTGTATAGCATAAGCGCCATGTTCACCTTTTTTATTGACTGCTGCAAAACCTACTTGTAATGTTTTAGCTTTTGCAGGATTATTTTTTATAATTCTTTCCACCGTTTTTTTGCAAGCCAGTTCAGGCGAATATCCTTTTCTCATAAACTCCACTACAGTATGTGTGCCACAGGTGCGTATCACTTCTTCACCCACGCCGCTTGATGTGGCAGCGCCCACTGCATTATCAACAAATAAGCCTGCGCCAATAATGGCAGAATCACCCACACGCCCATGAATTTTAAATGCCATGCCGCTGGTGGTAACACCGCCTGATAAATTACCTGCGCTATCCATGGCCACCATACCCATAGTGTCATGGTTGAATGTGCCATTGTCAAATTTTATTGGTATGGCAAAAGCACCATCTTTATTTTCAATATTGATAATTGGTTTGTATTCTGATTTCTTCAGCCAGTTTTCATATTCCCTTTTTGCATCATCGCTCAATTCTTTGCTTTCTAATACAAAGCCATTTTGCAAAGCGAATTTTTGAGCACCATCACCCACCAACAAAACATGCGGTGTGGTTTCCATTAATTTTCTTGCAACTGATAATGGATGTTTTATTCTTTCCAGTCCTGCCACAGCACCACAGTTGGCATGTTCATCCATAATACAGGCGTCAAGTGTTACGATGCCATCCCTGTCAGGATTGCCACCGAGGCCAACACAACAACTGATTTTATTTTCAACATACACAGCCCCTGCTTCAATGGCATCAATTGCTTTTCCATTATTCGATAAAATATTCCATGCTGCATTGTTTACATTCTTCCCTTCAGCCCAAGTGGAAAGCATGATTGGTTTTGTTGCCGGCACAGGTGCGTTAATCTTTGTAAAAGAAAGTAGTGGTGTTGTGAGGGCGGTGAGATTGATAAATTTTCTGCGGTTCATCCTGCAATATTAATTGTGATGATGTATGGTAAGCTTTTTCAGCATGGTATCATTTACAGTATCAGCGTAAATACTAAAAGCACTGGTGATGGTACCTTTGAGTTTTCCGTCTTTAGATTCTATGGCATACACCACATCTTCATCAGAAGGATTGGTGTCGCCTTCAAAACGATAGACTTCCGTTATTTCAAATTCGTTAGGATTGAGGCAGATATTATGTTCATTGCATTTGATATTATCAAAGGCAATATTAAAATCAAGTGTATAGCCCTTTGCTTTGAGGCTGCTGAGTGCTGCAACAACTGTATCGTAATTTTCCATTGATTTTTTTTATAAAGGTCTCAAAAAAATAATCAATAATCAATCAGAACTATGCCTTGAATTTTATTGCTGATAAATAAAACACAACAATCATGGTAACTACAGCAGTAATTATAAATGCAGCCATGGAACCAAATGATTGCCATAGCAACCCCGCCATGCTGCTGGCTATTAAAGCAGCAATGCTTTGAAAACCCATATAAGTACCAATGGCTGTGCCTGTCTCTGATTTGGGTGCAATATTGCTTATCCATGCTTTGGAAACACTTTCGGTGGCTGCAGCATATAGCCCGTATAAAAAGAAAAGGACGATAAAGATGATCATATTATGATTAAAGGCAAATCCTGTATATACGATGGCAAATAGTACTAAACCAAAGAGGAAAACTTTTTTTAACCCCAACTGGTCGGCAACAATGCCCAGTGGATAAGCCATTAGGGCGTACACCAAATTGTAAAAAATATAAATGCCTACAACAGCTTCTGTACTCAGGCCATTTTCTTTCATTTTTAATAAAAGAAAAACATCAGAACTGTTGAACAATGCAAAACCAAGCAGGCCAATGACTAATTGTTTATACTCAGGTGAACTTTTTTTCCAGTAGTGTGTAAAAGCAAACAGGCCTGGTTGCTGCAATTTATATTCAAGTCTTCCCGGTTTTTTTCTTTCAAACATTGTAAGTGTTGTAAGAACAGCAAACAGACCGGGAATAAATGCCAGGTAAAAAAGTGAACGGTAATCATCTTTAAAAAAATATAAAAACAACAAACCAATAGCCGGGCCAATAACGGCACCAATAGTATCCATACTGCGGTGAAAACCAAATATGGTGGCTTTTGTTTCCGGTGTAGCTTCATCACTCAGCATAGCATCTCTTGCACCTGTGCGGATGCCTTTGCCCAGTCTTTCCATTGTTCTTGAAAAGAAAACCCACAGCGGCGCAGTAAAAAAAGCCATCATGGGGCGGCTGATGGCGCTTAATGTGTAGCCAAGCTGTACAAAAGGAAGGCGCCTTCCTTTTGCATCGCTCATGCTGCCAAAATAACTTTTAGTAAGACCGGCAACAGCTTCCGCAATACCTTCTAAAATGCCAATGGCCAATACAGAAAAGCCAATACTTTTTAAATACAACGGTGTTACGGGATACAACATTTCACCAGCCATATCGGTAAACAGGCTTACTAACGAAAGCTGCCAGATAGTTTTAGTGATAAGTTTTTTTTGAGGATTGATGAATGATTGCACTATTGCCGTTTTATGTCAATGCAGGAATTTTGTTTTACATTGCATGTGTTGTGAGTAATGATTTGCAATTTTGTAAAATTAACGGGATTGAATTTTGATTTAATAAAAAGATATTCTCAAAGAATAAACACTCTTTCCGGTTAACCTGCGGTACTATAAATGTAAATAAGGTGATAAGAACATTGTAAGCATCGAATTTTTCTGCTAAGGTTATAATAAATGTTGCTTAACCTTAGTGGAAACTAAAATAAGATTACACCAGCTTTTACAAAAGTGATTGATGATAAAAAATGCAATGACGTACAAGGTCCGAGGTAAAGCCAAAATCCTGACTTAACATTGGTAAGATGCGATGCAGTGATGTTGAATAAAGAAACGCAGTTCGTACCGTAAAATAAAAAAACGAAACTGGATTTAACCAGCTAAAACTAAAATGAGCAAACAAAAAAAGAAGGAAACAAAAAAATCTTC
>CAZBTD010000003.1:0-70974 GCA_964494815.1 uncultured Ferruginibacter sp. | reverse complement strand
TAATTGTAATTAACTGCGATAAGGTTAAACTTACCGGTAACAAAATGGAAGACAAAGTATATGATACTTTCTCTGGATACCCAGGTGGCCGTAAAGAAGAAATTGCAAAAGATCTTATCAGGCGCAGGCCAGAAGTACTAATTGAAAGAGCCGTAAAAGGTATGCTTCCAAAAAACAGGCTTGGCAGAAAGATGTACAAAAAATTATTTGTGTATGCCGGTGCAGAACATCCACATGCTTCACAAAAACCTGCTGAATTTAAATTCTAAAATTTCTTGGGTTTTAGTCTCAATACTAAGATCTGAGTACTTAATACTTTTAAAAAATGGAAAAACAAAAAAACGCAGTTGGCCGCAGAAAAGAAGCTGTAACCCGTGTGTTCTTAAGTAAGGGTGAAGGTAAAATAACGGTTAACGGTAAAGACTATAAAACTTATTTCCCATTGGTGTATTTGCAAAACCAGTTGGAAGCACCATTAAAAACTGCAGAAGCTGCTGATAAATTTGATATTGTTATCAATGCACAAGGTGGTGGCGTAAAAGGACAGGCAGAAGCTGCAAAACTGGGTATTGCCCGTGCTTTGCTGGAAGTAAGTGCTGACTACCGTCCGGCATTAAAAGCAGCAGGTTTTCTCAAAAGAGATCCACGTGCTGTTGAACGTAAAAAACCAGGCCGTAAAAAAGCAAGAAGGAGCTTCCAGTTCTCTAAGCGTTAATGGTTATTGGTTAATTGTTTTAACCACCAGCTAGATAAATAACTAATAATAAATAATTAATAATACACAATGGAAAACACAACTTCCTTACAACAGCAGCTTCTTGAAGCTGGTGTGCATTTCGGTCACTTGAAAAAGAAGTGGAATCCTAAAATGCTTCCTTACATCTTTGCAGAAAAGAAAGGTATCCACATTATTGATTTGAACAAAACTGCCGAAGGTTTGCAAGAAACTGCAGCAGCTTTGAAATCAATAGCAAAAAGTGGTAAAAAGATCATGTTTGTAGCTACAAAGAAGCAAGCTAAAGAGATTGTTTCTGAAGCAGCTACAAAAGTAAACATGCCATTTGTTACTGAGCGTTGGTTGGGTGGTATGCTTACAAACTTTAACACTGTTCGTAAAAGTGTAAAGAAAATGCAAAGCATAGATAAAATGCTTAACGATGGATCTGCGGAAAGCCTTACTAAAAAAGAGAAGTTGACTTTATCACGTGATAAAGATAAAATGGAGAAAGTACTCGGTGGTATTGCTCAAATCAGCCGCCTTCCAGCTGCATTGTTTCTGGTTGATATCGGTCATGAGCACATTGCATTGGCTGAAGCGAAGCGGTTGAACATTACCACTTTTGGTATGGTGGATACTAACTGCGATCCAAATAAAGTTGAATTTGCTATTCCAGCTAATGACGATGCGGCAAAATCAATTGCTATAGTTGTAAACTATATCACAGCAGCTATTGCAGAAGGTTTAGCAGAGCGCCAGGCAGAAAAAGATGATGATGATCAGACTTCAGATAATGAGGAATCAGCAGAAGCAAGGGCTGCCCGTTTCGAACAAAGGCAAGATGGTGGAGACGACAGGAATAAACGTGTAAGAGGTGGAGCTCCAACAAAACGCAGGGTGCCAGGTCCGGCCGCTGGTGGCAGAAAGCCAACAGGTGGAGCAAGATAATAACGGCACTAATTATTTTTTAACAGTACTGGCTTAGCCAGATTAAAAATACTATTCTATGAGTGTAACAATTACTGCAGCTGATATAAACAAGCTGCGCCAAACAACAGGGGCAGGCATGTTAGACTGTCGCAAAGCATTAACAGAAAGCAACGGCGATTTTGAAGCTGCTATTGACTGGTTGCGTAAACAGGGCCAAAAAGTTGCTGCAAAAAGAAGCGACAGAGAAGCGAAAGAGGGTGTTGTAATAGCTAAAACAAATGCTGATAGCACAACAGGAATGATAGTGTTAGTTAGCTGTGAAACAGATTTTGTAAGCAAGAATGCAGATTTTGTTACATTTTCACAAAGCATAGCAGATGCAGCAATAGCAAATAATGTAAACACAGTTGAAGAGCTTAACGACACTGCCATTAATGGTACTAAGGTGGCTGAAATGGTAAACGACAAATTAGCTTCAATAGGAGAAAAAATTGCCGTTCGTTTTGAAAGGATTGATGCTCCATTTGTTGCAAGCTATATTCATGGCGCTAACAGGATGGGAGTGCTGGTAGGCTTTAACAAAGTAGCAGCTGAAGCCGGTAAAGATGTGGCAATGCAAATTGCTGCTATGAACCCATTAGCTGTTGATGAAACTTCCGTTGCCCCTGAAACCATTGCAAGGGAAAAAGAAATTGCTATTGAACAAATTAAAGCAGAAGGTAAACCAGCTGAAATGGCAGAAAAAATAGCTGCAGGTAAAATCAATAAATTTTTAAAAGAAAATACGTTGATGGCTCAGCCCTTTGTAAAAGACAATGCCAAATCCGTAGCTGATTATTTAAAGAGTGTTGATGTGGATTTGAAAGTTACTTTATTCAAACGGGTGGCATTAGGATAATTACACCCACATATATTGTTAGAGGCGGAACATTTGTTCCGCCTTTTATTTTAAAAAATGCTGTCCAATCTTTTAAAGAGGAGTCTAGCTATAGTAATATTTACCATTTTTTGATAGCAATTTCCGTAGCCGTTTTTAATATACCTTAACCGGAAAACAAGGGGCTTTTGCCCTCGTTTTTAAAGTTGTTTCATCAAAAAAAAAGGTACTTTTGCACCTCGTTTTTATAAGCCATTTGCCACCTATAACCAGGAGCAGGCCTGAAATAAAAACCTGTTTCAAAACAGGGCTTATCCCATTATAACAACGAATTGTTCAATAGAATGTTTTTTTCTTTAAAGAACCTCTGTCGTTTTTTTTATGTGGCTGAGGAAGGCGAAGCCATGAATAATTATGAAATTTTGATACTTAATACAACATTTATTAAAACCGCTTAACATGATACAAATGAGTTCCGGCAAAACTTTTTTACTGTTATTTGTCATGGCAATTTGCTTACTCACTTCCTGCACTTCCACTAAGCAGGTAATTTATTTTAATGATCTTAATGATTCTACAGCGAAGACTATAGCATCTGCACAATCTATTTTTGAAACTAAAATTCAAAGAAACGATCAGTTGTGGATTTCAGTAGGTGGCAGTAATATTACAGACTTGCCTACTCTTAATTCTGGCAGCGGTATGGGAACCGGAAGCAGTAACGCTTTTACTGCCGGAACAAATGGAGCTGTTTTGGGATATTTGGTAGAAGCAGATGGAAAAATACAGGTGCCTTATATTGGAAAGGTGCAGGCCGAGGGGCTTACGAGGATACAGCTTGAGCAGCGGTTGACAGAGCTGTTCAGGGATTATACAAAAGAGCCCATTGTAAATGTACGTTTCCTCAATTATAACTTTTCAATATTGGGTGAAGTAAACAGAAGCGGCAGGTATAACATGCCAACCGAACGACTTACAATACTTGAAGCCATTAGTATTGCAGGCGACATTACAGATTTAGGCAGAAGGGATAATGTAGTTGTAATTAGAGAAATAAATGGGGAAAGGCAAATAGCAAGAGTAAACCTTTTATCTAAGGACATTTTTAATTCTCCTTATTTCTATCTCAAAACAAACGATGTGGTATATGTAGAGCCCGTAAAAGCCAGGTTTGTGTCACGTACAGGTGTGCCCCAGTACCTAAGTATTGTGGCGGTAGGGCTTTCATTAATACTTACAATTATAAACCTAAGGAAGTAATTATAATTACCTGATTAATCAAGACAGGCACAATTAGTAAATTGTTATTTTCTCTAAACAGGCACTTTTGTGAATTACAGCAAGCATAATACTGCAATTGTAGATGAAGGGGCCGCTATTGGTGACAACACAAGAATATGGCATTGGTCGCATATAAGCAGTGGGGCTGTAATTGGTAACAACTGCATACTGGGCCAGAATATTTTTGTTGCAAATAATGTACGCATTGGCAATGGTGTTAAAATACAAAACAATGTATCAGTATATGATAATGTAACACTGGAGGACGAGGTTTTTTGCGGACCCGGAATGGTGTTTACAAATGTATTTAACCCAAGGGCAGCTATTAGCCGTAAGCATGAGTACAAAAATACAATTGTAAAAAAAGGCGCCACCCTTGGCGCAAACTGTACTATAGTGTGTGGTGTTACAATTGGTGAATATGCTTTTATTGGTGCCGGGGCTGTGGTTACAAAAGATGTAAAACCATTTGCATTAATGACAGGTGTGCCTGCAGTGCAAAAAGGATGGATGAGCAGGCACGGAGAACATGTGCCGCTTCCATTAACTGGTGAAGGGCATTATAAATGTCAACATAGCGGCGATACATATCTTTTAAAAGATAACAGTATGCAATTGCTGATTGAAAAATAAAATAGTTAAACGGCTGCTTGCATAAATAGAAAAAGCAGCTAAACTGACAGTTAAATGAAACAAAACAATACTCAGGGTAATGCCCCCGTCACTAATAATAATTATGTGTCGGATTTTGATATACAGGAAAACTCGTTAGAGAAAAACCAACAGCTCCAGTTTATCCTTTTTAGGATATTTCCTTACTGGCCGCTTATTTTCTTTGCGTTTGCGGCTGGTGTGTTAACAGCATATCTCTTGCTGCGTTACGCCACCCCAATTTACCAGGTGAGAGCAAGGGTGGTTGTAAATGATGATTCTCAGCAAAAAACTGCCAACCTGCAGGAAATAATAAAACTCGATACAAGGAACTTAAGTACCGAATCTGAGAGAGAGATGGAGATATTACGTTCTACAGATTTGCTTAAAAAAGTGGCGGCACATCTTCAAACCAATGTACGCTATAGCCAGCAGGGAAATATTAAATCAGGCTACGTATATAAAAACATACCATTTAGTGTAGAATTACAAAACCCGGACTCTGTAAAAGCTGCAATTGGCGGTGAGGTAAAAGTAGAAGGAAATCAAATAAGATACAATAATACATTGTACCCGGTTGACACTTTTGTAACAATGCGTTATACAAAAGTGAAGTGGTCCCTTAATAAAAACTATGTGGCTACAAATGATGCATCTGAGAAATGGTTTGTAACCATACTACCACTTACAACAGCCGGTAAAGTTTTGAAAGGATCTTTAAATGTAGCGCCAATATCAAAGCAATCATCAATACTCGATGTCACTTTTACTGACGCTTTTCCTGAAAGAGGCATACAGATACTTAACACCCTGTTTGATATGTATGGTGCTTCGTCTGTAGAGTATAAAAGCCGCATCTATGAAAATACACAACGCTTTTTAGACGGCAGACTGCAACTGGTATCAGATGAATTAAGTGGCGTGGAAACCAAATTGGTAAATTATCAGAAATCTGAGGGCATTGTTGATTTGGGACAAGAGGGGAATTTATACCTAAATAAGTTAAAACAGTCTGATGCAAAAATTGCTGAGATAGGGATACAATTAGACGTACTTGGAAAAATTGAAGGTTATGTTGTAAAGAGAAATACAGAGTTGGCACCAGAGCCATCTTCGCTCGGAATAACAGACCCCGTATTAATGGAATTGCTAAAGCAATTATATTCAAGTGAATTTGAATTGAAAAAAATACAGGCAACATCAGGACCTAAAAACCCACAGATAGGGGTGTATGAAAACGTAATCGATAAATTGAAGCCAAGTATTATCCGGAGTATTGAGAATCTAAAAACAAGTTTGATTACAAGCCGTAATAGCCTTGAGGCAGATAATAGTAAAGTACAAGGCTTCATAAATAAAATGCCTGAGAAGGCAAGAAAGATGTTTGACATCGGAAGGGATAAAAATATCAAAGATGCCATTTATACTTTTTTATTACAGAAGAAAGAAGAATCGGCAATTGGTGCTGCATCGGTGGTTCCAAATTACCGAGTAATTGAGCGCCCGGATTTATTAGGACAAGTTTCTCCAAACAGAGATAATTATTTTGCCACCTGCATTTCGATTGCATTACTGTTGGTGGCCATATATATTTATTTAAGGGAGTTCGCCAACAGTAAATTGTTGTTCAGGTCGCAGATTGAAACAAGACTTCCAATACCAATTATTGGAGAATTGGTATTTAAGAAAACAGAAAATAGTTCACCTGTAATGGTGGCAGATGGTAAGCGCACACTTATTGCAGAACAGTTTAGAGAATTAAGAACAAATCTTAATTATGTAACAGCTACCACAGAAAACAAGTGTAAAACAATCCTGGTTACATCTTCCATTCCTTCGGAAGGAAAAAGCTTTGTTGCTATCAATACATCGGTGAGTCTTTGCCTTACCGGCTCAAAAGTAGTGCTGATGGAGTTTGACTTACGCAAACCCAAAGTGAGCAAATCACTCGGTTTTAAGAGAGACCAGGGCATCACAAACTATCTTATTTCTGATATTCCTGAAAGCGATATTATAAAACCACACCCTGAAATTGCAAACTTTTTTGTGATTTCTTCGGGCCCCATCCCCCCTAACCCGGCAGAATTAATTGTAACAAAAAAGCTGGAGCAATTAATGGAGTACCTTAAACAACATTATGATTATGTTGTAATTGACTCTCCCCCGGTAGCTTCTGTAACAGATGCCAAGTTGCTGGCAAAATTTGCAGATATGACATTATATATCGTACGCCACAACTTTACAAATAGTGTATTCTTGAAATTGATTAACGATACTTATCAAAAACAATCAATGCCAAACATGAACCTGGTGTTTAATGGTATTGTAAGCAAAAAAGTGCTTGGCTATGGTTATGGAAAAGGCTATGGCTACGGCTATGGTTACGGCTATGGCTACTACTACGGTTACGGCTATGGCTACACCGTGGAAGAAGAAAAAGAAATGCCATGGTTTAGGAGAACTGTAAGAAAAATTAGAAAGGCATTTAAAAAGGGTAAAAAAAGCAACGGGTAATAACTGACTACAAACTATCAATACTTATAAAAATCTGATATGCTCACAAACAAATCTGTTTTAATAACAGGGGGAACAGGCTCACTTGGCAAAGCGCTTACCAAACACATACTTACCAATTACCCGGACATAAAACGGCTTGTAATTTACAGCCGTGATGAACAGAAGCAATACCAGATGGGACAAGAATATCCTGCAGATAAATATCCGCAGGTGCGTTTCTTCATTGGTGATGTAAGGGATTACGATCGTCTTAAGAGGGCATTTAAAAGTATAGACTATGTGATACATGCAGCAGCCATGAAGCATGTACCCATTGCAGAATACAACCCATCTGAATGTGTAAAGACAAATATAAACGGAGCTGAAAATGTTATCAATGCTTCATTGGAAACAGGGGTGCAAAGAGTGGTGGCACTTTCTACAGACAAAGCTGCTGCGCCGGTAAATTTGTATGGCGCTACAAAACTAGCTTCCGATAAACTATTTGTGGCCGCAAACAATATTCGTGGGTGGAATGATATTGTATTTAGTGTGGTGCGCTATGGTAATGTGATGGGAAGTAACGGTTCGGTAATACCTTTCTTTTTAAAGATGAAGAAAACCGGGGTGTTACCAATTACTGAACCCACAATGACAAGGTTTAATATTTCATTGCAAGGTGGCGTGGATATGGTGATGCATGCACTTGAACATGCATGGGGAGGCGAAATTTTTGTACCTAAAATACCCTCATATAAAATACTGGATGTGGCTGAAGCCATTGGGCCTGAGTGTGAGAAAAAAATTACAGGTATAAGGCCGGGAGAAAAAATACATGAGGAAATGATTACCGATTCGGATTCTTACTATACTTATGATCTTGGCAAATATTACACTATTCTTCCCTCATCGCACAGATGGAAACTGGAAGAATTTTTACAACACTTCAACGGGAAAAAAGTAGAGTTTGGTTTCCGATATAATTCTGGTGAAAACACAGAATGGGAAACCGTGGAAGGTTTGAGAAAACTGATTAAAGAACACGTAGATCCTGATTTTAATGTATAACTGAGTTTTAAAACCTGCACATGAGTACAACAACAGCAGATAAAAAAATTGCCATAAACCCATTTGGCCCCATTCCTTACGGCCGTCAGCATATTACTGAAGAAGACTTAAAAGCAGTGAATGAAACATTGCTGAGTGATTACCTTACACAGGGGCCAAAAATTGCAGAATTTGAAAAAGCATTTGCAAATTATGTTGGCAGTAAATACGCAGTGGCAGTGGCAAACGGCACTGCGGCACTTCATTTATGTGCGCTGGCGCTTGATGTGCAACCCGGGCAAAAAGTAATTGCACCACCAATCACATTCGCAGCTTCGTCAAACTGTATCAGGTATTGTGGCGGCGATGTTGTGTTTGCAGATATTGATCCATCAACTTATTTACTCGATATAAATAAAGTGAAGGCGCTGCTTGAAGCAGCGCCAAGGGGAACGTATAGCGGCATTGTTCCTGTTGACTTTGCCGGTGGCGCTGTAGATATGGAGGCGTTTAAAAAATTAGCTGATGAATATGGCTTATGGATTATAGAAGATAGTTGCCATGCTCCCGGTGCTTACTTTACTGATAGCAAAGGGAAAAAACAATTTTGCGGCAATGGTGCATTTGCTGATTTGGCCATCTTCTCTTTTCACCCGGTAAAACATATTGCCTGCGGAGAAGGGGGAATGATAACAACAAATAACGAACAGTTGTACAAACAATTATTGCAACTGCGTACACATGGTATTACAAAAGAACAGGGAACATTTACAAACAATATAAATTTTGCCGCAGGCCAACCCACTGCCGGCACCGACTATCCCGGGTGGTACATGGAAATGCAAACCCTGGGATATAATTACCGTATTACTGATTTCCAGGCTGCATTAGGCTTGTCCCAATTAAAAAGGGCCGATGCTGGATTGCAAAGAAGAAGAGAGATAGCTGCTAATTATGCAAAAGCGTTTGCCGGAAAAAATTATATCAAAGGGCAGTCTGGTTCGGTGGAAGGCCATGCTTATCATTTGTATATAATTGAAGCCGAAGACAGGCTTGGTTTGTATAACTGGCTCAGGCAACATAAAATATTTGCACAAGTACATTATATACCCACACACCTTATGCCTTACTACAAACAGTTTGGTTGGAAAGAAGGAGACATGCCTGCGTCAGAAAATTATTACAGGCACTGCTTAAGCCTGCCGATGTATCCCACACTCACAAATGAACAGCAGGCCTTTGTAATAGATATAGTAGAGGCTTACTATGCAGGGTAAAACAAAGCTGGCATTAGGATCGGTACAGTTTGGTTTAGTGTATGGCATTTCAAATACACATGGGCAAACAAGTGCAAAGGAGGTATCCCTTATTCTTGCAGAAGCTAAAGGAAACGGTATTACAACGATTGATTCAGCTGCGGCATACGGCAATGCAGAAGAAGTGCTTGGTAAAAATGATTTGAATGGTTTTTCTATTGTCTCAAAATTTATCAGCCCTTCAAAATTCGGAGCCATTGAAACCCAACTTTCAAAAACACTAGCCGATTTAGGCGTTTCTTCTTTGTACGGTTATTTGTCCCATCGCCCCGAAGAAATAATTAATGATGCCGGCCAGTGGGAAACTATGAAAGAAATACAAGCAAAGGGACTGGTAAAAAAAATTGGTTTTTCTCTCAATACCACACAGGAACTGGAAACACTTTTAAGTAAAGGTTTTGTACCGGAGTTAATACAGATTCCGTTTAATTATTTAGACAGAAGATTTGAAACCCTTGCTATACAATTAAAAAAACAAGGTTGTGAAATACATGCCCGTTCCGCTTTTTTACAGGGCTTACTATTTAAAGATCCGGGCACACTGCCGGATTTTTTTGATACAGTAAAACCACTGATTACGGCACTGCAATCGTTGAAAGAATTATTGCCTGCAGCATTATTACAATTTGTACTAAAAAAATTCTTTATTGATAAAGTAGTAACTGGCGTTGAAAACCTGGCACAGCTAAAACAAAATATTGCTGCAGCTGAAACAATTTTATCAGTAGCATTACCGGTAATG
Organism: uncultured Ferruginibacter sp.; assembly: GCA_964494815.1. Lineage (GTDB taxonomy): Bacteria > Bacteroidota > Bacteroidia > Chitinophagales > Chitinophagaceae > Ferruginibacter. Next base: position 60,916 of record CAZBTD010000003.1, on the reverse strand, counting down.
GAAGCAACTGTTCCTGAAAATATTTTAATGCCTTCCTGCTGGCCCAAAGCATAAAAGATGGTACATACATTTGATCTTAATGGAAAAATAATTCTCATAACCGGTGGTTATGGTTATCTCGGAAAAGCTATTACCGAAAGCCTTGCCTTTCATGGCGCCACCGTATTTGTACTTGGCAGGAGCAAAGAAAAATTTAATGCAGCATTTGGAGAGGTTAAGGCAAAAGAAAATATTTTTTTCAGCAATTGCGATGTGGCATTGTCATCATCAATAGAAAATGTGTTTAAAAAAATAGCTGCTGAGCAAGGCAGGATAGATGTGTTAATCAATAACGCATTCTATTCAAAAGGCCAGTCACCAGAAGCAATGAGCGATGAGGATTTTGCATTGGGTATTGATGGTACATTGAGCAATGTGTTTCGTTGCATTAAGGGTATTATCCCCTGCTTCAAAAAAAATGGTTCTGGTAAAATCATCAATGTATCTTCTATGTATGGCATGGTGTCGCCAGATTTTGCAGTGTATGATAATTTTCCTGCTTATTTAAATCCTCCGCACTATGGCGCAGCAAAGGCAGGTGTGATACAACTCACAAAATACTACGCCAATTTTCTTGGAAAAGACGGCATTACGGTAAATGCTGTTACACCCGGGCCTTTTCCCTCAGCAGAAGTGCAGAAAGCAGAGGGTTTTATTGAAGAACTGAAAAATAAAACAGCACTCAATAAAATAGGTAAGCCAGAAGACCTTGCCGGCGCCTTTGTTTTTCTTTCTTCAAACGCATCTGATTTTATTACGGGGCAAAATATTATTGTTGACGGGGGCTGGACATCAAAGTAAAAGTATAAAATGAATACTCCTTATCATATTATTGAAGTAGCCAACACACATGGTGGCAGTTTTGAGTATCTTGAAGAATTGATTGATTCTTTTACTGAACTCAAAGGAAATTTCGGCATCAAATTCCAGGCTTTTCACCCCGACAAAATTGCAACGCCTGATTTTTCTGCATATAAAATTTACCACGAACTTCATTTTACTAATACGCAATGGTCAGGTGTAATTAAAAAAGCAGCCGCAACAAAAGACGTGTGGCTTGATATTTTTGATGAGTATGGTGTACAGGTATTAAAAGAACAAATCAATCTTATACACGGTATAAAGTTTCAAAGTTCTGTATTGTATAATTACGAGGTGTTTGATGCATTGTCGTCTTCTGATCTTACTCAAAAAAAAGTGATACTAAATGTAGCTGCCCAGTCTGTTGAAGATGTAAAAAAAATAATAGAAAGAGTGGAGGCAGAATTGAATCCAAAGGAAATTTTACTTGAGTTTGGCTACCAGGCTTATCCCACTTCTTTTGAAGACTCAGGGTTAAGCAAGGTTGAAATATTGCGAAAGCATTTTTCAAATAAACTTGTATTTGCAGATCATGTGGATGGAAAACTTGATGATGCAATAGGGTTGCCTGTTGCAGCAGCAATATGCGGTGTTGAATATATTGAAAAACATGTGATGCTTTCAACAAGAGAAACAAAGTACGACCATTTTTCGAGCCTTACACCAGAGCGCTACAAGCATATGGTTGCGGAAGTAAAAAAATATACAGGCCTTTTTCAAATGCCGTTTATTAATGATAAGGAAAAAAAATATTTAGAAAATACATTAATGATACCCTTGCTTAATAAAAACAAAGCAAAAGGGACAGGGATTAGTTTGAAAAAAGATGCCATGTTCAGAAGATCGGGCACTGCAGGGCTGAATGTAAAACAAATTGAAAGTTTACAAAACGAATGGCATGTATTGGCGACAGAAAAAAAACAAGGTGAAACTTTGCAGCAGGAAGATTTTAAAAAAGCCACTGTTGCTACTGTCATCGCCTGTCGGTTAAAATCATCACGACTGGTAAAAAAAGCGTTGCTTAAAATTGGGAATCTCACATCGGTGGAATATTGCATTGCCAGTGCACTTAAATTTGAAAATATCAATCATACTATACTGGCAACATCCGTATTAGACCAGGATGCAGAGTTGAAAAACTATACTTACAGCGATAGCGTAATATTTCACAAAGGAGATCCGGATGATGTAATAAGAAGGTATCTCGATATTGCAGAGCAATTAAAAGTGGATGTGATTGTGAGAGTAACGGCAGATAACCCTTTTATCGATAACGAAGTTTGCCAGATTCTTTTGAAAGAACATTTTGCTTCGGGTGCAGATTATACAGTTGCAAAACATGCAGCCGTAGGCACCAATCTTGAAATAATGAATGTGCAGGCATTGCAAAAAATAAAACAATATTTTACAGCGGCTAATTATTCTGAGTATATGACCTGGTATTTCCAGAACAACCCTGAACATTTTCATTTGCATTTTGTGGAGTTGCCTGCAGAACTGGTACGAGATTACAGGATGACGCTTGACCACCAGGAAGATTTGGATATGTTCAATGCCATTCACAAGCATTTTTCTGACAAAGGAATTACGAACTTCTCACTAAGGGATATTTATACATTTTTAGATGCCACGCCCGGTGTGTCTGCTATCAACAGCCAGATATCGGTGCGGTATAAAACTGATGCAGATTTAATTGCCACTTTAAACAGGGAAACAAAAATCATATGATAGTTTCAAAGCATATTGATGATATTTTCTGCGAAGGCAGAAAGCATTTTGCCAACACTATTACTGAATTTCTTTTAGAGAAGGAAAAGATTAGCGGTATGAAGCATGCAGAAAAAGCTGTGCTTGATAATGGAGTAACAGTTATTGCCATACAGGCCGAAAGTGGTGCACAAAACAAAAACCTGCTGGAAGCACATAAAGTTTTTAATGATCTTCATTTTACAATCAATGGAAAAGACACCATAAGTTATAAGCCTGTTGCAGGCTGTGCTAAAGTCAACAAAGAATATGTTGATGATGGCGATTACGTATTGTATGACGAAGAGCCGATAAATATGGTAACAGTAGAAGAAAATACTTTCTGTTTTATCCCAAACGAACTTGCACATATGGCCCTGTATGAAAATACAGGCATGGTACGAAAGCTGGTATTTAAAATCCCGGCGCTATAAAATGCAGGAGATTTTTATCAGGGCAGATGCCGGCGCAACGATTGGATTAGGACATGTTGTCCGCTGTATAGCGCTTGCCGAAATACTGAAAGATAATTTCAGTATTATTTTTTATTGCAGGGAATTGCCCGAAAAAATTAAGACAACTGTTCTGCAACAGGGGTTCTTTTTGAAAATGATAGACAGTGAAGAAAATTTCTTTAGTTGCATTGACGATAAAAAAATTGTGGTAACTGATGGATATGGTTTTGATGCAGCTTATCAAAAGCAAATAAAAGAAAAACAAGCAAAATTGGTTTGTATTGATGATTTGCACGACAAGGAATTTTTTGCCGATCTCATTATTAATCATGCACCTGGTGTAAATAAAAATAATTACAGGGCGCAGCGTTACACTGCATTTGCATTGGGGGTTGAGTATGCTTTGTTGCGTTCTCCTTTTTTAACTGCAGCAAAAAGTAAAAGAGAAGTTAACCGGGTTGAAACAATAATGATTTGTTTTGGCGGGGCCGATAGTAAAAACTTAACATATGCAGCGCTTACTGCTGCAACTTCAATAAAACAATTAAAAGAAATTCATGTGGTGGCTGGAGTAGCTTATGCATATGCAGACAGCTTATCGGCGCTCATTAAAACAGATAAACGTATACAACTGCACCAGTCATTAAATGAAAAAGAAATGCTCCTGTTAATGCAGCATTGCGATGCAGCCATTGTACCTGCAAGTGGTATTTTGTTTGAGGTACTTGCCACAGGTTGTGTTGCTTTTTCTGGTTATTATGTAGATAACCAATTGTCAATTTATAATGGCTTTAAAGCGCTGAATGCAATCGTAGATATGCAGGGCTTTACAAATATGCAATCTGTGCTGGAACAGAATATTAATAAACAACCCTCTCTTGCAAAAAATATAATTGATGGTTTATCAGGAACAAGATTGCTTAACCTGTTTAAAAATTTAGCAGCTTGACAATAGCTTTTTTAGCATCGGGTAACCTTGGGCTTACAGTTATAAAAGCCTGTGCAGAAAAAATATCACCGCAGTTTATTGCAACAGATAGTGGCTCAGCTACGATTATTGAATACGCTGCTGAAAAAAATATCCCTGTTTTTAAAGGCAACCCACGCCAAGGCAAGCTGGCTGCTTTTATGCAGCAATATAATATTGACCTGCTGCTTTCAGTAAACTATTTATTTATTGTTGAGAAAGATGTGATTGAACAGGTAAAATATCCCGTGAATTTTCACGGTAGTCTTTTGCCAAAATACCGTGGACGTACACCCCATGTGTGGGCAATCATTAACAACGAAACAAAAACTGGCGTAACAGCACATATCATTGATGATGGATGCGATACAGGTGATATTGTTTTACAAAAAGAAATTCATATAGATAAAAACGATACAGGCGCCGGGGTTTTAAAAAAATACGAAGCGGTTTATCCGGCAATGGTGATGGAAGTAATAGCGGCTGTTGAAAATAATGCAATACGAAGAACACCTCAGGATAACAGTAAGGCAACATATTTCAGCAAGCGTACACCGGAAGATGGCGGTATAAATTGGCAATGGCAAAAAGAAAGGATACAAAATTGGGTAAGGGCGCAGGCATATCCTTATCCTGGTGCTTTTTGTTTTGCAGGCAATAATAAAGTGGTGATTGATGCAGTCGGGTTCAGCGATTATGGATTTAATGATACAGATGCAAATGGAACAATTTTATCTATGTTACCATTTGTAATTGTAAAGACAAGCAATGGCGCCATAGCGCTTACCAGCATTCGTGAAGGAAGGGAACATTTAACAAAAGGAAAAATTTTACAATGATTAATATTGGTGGATTTGAAATAAGCGACAGCAGCAAAACATTTATCATTGCTGAGTTAAGCGCCAACCACAACCAGGATAAGCAGATTGCATTAGATACTATAAAAGCAGCAAAGGCTGCTGGTGCAGATGCTATTAAACTGCAGACGTACACACCAGATACACTTACTATTGACAGTGATAAAGAATATTTTCAAATAGGGCATGGCACTTTGTGGGATGGCAAAACCTTGTACAGCCTGTATAAGGAAGCGTACACACCTTGGGAGTGGCACAAAGAACTATTTGCAGCAGCAAAGGCAGAAGGGCTAATTTGTTTCAGCAGCCCATTTGATAAAACAGCAGTTGATCTGCTGGAAGAATTAAATGCACCGGCACATAAAATTGCATCGTTTGAAATACAGGATATTCCATTAATTGAATATGCGGCGTCAAAAGGCAAGCCGATGATCATCAGTACAGGGATTGCTACAGAAGAAGATGTGCAGTTAGCAGTAGATACATGCCGCAGTGCAGGCAATCAACAAATTATTTTATTAAAATGTACATCATCTTACCCGGCACCTGTTGAATTAGCCAATCTTAAAACAATGGTTGATCTTAAAAGCAGGTTTAATGTAATGGTTGGCTTAAGCGATCATACTATGGGCAATACAGTGCCTGTGGTGGCAACTGCTTTAGGTGGCAAAGTGATTGAAAAGCATTTTATACTTGATAAATCTATTGGAGGTCCAGATGCAGAGTTTTCATTAGACCCTACGGAATTTGCTTCGTTGGTAACTGATGTACGAAATGCAGAACTGGCGCTTGGCAAAGTGAGTTACGAAGTGCCGGAAAAAGTACAGAAGAACAGGAAGTTTGCCCGTTCTTTATTTGTAGTGGAAGATATTAAAGCAGGTGAAGTGATTACGGAAAGAAATGTACGTTCAATAAGGCCGGGCTATGGCCTTCACCCAAAATATTACAAACAGATTTTGGGCAAGCCTGTAACAAAAGATATAGAAAGAGGAACGCCGCTTTCGTTAGAAGATATTAAAAACTAAGTGAAAGTTCTTTTAATTACTGATTCATTATCCCTGCCACGGAGGTATGAAGGCGGCACCGTTTTGTGGGAAGATATTTATTTCAATAAACTCCGCAAGCAATTTCCAGGGGCTGAATTTATATTGATGGCAATGGGCGGTGCTACTATTGAGCAACTGTACTTGTCATTAAATTATTACAAAGAAACAAATCCTGACGTGGTTATTTTACAATCAGGCATTGTTGATTGTGCACCACGGGCACTTGGGCAGCTGGAGCAGCAGATAGTTATTAAGTTGCGGATATTTCGGTTGGTACATCCATTCACAAAATTTTTAAGGAAGCATCGCAACCTTACTTATACAAAGCCAAAACAATTTGAAGCAACGCTGCTCAAAATTAAAAACAGTTTTCCCGGCAAGCCTTTTATCAGTATAGGAATATTGCCGGGTTGTGAAGCATATGATAAAAAAGTTCCGGGCATTTCAAAAAAAATAGAACTGTACAATTCAATACTCAGTAAGCATTCACTGTATATAGATAACAGCAATTTTTCAAGAGATGGGATCATTGGCGATCATCATCACATGAATGAAAAAGGCCACCAGCAAATTTTTGATAAACTGCTCCCTTTGATAGAACAATACAGAAACAAAGCAAATTGATAAAGCAGGCATCAGGTATAATTGCCAGTATAAAAGACAAAAACAGCTCTGGCAGAATGGTGGCTTTTATGAGTGCAGCAAGCTTACTTACCAATGCACTTACCATTATATCTGGTTTGCTGGTGGCAAAATGGTTGTTGCCGCAAGAGCTTGGTTTGTTCACCAGCTTTAATGTAATTACCAGTTATATTATTCTGATACAGTTAGGTGTGCCAAGCGGCCTTAGCAGGCAGCTCCCATTTTATATGGGCAAAAAGGAAGAGCAGAAAGCGCTTGACAGTGCAGCATCTGCTAACCAATGGGGATTGGTTACAGGCATCGCATGTATTGCATTGTCTGTTGTAGTGACTGCTTATTTTCTTATTGCAAAAAATTATGAGATGGCCGCAGGCGTTTTTGTTGTAGGCCTCACTTCATTCCAGGGATTATATGTAACTAAATATTTAAAAATCCTGTATCGATCCAATAATGATTTTAACAGGCTTACCACTATTGATATTATTAATGCAGTAGTGTTGTTTGTTACAATTTTTTTGGTTTGGAGGTTTAAGTTTTACGGTTTGTGTATACGAGCCGTTATTGCTGTGGTGGTTGATCTTGCTTTAGCCTATCACTGGCGTCCAATAAAAGTGAAACAGCATTGGAACAAACCAGTGTTTAATGAGTTGATGAAAGTAGGCTTTCCCATTTATTGGGTGGCCAATATTTATTCGCTATGGCCAATGGTGCAGCGTACTGTAATTGTAAGCATGGGAGGTACCCGGGCATTGGGTTTATTTTCATTGGCGGCAATAGTAGAAACAGCAATGAAAACGCTGACAAATGCAATTAGCAGTGTAAGCTTTCCACGTATGGCTTTTGCGTGGGGGCAAAAAGAAGATTTTATACACCTGCTTAAAATTCCCCTAAAGCCGGTGCTGGTATCTGCTACTGCCAATTTAGTGGTGGCGGTGGCTGGTTGGTTTTTGCTTCCTTTCTTTATAAGTAATTTATTACCCAATTATATTGAAGCCACCGCAGCCGCACAATGGATGTTGTGGGTAGGCTGGATGAGCAGCTTTTCTGTATTCTCAAATGTGTATATGATTGTGCAAAAGAATATGGACAGGCTTTGGTCTTATGTTGCCGGAGTACTGGCATGGCTGGGTTGTTGTTTTTTACTAAATAAAATAATGGGCTTTGATATTATAATTTTTCCCATTGCCACAATGGTGGGCTTTGTGTTTATTTATTTGGTAGATGCAGTAAACTTTAGGCGGTATTATCTGCAACACAGCAAAAGCGTTTCCGGGAACCATTAATATATGATTGCAAAAATCCTGTACCTGTTTACCAAAAAGCACCTGGTGTTTTTTGCACCTCACCGCAATAGCAACGCACTCATTAATGAAGCCAATAAACAACAATACATCTTTATCAATCCTTTGTTGTTGTGGAAATGCACTGCAATTGCAGGGCGAAACAGCAAACGCCGGTATGATATAATGGCATTTTTTTTATCACTGTTCAAGCCAAAGTATATAATCGATATTAACTGGATTACAAGATTGCATACATTGTATTTTGTATGGTGCAAAAAAAATACAGCAAGCAAGTTTATAGTGGTGCAACATGGTGCGTATGTAGCCGGCAATATTACAGATATACCTCACCGCATTGCTAAATGCCAGGTGATGCTCTGCTGGAGCAATTATTTTAAAGACCTGCTGGAAAAATATAATACTGGAAAAAAAAGAAGCTTTCCTGTTTTTGGCAACCCGCCATTCAATGAATACAACAGGCAGCAGTTTACATATCGTGTTACTTCGGCACAAAAAAAAATATTGGTGGTAATAGCACCATTTAAGCAACAGCGGATGAGCATTCTTATTCCTTTTATGAACAAACTGGTTCAAGATGGCTGTAAGGTTTTTTTAAAGGAACATCCATACCAGGCTACTATGAGCAAACCGATTGAGGGGTTTGAAAAAGTGCAGGGTAGTTTATATAATTTGCTGCAAAATGAAAAGTACGATATCGTGGTAACAGATGTTTCTTCCAGCATGGCAGACATAATTTTTTTTAAAAACAAAGCCATTTATTTTTCACCGGAAGGCGATGATAAAATTTTCAGCGAACCTAATCTGTATGGCCGCTATTTAAAAAATGCAGCAGCGCATTTGTCAACGCTTACCACATTCGAATCCTTAAATGGTTTTGTTGATGTTGAAGCACAGGAAGAGTTATTGCATTGCCTGGTGCAACAGGGTGACAACTGCATTGGTGAATATTAACTGTAAAATTTTTTGAAACAAATATGGAAGCACAAATACTACAGTTTCCAAAAATTATTGATAAAAGAGGAAACCTCACTTTCCTGCAAAATCCACAGCAGGTGCCTTTTGTAATTAAAAGAGTGTTTTGGACATATGATGTGCCGGGTGGAGAAACAAGGGGAGCACATGCTTATAAACAACAACAGGAAATAATCATTGCATTAAGCGGCAGTTTTGATGTGGTGATAACCAATGCAGACGGAAGCCAGCAAAAATTTTCTCTTAACAGGAGTTACTACGGCCTTTATCTTCCTGCATTAAGCTGGCGGCACATGGAAAATTTTTCAACCAATTCCCTTGGATTGCATTTAAGCAGCAGCATGTTTACAGCTGATGATTATATCAGGGATTTTGCAACCTTTAAACAAATGCCGCAGCATGCATAAAACAAATGTATTTGATTGCCCCCTGATAATGTTGCCACAGCTTGGTGATCGTAATGGCCATATCACTGCAATCAACAATGGCTTTGAAATTCCCTTTGATGTTAAAAGGGTTTTTTATCTCTATGATATTCCTGGCGGAGAAAGTCGTGGCGCTCATGCACACAAAGACTGCCATCAATTTTTAATTGCTGCAAGCGGCTCTTTTGAAGTGCTGATGGATGACGGCCGTGTGCAACGACAGGTATTACTTAACAGGCCAAGTATGGGTCTTCATATCCCCCCTGGCATATGGGCGCAGGAAATGAATTTTTCTTCCGGTTCTATTTGTTTGGTGCTGGCATCGCATGAATACAACGAAAATGATTACATCCGGGATTATGAAACATTTAAATCATATCGCAGCCTTAAATGATTTGTATTGCAGGTAAAAATGAAATTGCAGTTTTTGCACTGCAATGGTTGCTCAAAAAAGGAGTGCCCATTACCAGTATTGTCGCTTGTACCAATAAAACAGACAATGGTGAGCATGGCTGGCAACCTTCTTACAAAAAAATATGTGAAAGGCTGGGTGTTAAAATTGTTTCATTGGATGAATTATATTCGATAGACAACCTGCTTTTTATTTCACTGGAATACGACCGGCTGATAAAACCAGGAAAATTTTCTACTAAGCGGCTTTTTAATATTCATTTTTCTAATCTGCCTGCTTACAAGGGCATGTACACTTCGATATGGCCACTTGTGAATGCTGAAAGTAAAGGCGGTGTTACGTTGCATTATATCGATCGGGGTATTGATACCGGTGATATAATTGATCATGTTGAGTTTGATATACCACTCCATTTTAATGGGTTGGATTTATATAAAAGCTATCTGAGGCATTCAGCCGTATTGTTTGAAAAAAATATTCAGGCATTACTGGATGAAAATTTCACTTCGTTTCCGCAAGAAGCAAAAGGCGCCAGTTATTATTCAAAAGCAACCATTGATTTTAAAAACCTGGCCATTGATTATAATAAAACAGCCTGGGAAATACAAAATCAAATCAGGGCCTTTGCATTCAGGGTATATCAGTTACCAAAATTTAACGGGCAAGAAATAACACATGCAGTAGCCACCAATGAAAAATCTCTTGAAAAGCCAGGCATATTATTAAAGGAAACAGAAACTTTTTTTTTAATTGCAAGCGTTGATTACAATGTATGTATTTATAAAGATGCATTGCAAAAAATATTAGACGCCGCTACAGCGGGCAATTTAACCCTGCTTAAAGAACTAAAACAGCACGGACATAATCTTACAGAAAAAAATACAAAAGGCTGGGACGCATTGATTGTAGCAGCGTATAATGAGCAGGCGGAAGTATGTAAATGGCTTTTGCAAAATGGTGCCGATGTAAACAGCGTAAATAATAATGGTACCAGCGTGCTGATGTATTCGATGACCGCAGCTTGCAAAAGCAACCGGACAGATGTGATGGATTTGCTTTTACAAAATGGAGCAAGTAAAGAACAAGAAGATTATGAAGGAATAAGCCTGCTGCAATACGCAAAGAAATATGGTAACAATCATGTGATTGAATATCTTGAAAACAATGATAAAAAAATAGTACAGCAGTAATGAAAATTCCTTTTCTGAGTTTTGAATACATGCACCAGGCAATAAAGCCTGCTATGCTGCAGGCATTTGAAGAAGTGTATGACAGTTATTGGTATATCATGGGCAGCAGGATGGTAACATTTGAGGAAGAATATGCAGTGTTTAATAAAACCAAATATGCCGTAGGGGTTGCCAACGGGCTTGATGCTTTACATTTATCATTAAAAGCACTTGGTATAAAACAAGGGGATGAAGTAATAGTGCCGTCTAACACTTATATCGCATCTGCACTCGCTGTTTCTTACACTGGGGCCACACCCGTATTTGCAGAACCAGATATAGAGACATATAACATCAGCCCGGCAGCTATTGAAGCGGCCATTACTTCTAAAACAAAAGCCATTATGCCTGTACATTTGTATGGGCAGGCTTGCGAAATGGATGCTATTATGCAGATTGCTGATAAGCATGGTCTCTATGTTGTTGAAGACAATGCACAAGCACACGGCGCTACCTTTAATGGAAAAGTTACTGGCAGTTTTGGGCATGCCAATGGCACCAGTTTTTATCCAGGAAAAAATTTAGGAGCATTAGGTGATGCCGGCGCAATAACAACCAATGATGAAACCCTGGCGCAAAAATTAAAAGTGCTTCGTAACTATGGTTCACAAGTAAAATATAAAAATGAAACCATCGGTTACAATATGCGGCTGGATGAATTGCAGGCTGCATTACTGTCAGTAAAACTTCCGGCGCTGATGCAATGGACAGCCCAAAGGCAGCAGATAGCAGCATGGTATGATGAAGTGCTGCCAAACACAGGCGATATTATTTTACCTAAAACACATTTGCAGGCTACGCATGTTTATCATCTGTATGTAATACGCACAGCACACAGAGACGCATTGCAACAGCATCTTACCAATAATAATATCGGCACACTGATACACTACCCTATACCGCCTCATATGCAGCAGGCATACCTGCATCTCGGATATAAAAAAGGAGATTTCCCCTTGGCAGAAAAAATTGCTGACACTTGTTTAAGTATCCCATTATGGCCCGGCATGACAAAGGAAATGGTGCAGCAGGTTGCTGGTGTAATTAAAGAATTTTATGCAGCCTTATAAATATCGCTTTACCATATTTACGCCCTGTTATAACTCAGCAAAGTTTATTCACCGGGTAATTGAAAGTTTGGAAAGTCAGCAGTTTAAAAATTTTGAATGGCTGGTAATTAATGATGCTTCAAAAGATAACACTCATGAAATAATTGAAGCATACCGAAGCAAAGCATCGTTTGATATTCAATATTACAATCTTGCAAAAAACCAGATGCTGTCCAATAATTTTAATATGGCGTTTGAAAAAGCACAAGGAGAGTTGTTTGTAATTGCCGGGCATGATGACGCCTTTGACGCAGATACATTAAAAGTGTTTGATGAAACATGGGATCAATATGGAGCAGAAAATATTGCAGGCATTTGGTGCCGTTGCCGTGACCAGCACGGAAAACCGGTAGGCAATGAATTTCCAAAACCAGTTATAGTGAGTAATTATTTTACATTGTTCATGGATTATATATATACACAGGAGCGGTTTGGATGCACAAGAACAGAAGTACTTCGAAGATTTCCGTTTGATACAAGCGAATCACAATACATTTCAGAGGGCACCATGTGGGGCAAGATTGGGCTTGCTTACAATACCATTTATCTCAATACTATTTTACGAACTTACTTTATTGAAGAGAGTAATACTGCCGCAATGACAAAATCAGGCCGCAGTAAATACGCCGGCGCTTCTTATCATGAACACAGCCTTTGGGTAAATGAGTTTCTTTCAAAAATAAATGGTCATTACAAACATAAACTGCGTCATCATTTTGGTTTGGTATTTTATGGTTTGCTTTCTGGCAAAGGTTTTTTAAAAATTATTAAAAATGTAAAACCGGTGGGCAGCAAATTCATTTGTGTAACTATGTACCCGGCTGTGTGGTTGTTATACATAACTATGAAAATAACCGGCAGGGGTTTATAAACCTGCAGTGTTTTGATGGAGCATATTCTTTTTGTAGCAGAATATAAAATAAGCGGTAACACAGGTGGTGTTGGGAGAGTAGGGGCTACCCTGGCAAAAGGCTTTATTGAAAAAGGGCATAAAGTGTATTATTATGCCGTAGATAAAACAGAAGAGGATATAATGAACGGTGTGCCACAGTATTATTGTATTAACCATCACAATATTACCAGCAAGGAAAATACAGAACATCTTTCGGATTTAATAAAACGGCTCGGTATCACCGTTATAGTAAACCATTCTGGCTTTCACAATAAAATACAACAGTTGCTGGCAGCAGTAAAACAGCCCGGTGTATTATTAATAACAGAACATCACAACTGTATCAAATGCCTGTATGATAATTACCGCCGTATACTTACCAATACTTATGGACAGCACAAATGGTTCCCGGTAATCAATAACAAGTTGTCCTGGTTTTTTTTAAAGCAACTTTTTAAATACAGGTTTACCAAAACATTACGGTATGTGCTGCAGGTTTCCGATAAACTTGTTTTGCTTTCTGAAGCATTTAAAAAAGATCTGGAATTTTTCAGCAGCAACATTCCCTGGGATAAAGTAACAGCTATCAGCAACCCGGCACCCTTTGAGGTACAAAATGGTGTGCTGGATAAAAAGGAAAACAGGCTTCTCTTCATTGGTGTTTTAAAAACCAATCAAAAAAGAGTAGAGCGGTTGATTGAGATATGGGAAACACTTTCAAAACAATTTCTCGACTGGCATATTGATATTTTAGGTGAGGGCCCTGAAAAAAAAATGCTGGAAGATAGCTTCAAAGCAAAAGGACTTGAGCGCTATCAGTTCCACGGGTTTAAAGACCCACGGCCTTTTTTAGAAAAAGCAAAAGTGTTTTTACTCACTTCAGATTTTGAGGGATTTGGAATGGTGCTGGTAGAAAGCCAGGCTTATGGAGTGGTTCCTGTGGCTTTTAATTGTTTTGCATCGGTGCATGAAATTATTGAACACAGCCACAACGGAATTTTGATTGAACCCTATAATATGTTCAACTATACACAGGAATTGGCTTTGCTGATGACGGATGAAAACAAAAGAATTGCCATTGCACAGAATGGAATGATAACTGTGCAAAAGTTCAGCCTTGATAAAATTATTGGTAACTGGGAACAATTGTTTTCCAACATAAGAAACAATAATAGCAGATGATCAGACGGGGAAATGCTTCACCGATATTTTTTCTAAGCTTTTTGCTGCCTGCAATTGCTTTTGGAATATCATTAAAGCACATTTGGGACAAGCAATATCATAAAGTCATACTAGTTTTTGCCTTTTGGTTAGGGTTTACCGTTTTCTTTTTTGGCGGCGATGTGGTGGAATACAAAAATGCATTTGACATTACTGCTAAATACGATTGGGGTGACTATCTCTATTTATTAAGGAATACTTTTTCAGATGATAAGTTCATCCTGTTCCCCGACAATGTGGTGAATTCCAAACCCGATATGTATGCACTTACACTGCAGTTTATTCTTACAAGATTTACTGCTAATGAACGTTGGTTTTTTGGCGTTGTATCGCTAATATATGTGTACTTGATATTAAAATTTAAAGACGAAGTATTATTGTTTGCAGGTGTGCAGACAAATAAGGTATGGCGTTTCTTTTTTGCTTCACTGCTCTTGATAGTACCCTTTTATGTAGGCATTACCGGGGTACGTTTTTGGACAGCCATGTTTTGGTTTATGCTTTTCACAATGAAGTATCTGCGGACAAAAAAGGTTTATTATATCCTTCTAGCTGCGGTGTCAATTACAATGCACTATACATTTATGTTTCCGGTGGGTATTTTGCTTATATACAGGTTCCTTAATATTTCCCGTGCTGTAATGAGGATACTAGTAATTGTTTCACTTGCTTTTTTTGTACTGTCCACTACGGCCGGGCTTTTGGGTTTTGCAACCGATGCAATAGAATTATTCGGCGACAGCTCCGTAAAAACTGTATCCACCAGTTATACAGATGAGGAAACCATTGAAGCAAAAAATACAGAAGCAGATACCGCAAACTGGTATGTAAAAGCACGACAAACGCTTATTACTTATTGTTTCTTCTCTATTTTCTTGCTTGAATTTGCTGGTGTATTCCGTTGGCGTAGAAATGAATATTTAGATAGCTGGTATTCTCTTTATGTGTTGTTTTTTTCCATTTCAGCCCTCACTTCCAATCTTGGTTCGCTGGGCAGGTTCTCCTATATTTTTTACCTGCTATGCCTGGTGAGATTATTGGTGTTATGTGCCCTTAATTCTAAAAACAGGTATCTGCGTACTATCAGGTTTTATATGTATCCGGTGATGGTAATTCATGTATTGGTAAGTCTCCGGGCAGGTTTTTATTTTGTTGATCCGCTTTTGCTGGTGGGCAATCCGGTAGTGTTCTTCCTGGTAAATTCAAAAGTTTCTCTCTCCGAATTTATTGTAGGCCACTAAAAATACCTTCTTTGTTATCGAAAATAAAAAATAGTGTGATGCAAAACATCACTAACGTAAGCGGTTGGCATACCAACCGTAAGCTATTGGTTATAGAGTCAGATGATTGGGGAATGATAAGAATGGCGTCCAAAGAAGCATATAATCGTTTTTTTCAAAAGGGTTTTCCAGTTGACAGGTGTGCGTACAATAGTAACGATGCACTGGAAAGCAACAAAGATATGGAGGAGTTGTTTGAAGTGCTGTACTCTGTAAAGGACTGCAACAAAAACCCAGCTATTATCACCACCAATAATATTGTTGCCAACCCTCATTTTGAAAAAATAAAAGCATCCAATTTTACAAATTATTTTTTCGAGCCTTTTTTCGAAACGTTGCAATCATATCCTGCACATGATAAAGTATATGCACTTCACAAAGAAGGTATAGAAAAAAAAATGCTGAAGCCACAACTGCATGGGAGGGAGCATATCAATATTATCAACTGGCTTAAGGCACTGCAGCAAAATGATAAAGAAGCAATAGCAGCGTTTGATGAAAAAATGGTTACCGTTTCAAAAGGCAAGAGTTCAAACTGTAAAAAAGAATGGCTTGATGGTTTTAGCGTAAGTTCTAATGAGGAATTATTATTACTTGATAAAACAATTGAGGAAGCATCCGGCTTATTTGAAAAAGCATGGGGCTTCCGTTCTGCATCTGTAATAGCGCCATGTTACATATGGCATAGCCATACCGAAAATACATTTTTGAAAAATGATATTACAATAGTGCAGGGTGGCCGCATGCAGAGAGAACCTGTTTTGGGGCAGGATAGATATAAATATAAAAGGCACTATACCGGCCAGCGTAATTCGATCGGACAGGTTTACCTCGTAAGAAATGCAGAGTTTGAACCAAGTTCTGCCCCATCACAAGATTGGGTAAGCAGTTGCCTTAAAGAAATTAAAAATGCTTTTTTTTGGGGTAAGCCGGCCATCATAAGTGCACACCGCCTCAATTTTATTGGATACATTAATCAACAAAACAGGGAACAAAATTTAAAAGCGTTTAAAACACTGCTTACAAAAATTGTTGCCACATGGCCCGAAGTGGAGTTCACAACTTCCGATGCTGTTGGTAAAATAATTTTGAACAGTACTGCGTCCAATAACAAAAATACCACCGCTGCCTGATGGCAAGTTTTGTAAATATCAAACCTGTTTTTAGCAATAAAGCTGAGAGATCGCTGGATGCATTGAAAAATGTTTACAACAATAGCAGCCTGCTCTTGAATATTATAAAGGATGTAGCCGGGGGAACATTAAATGAGAACAATGTAAAGGGCAAGCGTGTGATGCTTAAGCCAAACTGGGTAAGGCATGGAAGAAAACCGCATGACGAAGTTTGCCTTTGCACCCATAACAATTTTTTGCTGGCAGCACTTGAATTTGTGCTGCAAAGCAAACCATTGCAGGTGTTGATTGGCGATGCACCGGTACAGGGCTGCAATTGGAGTAAGATGGTTTCTGAAGAATTAAAACAGTCGGTTCAAAAATTGTCAGTTCAATACAATGTGCCTGTTGTATTAAAAGATTTTAGACGGGTAACATTTAATGCAGAGGAGAATGTGATGAGGGAAGAAAGAAAACCAATTGATGAATATTTGATTTTTGATTTGGGCAAAAAAAGCTACCTGGAGCCATTATCAACTTCTGATAAAAATAATTTCAGGGTTACATTATATGATCCTGATCGGTTTAAAGAATCACATACGGCAGGTATGCACAAATACTGCATTACAAAAGAGCTGTTTAATGCCGATGTGGTTATCTCTTTACCCAAAGTAAAAACACATCAAAAAGCAGGCATTACTGCAGCATTGAAAAATATTGTGGGTTTAAATGGCGATAAAGATTTTTTACCACACCATCGCATTGGCGGCACTGGCATGGGCGGAGATTGTTATCCCGGATCAAACCGCCTGCGGTATTGGGCAGAACTTTGCCTTGATCAATCCAACAGGCACAAGGGTAAAAAAATTTATTGGTTTTGGCTGCGGCTTTCTTCATTGCTTTGGAAATTATCGTTGCCTAAAAATGTACACCAAATAGCTGCAGGCTGGTATGGAAATGATACTACCTGGCGAATGGTGCTCGACCTTAATACAATTGTAAACTATGGACGGGCAGATGGAACAGTGGCGGATACCCCACAACGATCTTTCTACAGTTTGTCGGATGGTATTATTGGAGGACAAGGAGATGGTCCACTCGATCCTGAACCTTTAAATCTTGGCATGGTGGCTTTTACAGATAGTTCAGCATGGCACGACATCTGTCTCGGAACGCTGATGGGTATGAACGTAAACCTGGTGCCTTTGCTTACATCAGCAAAAAATTTTATGCCCGGTAATGATCCAGTGATTACTTATAATGGTAAAGTAACAACACCTGAAAATTTAAAAACAGATGCTGTGCAGGCTATAATGCCGCCGGGCTGGCTCGATTATCTGAAAGTAAAAAAATGATGATAGCCATTCACAAAACAAAGCATGGATTTGATGGCCGCTGGATACAGTATTGCCAGGAAAAAAATATTCCATATAAAATTGTGAATTGCTATGCCAGTGATATTATTAAGCAACTGGAAGATTGTGATGCACTGATGTGGCATATCAATCATGGAAATGCAAGAGATAACAAAATGGCCAAAGCTTTATTGTTTGCACTACAGCAAACAGGGAAAATTTTATTTCCCGACTTTAATACCGCCTGGCATTTCGATGATAAAGTAGGGCAAAAATATATACTGGAAAGCCTGCATATCCCATTTATTAATACTTATACTTTTTACACCAAGGCTGATGCTTTGCAATGGATACAACAGGCAAGTTTTCCCAAAGTTTTTAAGTTAAGGGGAGGTGCAGGCTCTGCCAATGTTAAACTGGTTCATTCAAAAGAAGCGGCTGTTTCATTAATTAATAAGGCATTTGGCAGTGGCTTTGCTGCATACGACGCATGGGGTAATATCAAAGACAGGATACGGTTGTACAGGAAAGGAAAAACCACTGCAACAGATGTAATGAAAGGGGCTGCAAGGTTTTTCCGTCATCCAGAGTCAGCAAGAATGGCGGGCAGGGAAAAAGGCTATGTATATTTCCAGGATTTTGTACCAAACAATGATTGTGATATAAGAGTAGTGGTGATTGATGAAAAAGCATTCGCTATAAAACGAATGGTAAGGGATAATGATTTCAGGGCATCGGGCAGCGGCTTCATTTTATACAACAAAGAGCTGTTTGATGAAAAATTGATACAAACAAGTTTTGACATTGCAGATAAAGTAAAATCGCAGGCTTTTGCTGTGGATTATGTTTTTGATGAAAATAAAAATCCTTTGGTGGTGGAGTTTAGTTTCGGTTTTTCGCAGGCAGGCTATGAACAATGTGAAGGTTATTGGGATAAGCAAATGAACTGGCATGCAGGAAAATTTAATCCGCAGGCATGGATGGTAGATGATGTAATAAAAAAAATAAAAGAGAAGACAAGGTAATTGAAGAAGATAAAAGTATGCCTGGTAATACCGTCTCTTGAGCCAGGTGGAATGGAAAGGGTGATGAGTGAACTGGCTGCACAGTTTGCAAAAAATGAAAATCTGGATGTACATCTTGTTTTATATGGCCCGTCAAGAGAAATATTTTATCCATTGCCTGGCAATATTACAATACACATACCGGGCTGGATTTTTAACTCAAAAAAACGAAGGCAGCACGGCATAAAAACACTTAGCTTTCTCAGGAAAAAAATTACATCATTAAAGCCAGATACGGTTTTAAGTTTTGGGGAGCGGTGGAATAATATGGTGCTGCTTTCATTACTTGGTACAGGAATAAAAATATATATAGCAGACAGGAGCCAGCCAATGAAAAACCTTGGAAAGGTGCACAACAGTTTGCGGCGCTGGCTATATCCAAGGGCCGAAGGTCTGATACTGCAAACAGTTGCAGCAGAAAAAATATACAGTAGCCATTGGCCTACACTTAAAATAAAAGTAATCGGTAATCCAATAAAACAAATACCGGCCGAAAAAGTACAGCAAGCTAAAAGAGAAAATAATGTGCTAATGGTAAGCCGGTTGATAGAAGGCAAACACCATGACAGGCTGATAAAAATTTTTGCCTCCGTTAATATGCCCGGATGGAAACTGGTACTTGTAGGTCAACCATTTCCCGGGCAATATATGATGGATAATTTGCAGGAGCTTGCAAAAAAACTTGGAGTAAATGACAGGGTTGTTTTTACTGGTGCACAACAAAATGTAGATGATTATTATTTGAAGGCAAAAATTTTTGCCTTCACATCAAGTTCTGAAGGATTCCCTAATGTAGTAGGTGAGGCAATGGCGGCAGGGTTGCCGGTGATATCTTATGATTGCTTTACCGGGCCGGCGGAAATGATAAACAATGGGACGAATGGATTTTTGATATCACTTTTTGATGACACTATGTTTGAAATTTGCCTTAAAAAATTGATGAGTGATGAAGCCTTGCGTTCTCTATATGGGCAGCAAGCAACGGATGACATTCAGCAATTTGCACCTGAAAAAATCAGCACATTTTTTTTAAAGTTTATCACCAGTCATTTATCTTAACTTAAATGGGAATTAAGATTGCAATTGATGCATCAAGAAACCGATCTGGTGGCGCAAAGGCACATCTTATTGGTATTATTAATGATGGCAATCCGCAGCAGCACGGGATAGATGAAGTGCATATATGGAGTTACAAATCTTTGTTAGATGCATTGCCGGACTACCCATGGCTGGTAAAACATAATCCGCCGCAACTGGAGATGGGGATGCTAAAGCAATTATGGTGGCAATACAAAAATTTTCCAGCGGAAGTAAAACAATCCGGCTGTGATATACTATTAAGTACCGATGCTGGCACAGTATGTATTTATCATCCTTCTGTTGTTATGAGTCGTGATATGCTCAGCTACGAACGAAGGGAAATTGCCAGGTACGGTATGGGAAGAGAATGGCTGCGGTTATTTATCCTTCGTTTTGTTCAGTCCCGGTCTTTAAAAAATGCAGACGCCTGTATTTTTCTTACCAAATATGCAGCAGATGTAATACAAACCTGGACAGGAAAAATAAAAGAATACAAGGTGGTACCGCATGGTGTAAGTAATAATTTTCGTATTACTGATAATAATAAGAAACCAGTAGCTGACAATGCTCCGGTGCAATGTTTGTATGTTTCCAATGCAGCTTTATACAAGCACCAGTGGAATGTAGTGGAAGCTTTTAGTATCCTCAACAAAAAGGGGCACAATGCACATATCACTTTTGCAGGCGGTGGTGCAGGCCCGGGACAGGATAAATTTACTGCCGCCATTGCACAATACGACCCACAGGAAACATTTATCACCCGGATAAATAAAGTAAGCCATGATATGGTGCCGCAGCTACTTTCAAAGGCAGATATTTTTATTTTTGCGTCCAGTTGCGAAAACATGCCCAACACGCTGGTGGAAGCTATGGCATCAGGATTGCCAATTGCATGCAGTAACTTGGGCCCTATGCCCGAAGTGTTGAAGGATGGAGGTGTATACTTTGATCCTGAAAATGCAGTATCAATTGCTGACGCAACAGAAAAAATTTTGACAGACTCACATTTAAAAACAAAACTTGCACAACGGGCAAAGGAGCTGAGTGAGCAGTATTCATGGAAAAGATGTGCAACAGAAACCTTCAGCTATTTAGTTGAAGTGTATCAAAAAAATCGACAGAAAAAATGAGTAAGTATTTAACGGAGAATAACAGGCCCTATCAAATTTGTACTAAAACAATAATGGACACTTCAGATCCACGAATTGTTTTTGATGAAGAAGGCATCAGTGATTATTATCACAATTTTCAAAAAAATATTTTGCCTTACTGGCACACAGATGAACGTGGCGAAGCAGAGCTGGCAAAAATGGCCGAAAGAATAAAAAAAGCCGGCAAAGGAAAAGACTTTGACTGCATACTTGGTTTAAGTGGCGGGCTCGATAGTTCTTTTGCTGCTTACACAGCAGTAAAAAAAATGGGTCTTCGCCCTTTACTTTTTCATGTGGATGCAGGATGGAATACACAGCAGGCGGTAGGTAATATTGAAAAACTTATCAATGGCCTTGGGCTTGATTTGTATACAGAAGTAATTAACTGGGAAGAAATGAAAGACCTGCAGCTGGCTTATTTTAAGGCGGGTGGCGCAGGCCAGGATGCTCCACAGGACATTGCTTTTTTTTCGGCATTATACAAGTTTGCGGTAAAAAATAAAATTAAGTATGTGCTTACCGGCGCTAACTTTTCTACAGAGTGTTGCCGTGAGCCGGAAGAATGGGGAGGCTACCCCGGCATCGATAAATGGCTGGTGAATGACATCCATAAAAAATTTGGGAAACATCCACTTAAAACTTTTCCTGTAGTTGATATACTTACTTATAAATTGTATTACCCTTATGTATTGGGTATGAAAGTGGAAAAACCATTAAACCATGTGCCTTACATTAAGAAAGACGCAGAAAAATTATTGCATGATTTGTTTGGCTGGGAAAAATTTCAACACAAACACCATGAAAGCCGCTTCACAAGATTTTATGAAGACTACTGGTTGCCACGTCGCTTTGGTTACGAAAAACGAAGGGCACATTTCAGCAGCCTTATTCTTACTAATCAAATGACAAGGGATGAAGCACTTGACCGCATATCAAGGCCAGAGTTGGATGAGCAAACTCTAAAACAGGAGTTTGAATACGTGGCAAATAAACTTGGTATTACAGTACAGGAGTTTCAGCAAATATTTGAAGCACCGAAAAAAAGTTATAAAGACTACCGCAATAAACGACACATCATTAATCTTGGTGCAAGGGCAATGATGCTGCTGGGCCTTGAAAAAAGATTGTTTAGATGATAGCAATAATAGATTATGGAGTTGGCAACATAAGGGCATTTGCCAATGTATATAAAAAGCTGGATGTGCCTGTTAGCATTGCCAACACAGAAAGTGATTTGGATGGCGCAGAAAAATTGATACTTCCCGGTGTGGGTGCTTTTGATCATGCCATGATGAAGTTTAATGAGTCGGGCATGCGGAGCAGGGCAGAGCAAATGGTAAAAAATGGTACACCTGTAATTGGTATTTGTGTTGGTATGCAAATGCTGGCACACTCAAGCGATGAAGGAAAATTGCCGGGCCTTGGATGGGTAGATGCTACTGTGAAAAAATTTGACATCACAAAAATACCATCCACTACAAGGTTGCC
This sequence comes from uncultured Ferruginibacter sp., assembly GCA_964494815.1. GTDB lineage: Bacteria > Bacteroidota > Bacteroidia > Chitinophagales > Chitinophagaceae > Ferruginibacter. The sequence continues at coordinate 38,209 of CAZBTD010000003.1, read as the reverse complement.
ACATATGGGATGGAATACTGTAAAACCTGTAATGCCCGTTAATCCTTTGTTTGATGGATTTGATGAAGAGTCAAGTTTTTATTTTTTACATTCCTATTATTTTTCCTGCAACAACCCGGCTGATATAATAGCCACTGCAGATTATGGCGGACCATATGCATGCGCCATCAACCATAAAAATATTTATGGCGTGCAATGCCATCCTGAAAAAAGCCATCACGATGGCGTTAAACTATTACAGAATTTTTCAAAACTATAAGTATGCTCCGTCCCAGGATCATTCCCTGTTTATTAGTTCAAAATAAAGGCCTCGTAAAAACTGTAAAGTTTGGCAATCCAAAATACGTTGGCGACCCACTTAATGCAGTGAGAATATTCAACGAAAAAGAATCGGATGAACTGATGGTGATGGATATTGATGCAAGCCGGGAAAAAAGAGAACCCGATTATAAAATGATTGAGTTTTGGGCATCAGAATGCAGGATGCCACTTTGCTATGGCGGTGGAATAAAAAATGCAGAACAGGCATTACGGATTTTTTCCCTCGGCGTTGAAAAGGTAGCCATCAGTTCTGCGGCAATAGAAAATCCAGAGCTGGTAACAGAGATAGCACAACAGGTAGGCAGCCAGAGTGTGGTAGTGGTATTGGATGTAAAAAAGAAAACGTTTGGCGGCTATGAAGTTTATACCTGCAATGGAACAAAAGCCACCGGCAAAAACCCATTTGACCTGGCCAAAAAGTTTGAAGAACTTGGGGTTGGCGAAATCGTTATTAACTCAATAGACCACGATGGAGTGATGAAAGGCTATGATGTAGCACTCATAGAAAAAATGAGGAAAATGATTACAGTGCCATTAACAGTACTGGGTGGTGCCGGTTCGTTGGAGGATATAGGACAGCTGATTAATAAATTTGGCATTATTGGTGCTGCGGCAGGAAGCCTCTTTGTTTTTAAGGGTGTATATAAAGCAGTACTCATAAATTATCCCAACTTGCAGGAGAAAAAAGATCTTATCAGGAAAAATATGCCACGATAGAAGTTGCAAACTGCTTTGCAATAGTTTTTTTATTCCTGCCAATACAACAAACATTACTCTTTCAAAATTTTTTTATGGACGCAGTTGAACTTCACGACAATAATGCCAGTACTTTCAGAAAGCGGTATGATGATAAAAATAGTTTTAAAGACAGGCTTTCTGTATGGAAAGATTTGTTTCAACAATACATTGGCTCTGGCAAATCGGTAATTGAACTAGGCTGTGGCCCTGGCCTTATGGCAAAAGAGATAGTGCAGTCAGGCAACCAGCTTCATGCTGTTGATGGTTCGGGCAAAATGATAGAAAGGGCAATTAAGGAAGTTGGTCCGTCACCCAATATCCAATTTACAGAAAGCTATTTATCCGTTTCATTTTTATCCCAGTTTCAGTCAAACAGTTTTGATGCTGCCATATCATCAAGTGTGCTGGAATATATTGAGGACGCTACAGGCATTATTGCTGAAACAAACAGGATGCTGAAACCCGGCGGTGTTTTTATTTTTTCTGTACCCAATAAACAAAGCCTTTACAGGATAATAGAAACCTTCACTTACAACATATTTGGCAAACCAGGCTATAGAAAATTTCTCCATACACTTATGTCAAAGTCAGATATTATGGCATTTGAAAACAAAGGATGGAAAATAGAACAACTGATTTTCCAGGGAGAAGTGCCGTACTATTCCGCACTCACAGTTTTTTTACCGGGTAAATACCAGAAGACAATGCTGCTGGTAGTGATGAGAAAAAAATAAACTTAGAATAATTCATTAATGAAACAAATAATACAGTCGTTTAAAACAGGTGTAACAGAATTGGTTGAGGTGCCTGTGCCACAGGCATCAAGGGGTTGCTTATTAATAAAAACAACTCACAGCCTTGTATCATTGGGTACAGAAAGAATGCTGGTTGAATTCGGAAAGGCCAACCTGATAGAAAAAGCAAGGCAACAGCCCGACAAAGTAAAACAGGTGCTGGATAAAATAAAAACAGACGGCCTGATGCCAACGCTGGAGAATATTTTTAAACGGCTGGAACAACCCCTGCCGTTAGGTTACTGTAATGCTGGTGTGGTGATTGCAGTGGGTGATGGTGTGTCTGGCTATGCAATTGGCGACAGGGTGGCAAGCAATGGCAAACATGCGGAGTATGTGAATGTGCCAAAAAATCTCTGTGCCAAAATACCCGATAACGTAAGCCAGGAAGAAGCTTCATTTACAGTGATTGGTTCTATTGGCCTGCAGGGCATCCGCTTGTGCAATCCCACATTTGGTGAAACAATCGTGGTTACAGGACTTGGCCTCATTGGTTTGCTCACTGCACAAATGCTATTGGCAAATGGCTGTCGAGTAATTGGTATTGATATTGACGAGCAAAAATGTGCCATGGCGGAAAAATGGGGAGTGATAACAGTGAACCCGGCCAAAGGCGATGATGTAGTAAAAACTGTAATGAACTTCACCAATAACATCGGTGCTGATGGTGTTATCATTACAGCTTCTGCCAAAACAAATGATATTATTTCGCAGGCTGCTAAAATGAGCCGTAAGCGTGGACGTATTATTTTGGTTGGTGTTATTGGCCTTGATATTAGCCGTGCCGATTTTTATGAAAAGGAATTATCATTCCAGGTTTCTTGTTCATATGGCCCCGGCCGTTACGATGAAGAGTATGAACAAAAAGGAACAGATTATCCTTTGCCATTTGTACGCTGGACAGAGCAAAGAAACCTGGATGCAATACTGCAAGGCATTAGCAGCGGTAAATTACAGGTGAAAGAATTGATTACAGAAATTGTAGAGCTGGATAATTTTCTTGCGATTTATGGAAACATTGGTTCAAGCAAATCTATAGCCTCCATTTTAAAATACCCTGCAGCAAGCGAAAATGTTTCTAATACAATTGTTCTTAAACAATCAAATTATAACCAGGCAAAAGGAGTAATTGGTGTGATTGGTGCAGGCAATTTTACCAAGATGACGATGCTGCCGGCAATGAAAGAAAGTGGCGCAGCATATAAATACATCGCATCGCAGGGCGGATTGAATGGAACAATACTGGCAAAGAAATTTGGCTTTAGCCATAGCACTACCAACTATAAAGAAATTTATAATGATGCTGATGTAGATACAGTGATGATCACTACAAGGCACAGTTCACATGCAAAGTTTGTAGCAGAAGCGTTGGCAGCAGGCAAGCATGTGTTTGTAGAAAAACCATTGGCTTTAACGCAGGAACAATTAAATGATGTAATACAAGCTTACCAGCAACAACAAAAACAAACCTCTATTACCGTTGGGTTCAACAGGCGTTTTTCTCCACATATACAGGCAATAAAAAAGGCATTAGGGCAATCTGCAACACCAGTTAATATTAATGCCACCATGAATGCAGGTATGATACCGGCGAATGTGTGGGTACATGATATGAATGTTGGTGGAGGAAGAATTATTGGTGAAGCTTGTCATTATATCGATTTATGTGTTTATCTCACCGGCTCCGAAGTAGTGAGTGTGTGCATGAATGCATTGGGAGAAAATCCGCAGGAAAATACAGATAACGCCAGCATTTTGTTACGTTTTAAAAATGGCAGCAATGCAGTGGTAAATTATTTTGCCAATGGCTCCAAAGCCTACAGCAAAGAAAGAGTGGAAGTGTTTTCGCAGGAGCGTACTTATATCATGGATAATTTTCGCAGCACAAAAGGATTTGGCGATAAAAGATTTAAAGACATCAGCACCAAGATAAACAAAGGACACAAGGTACAGTTTGATGAATATATCAAACGCATTAAAACAGGCGGGGCACCATTGATACCGCTGAACGAAATTATCAATGTTACCAAAGCATCTTTTGCTGCATTGGAAAGTTTGAAAACAAAAAACTGGGTGGAAGTTGGTTAAAAAGAAAGAAGCATTTGGCTAAGCTGCAAAAAATCATTTGGTACTTACAAGTTGTTTTTAAACTCGGCATTGCCGATGTGCTGTATGTGTTTTGGTACAGGATAAGTTTAAAAACAGGATGGCATAAGAAAAAATTTCCATCAGAAAATGTTCAGTACCATGAAAATTTTTTTTCACCTGTTGAAACAAGAAAAGATTTTTCAGCGGAATTAAAGAAAGGTATTCTTACCGCTGCGGATGAACTGGTTGCTGGAAAAATAAAATACTATTCTTATCACTCTATGCCCGTTGGAAATGTACCCAACTGGTTTTTAAACCCTTTTAATGGGGTTGAATTTGCAAACACAAATTATCACTGGACAGAACTGCCTGACTTTGGCAATACCGTTGGTGATATAAAAAATATTTGGGAAGCATCCCGTTTTGGCTGGGCAACTGTATTGGCAAGAGCATATGCTGTTAGTGGTAATGATGTTTATCTTGATACATTAAATAAATGGATAAAAGACTGGACAGAAAAAAATCCATTGAACATTGGACCTAACTGGAAATGCGGACAGGAATCTTCTATCCGGTTATTAAATGTGTTGATGGCTTCGGTAATATTGCAGCAGGAAGACAAACCATCTGCGTCATTAATAAGATTTACAGAAGCACATATAAAAAGAATTGAGCCAAACATCCGCTATGCCATTGCACAAAGAAACAATCATGCAACAAGTGAACTGGCAGCATTATTTATTGCATTCGGCTGGCTTGATAAATTTTCTCCGGGCAAATACAAAACAAAGGCAAACCAATACGGGCAGCAATTAGAAAAAATTGTAGGCGAACTACTGTATCCTGATGGAAGCTTTTCACAACATTCTATTACTTATCACAGGCTATATCTTGATACAATGAGCCAGGTAATGTGGTGGAATAAAAAGTTGAATACAGTATCATTCAGTAATTCATTCGTTCAAAAAGTTATTTCATCCATTCACTGGCTGTATGCAATGGTTGATGAACAGTCAGGCGACTGCCCCAACCTCGGCGCTAATGACGGTGCTTTGCTGATGAATTACCATTCGCTTGACTACAGAAATTTTAAACCATCATTACAACTAGCTGCAGCACTTTACCAGCAGCAATATTTTTTTGATGATACAGCAGAAAGTGAGCCTTTGTACTGGCTGAACATTGATACCCCGGGGTTGAAAAAAATTTCTTTTGAAAAAAAAACGCATTTGTATCAGAATGGATATTGTGTAATGCAAAACAACCAGTCATGGGCAATGCTGCGTTTCCCTTTTTATAAATTCAGACCGGCACATAATGATGTACTGCATTTTGATTTGTGGCATAAAGGAAAAAACCTGTTGATGGATTCCGGCAGTTTTTCTTACAACCCCGGAAAAAATTACACCGGCCCCGATTTAAAATCTGTTCATGCACATAACACTGTTTCATTTGATGGAAAAGAACAGATGCCAAGGCTTAGCAGGTTTCTGCTGGCTAAATGGATACAGCCTTCTTTTGTTTCTGACATTAAACAAAACGAATGGTCTGCTGCTTATACCGATTATCGTGGCAACAGCCATACAAGAAAAGTAAAATGGCAAAATGATGAATGGGTAATTACAGATGAATGTAAAGGGCCGGCTGCTTCGGTAACCATCAACTTTAATTTTGATGATAACACTGCATGCATCGATAAAGAAAAAGCAGTGGTGAATTTTAGCTGGGGCAGCTTATCATTTCCAAAAGATGCAACGGTAACTATCGAGGAACACTTTATTTCAAAATATTACTGGCAAAAGCAGCCGGTAAAAAAACTAACTATACAAACAACGAACAATTCAGTTTCAGTTGTAAGGATTTCAATACGATGAGGGTATTATATTTTCACCAGTACTTTTGCACACCTGCCGGCAATTCCGGCATCAGGAGTTATGGAATGGCAAAGCAACTACTGGCAAACGGGCACAATGTTACAATGGTGTTTGCAGAATCACCACGGTTAAAATCTCCATTGGCTGATGTACCTTATGTGAAGGGCGTAAGGCGTGGGCAGTTTGAAGGAATTGATTTGATTGAATTCAATATCCAGTACAGCAACAAATTTGGTTTGATAAAAAGGGCGTGGATATTTTTACTGTTTTCTTTTAAAAGTATCCGGCTTGTGTTTACGGAACAATACGATTTGGTATATGCAACCACCACGCCGCTCACAGCAGGTATTCCTGGCATTGTCATGAAATTTTTTGGAAAGAAAAAACCATTTGTATTTGAAGTAAGGGATTTGTGGCCAGAGCTTCCAAAAGCAATGGGTGTGATAAAAAATAAAATGGTGTTGTGGGCATTGGGTGTACTGGAGTATTATTCTTATAATAAAGCAGACGCTTGTGTGGCACTATCTCCCGGTATTGCCGAAGGCATAAAGAAAAGATTAAAAAAAGACAAGCCTGTTTATCTTGTTCCCAATGGTTGTGATCTGCAGATTTTTAAGCCGGGCAAACAATCCAAAACAATTATTCCCGGAGTAAAGGAAAATGATTTTGTGGCAGTATTTACCGGGGCACATGGTTTTGCAAACGGCCTGGATGCAGCCATCAATGCAGCAGGATACCTGCAAACAAAAACAGCATATTTAAATATAAAATTTGTTTTTATTGGTGATGGCGTGCAGAAAGAAAAACTGGTAAAGACAGCAGACGAAAAAGGATTGTCCAATTGTATTTTCATTAATCCTGTTCCTAAACTGGAGTTGGCAAAATATTTAGAAGCAGCCGACTGTGGTTTAATGTTGTTGGCAAACATACCGGCGTTTTATTATGGCACATCGCCCAATAAATTTTTTGATTACATCGCAATGGGGATGCCCATTCTCAACAACTACCCCGGCTGGCTGGCGGAGATGATAAACAAAAATGAACTGGGTATTGCAGTGCCGCCCGATAACCCGGAAGCATTTGCCAACGCATTGATTGAAATGAGCAATAATCCGCAACGGGTGGAGCAGATGGGAAAAAACGGAAGGGCTTTTGCAGAGAAGAATTTTGACAGGGAAAAACTAGCAAACGAATTATCGGCAGCGTTGGAAAAAACTTTAGAAGACTATACAAAAGGAAAAAGATAAGTGGCAGGCATAAAAGAAAAAATTTTACTCAACGCAAAAAATGTTGTTGGGTGGAAAACAAAAAAAAAGATAGTTGTTTTTTCTGTGGATGATTATGGCAATGTGCGCCTGCATTCAAAAGAAGCAAGAAAAAATTTAGATAAGGCAGGATTAAAAGTGCATACAGCGTTTGATGCATATGATACATTGGAAACAAAAGAAGATTTAGAAGCATTGTACGAAGCATTGTCTTCTGTAAAAGATAAAAACGGCAACTATGCTGTGTTCACTCCATTTGCTTTGCCTTGCAATATCAATTTTGAAAAGATGGCGGAAACAGGCTGGCAAAAATATTATTATGAATTACTGCCTGAAACATACAGTAAATTAAATGGCTATGAAGGTGCATGGCAACTTTGGAAAGAAGGAATAGAAAAGAGATTGATGGTGCCGCAGTTTCATGGAAGGGAGCATTTGAACCTGAAAATATTTGAAGAGAAGCTGGCAAAGAAAGATGAAGAGCTTTTAACATCATTGCAAAACAGGAGTTATACAAGCATCAGCAGTTCCGGCTATTCAACCATTTCTGTTACGGCCGCATTTGAGTTTTGGGATTTTAAAGAGAATGAAAAATTTAAGGAGATAATTTTAGATGGATTGAATGCTTTTGAAAAAGTATTTGGCTATCGCTCTGTACATTTTAATGCACCCGGAGGAAAAGAACATCCAGTGATTCATAGTTACCTGAAAGAAGGCGGTATCAAGTACATTGACACAGGCCTGTTGAAAAAAGAACATGAGGGTTTTGGAAAAATGAAAACAGTGTTTAATTATACCGGAAAAAAAAATGCGGAAGGACAAATTTATGAAGTACGCAATGTAGTGTTTGAACCAACAGACAAAGAAAGAAATGATTGGGTGGACTATACCATAGCACAAATAGAGGCAGCATTTTGCTGGAACAGGCCGGCCATCATCAGCAGTCATAGGGTAAATTTTTGCGGCCACATTGATGAAGCTAACAGGAAGAAAGGTATTGAAGGCTTAACATTGCTGCTGAAAAAAATTACACAGCGCTGGCCTGATGTGGAGTTTATGTCGGCCAACGCATTGGGAGATTTAATAGCAGGAGATAATTAAGATGTACAAATTTTTTTTTAAAAGGCTGCTTGACATATTGGTTTCGTTGATTGTACTGATTGTATTATTACCATTGATAATAATAGTTGCCATTATCAATTATTTCCAGTTAAAAGGAAATCCATTTTTCTTCCAGGAGCGGCCCGGCATGAATGAGAAGAAAATAAAGATCATTAAGTTCAAATCGATGAATAATAATAAAGATGCTGATGGAAAACTGCTGCCCGATAAGGAACGCATTACAGCATTTGGTTCTTTCATCAGAAAAGCATCAATCGATGAATTGCCGCAATTGATAAATGTGCTTACAGGTGATATGAGCCTGGTGGGCCCAAGGCCATTATTGTTTAAATACATTCCTTTGTATAATGAAGAACAAAAGCGCAGGCATAATGCAAGGCCGGGCATTACAGGCTGGGCGCAGGTAAATGGACGGAACAGCATAAGTTGGAATGAAAAATTTAAACTGGATGTGTATTATGTTGACCATGTTTCCTTTTTGCTGGATATAAAAATTTTGTGGATGACTTTTTTAAAAGTGATTATAAGAGAAGGGGTGAACCAAAGTAATGAACGGCCTATGCAGCCATTTAACGGAACCAACTAATTAATGAAAAGAATAGCCTACTTTTTTTATTACCTGAAAGAACTTGATAAAGTAAAGCTGAAAAAATTCATCAGCTTTGTAGCCGCTTCCACAGGAAAATCAAAACTTAGTATCTGGAAAGATATCATCACCTCAAGTTTGAAATACAATATCTCTATCCTTGAATATTTCAACTTTCATTTTTATAAAATAACCGAAGCAGAAAAAAATACATTCGCCGGCACTGGCTATATGTACGAATATCAATTGTACATGAACCCAAAAGACAAGCGCTTTGTGCTGGAAGATAAAGTGGTGTTTTTAAAAGAGTATGCGCCATTTGTAAAACATGCATTTGTTTCAATCAATAATATTGATACAGACAGCAACAGTGTTTCTGCTGTGTTGAATAATGTATCAGGCAAATTGGTTTTAAAAGATTCCAAAGGGCAATGTGGCAATGGTGTGAAAGTGATATCCACAAACGGTTTGAATGCCGCTGCTTTAAAAACAGCACTCACAGAATCTAACAATGATTATGCTGAAGAATTTGTAACACAACACAGCGAACTGATGCGTATGTCGCCATCCGGCTTAAATACGGTAAGAATTATTACACAGCTAAATAAAAGAGACGAAGTGGACTTGCTTGGCTGCAGGTTGCGTATCACCATTAATTCTTCTGTAGATAATTTGGCAGCAGGAAATATTGCAGCACCCATTGATGAGGCAACAGGAAAAGTAACAGGCCCCGGTGTGTATAGTGATATTACAAAACAGGATGAATACAAACATCCCGTAACAGGTACAGATATTCCGGGTTTCCAGGTGCCATACTGGAATGAAGCAGTGACAATGGTAAAAAAAGCGGCGCTTGCAAACAAAGGCAACCGCTCCATTGGCTGGGATGTGGCGATAACACAAAATGGCCCTGAACTCATTGAAGGCAATCACGACTGGTGTAAACTGCTTTGGCAGCTTCCTGTAAAAAAAGGGTTGAAGCCATTACTTGAAAAATATTTAAACAAGGAATTATAGAATGAAAATTTTAATGACCGGTGTTGGTGGACCTACACCACGAAGTTTTGCGATTGGGTTGAAAAAATATAGCAAATACACGAACTATGAAATAATTGCAACCGATATTAACCCATTATCAATTGGCTTGTATCAAAAGGATCTTTTTGATAAGTCTTATATAGTGCCAAGGGCTACAGATGCAGCTTACTGGCCGGCAATTGAAAAAATTGTTTTAGAAAATAAAATTGATGTGGCGGTTATTTTGCCCGAACTGGAAGTGATGGAATGGAGCAAAAGAAAGGAAGCCGGTAAATTGCCCTGCAAAGCTTTTTTGCCTGCATCATCTATTGCCGCATTGCTGGTTGATAAGGCAAAAATGACTGAGTTATTGGATTCATTAGGAGTGGTGCCACCATCTGTTGAGTTCAACAGGGATGAAAAAGATTTATCTAAAGTATTTGATAAACTCGGTTTTCCTTTTTGGGTGAGAAGCACCAGTGGCACCAGCGGACTTGGTTCTTTAAAGGTAGAGGATGAAGACGGATTAAAAAACTGGATAACCATTAATCCTGGTGTAAAACAATTTTTAGCCAGTAAATTTTTGCCCGGCCGAAACCTTGCCTGCAAGATGTTGTATCATGAAGGAAAATTACTTCGTACTGCTTGTGGCGAAAGGGTGAATTATATTATGGCTAAAGTAGCGCCATCAGGCATTACCGGCAACACTTCTTTTGGACGCCTGCTTAATGAACCAAAGCTGGTTGATACAGCAATAAAAGCAATGGACCATTTGTTTGCACACACCGGGGCAGCAAAGCATGGGTTTTTTACAGTGGATTTTAAGGAAGATGAAAATGGCATTCCATTTATTACTGAAGTGAATGTGCGGCATGTTGCCTTTACGCAATGTTTTGCTGCAGGCGGCGCCAACTTTGCAGAGGACACTATCAGGCTTATTGATAACGACAGCAGCTTTGATAAACAATATAAGATGTATGAGTTTGAAAAGGATTTAATTTTTCTTCGTGATGTTGATTCGCTGCCAATACTAATGAAAGAAACAGAACTGCTTAAAGCATAATCATTGTCTGGGTTACTATTTCATTTAAAAGGACAGGCCACCATTTTAAACGGTTTGTTTTTTTTAATCATCCTGGTATTAATTTTCCGGCGGTATAAAAAAAACAAAACGGCAAATGTGCTGGCTGCAATTACCGTAATAATATTCCTGCTGAGTTCTACTGCATACCTGCCCGATCACCTGACAAGAAAATTAGAACGACAATATCCTGCTCTTAATTCAGCAGCAGCAGTCAACATTAAGGGCAAAGTTTATGTACATGTTTTAGGTAGTGGGTATTCAAATGACAAGTCTGTTCCAGCTACTTCACAAATAGGGCCAGCAGCAACAGGGAGGGTAATTGAAGGCATAAGAGTATTTAAAATGTTTGACAGTGCGGTACTTGTTACATCGGGTAATGCAATGCATGCAATAAATGAAGCAACACAAGCACAGGTTACAAAAAATGCTGCTATCGTTCTTGGTGTTCCTGCTTACAAAATTGAAACGCTTGATACACCCTCTACTACAAAAGAAGAGGCACAGGCATTTGTCGATAAGTTTGGACGTGGTGCTTCTGTGATTGTAGTAACAGATGCTATGCATATGCCGAGAGCTATAAAGATGTTTAAAGCAGCAGGTCTTTCTCCTATTGCTGCACCTACCAATTATAAAGTCCCCGATCTTAATTTCGATGGCGCATTTGCCTGGTGGCCTGCTTTAAAAAACATTACTCTTACCGATTTGCTGCTGCATGAATATCTCGGCAGCATAAAGGCAGCATTATAAAATCCACCTTCAACTTTTTTCTCCTTGATAAAAATTTATTTCTCTTTTGAAGAAGCGTTTACATTTGCCTCACAAAAAAGGTATTGATAAAGTATGAATGAAAAGATATGGCTCTCTTCTCCGCACATGGGTGGTAATGAACAGGTATATGTGCAGCAGGCATTTGATACCAACTGGATTGCGCCATTAGGCCCACATGTGGATGGTTTTGAAAAAGATTTGACAACTTTTACCGGTGTAAAAAATGCAGCAGCATTAAGCAGCGGTACTTCTGCTATTCATCTTGCACTGATAATGCTGGGTGTGCAAAGCGGTGACGAAGTGATTTGCCAGAGTTTTACTTTCTCAGCATCGGCAAACCCGATAGTGTACCAGGGTGCTGTACCTGTTTTTGTTGATTCAGAAAAAGACACCTGGAATATGAGCCCTGAACATTTACGAAAGGCTATAGAAGATAGAATTAAAAAAGGTAAAAAGCCAAAAGCTGTTATCCCGGTGCATTTGTATGGTATGCCATCAAAAATGAATGAGATAATGGCAATTGCAAAAGAATATGATATAGCGGTGATAGAAGATGCTGCAGAAGCCTTGGGATCGGCAATTGATGGAAAAGCCTGCGGCAGTTTTGGAGATATGGGTATTCTTTCATTTAATGGTAATAAAATCATTACTACTTCTGGTGGTGGGGCTTTAATTTCTGATAATGAGCAATACATAACCAGGGCAAGGTTTTTAGCCACACAGGCAAGAGATGCGGCACCACATTACCAACATTCCTCTATTGGTTACAATTATCGTATGAGTAACGTATGTGCCGCCATTGGCCGGGGGCAAATGGAAGTGCTGCCGACAAGAGTGGAGCAAAGAAGAAATAATTATTCGTTTTACATTAAAGAGTTTGCAAATCTTGGGGGCATTCATTTCTTATCAGAACCCAAAGGCAGTTTTAGCAATCGCTGGCTTACCACCATTATTGTAAACCCGGATGAAACTGGGGGTGTAACAAGAGAGCACATTCGCCTGGCACTGGAAAAAGATAATATTGAAAGCCGACCTTTGTGGAAGCCAATGCACATGCAACCCGTATTCAACCAATCCCCTTTTTATGGTGACGGCACTTCGGAAAAATTATTTGAACAAGGGCTTTGCCTGCCATCGGGAAGTAATCTTATAATCGATGATTTAAACAGGGTGTCTGTTATTATTAAATCATTATTAAAAAAGTAAATGAGAATCGGTTCCTAAGGCGTTTATTTTTATAAGCAATTTGAAATCAACCCGTTTTCCACTTCGAAAACGGGTTTTTTGTTTAATCAATCTCATGTTATTGAATGTTTATCTTTATAAAATGAAAAAAAACACCCCGTAACTAAAAAAAATTATATTTTCGTTAACGGTTATTAACAAATTAAAAGCCGTTTTGCAACTCTTTTAAAACCAATATCTGGTTTTGTTCCTCCAGGAAATTAAAATACAGGTAATAATATTATTGCCTTCAATACTGGTACGGATGACAAAGAAGAAATACTATGCCAACAAGATATTTTAAGAATTTTGCACCCAGATGGATAATCTTCTGTTGTGATATAGCGCTTATAAGCGGCTCATTTGCATTTTCATTTCTACTTGTAAATCGCCTTTCTGTAACCTCCGGTTATGTAATTGGTTTCTTGCCTGCATTGGCACTTAATATTGTTTTTGGCACTATTTGCATCACCGGGCTTTCAATTTATAAGGGCATTATCCGCTATTCCGAATTGGGTGATGTAATAAGGATTATCAAATTTGCTTTTTTGCAGTTTGGTATGTGGTCGGCAGTTTTCTTAATCAGCCCACATAGTTTTATTACCAGTAGCCTAACAGTTCCTATGCTGCTGATAAATTTATTTGTAGTGATTTTTTTATTGGTGTCTTTCAGGCTGCTGGTAAAGGAAATCTACTTCAGGGCTACACAAAATAAATCAGCGAATACAACACAACAGCAGCGTACACTAATTTTTGGCGCTGGCATGATGGGGCAGATTACAAAAAAAGTATTGGAGCAAGATATTAATATGAACAACAGTATTGTTGGATTTATTGATGACAGCTATTACAAAATAGGAAAGAAGATAGAAGATGTACCTATTTACAATGCAGTTGATCCACATCTTACAAAGCTTATAAAGGAAAAAAACGTTACACAGATTTATATTGCTATTAACCGCTTGTCTGTTGAAAGAAAAATTGCATTAGCCGATGTGTGCGCCCCATTTAAAGTAAAAATAAATGTAGTGCCACACGCCAATCAATGGTCTGGTGGGTTGTTTCTTAAGAACCAGGTAAGAGAGATGAATATTGAAGAATTATTGCAAAGGGATGAAATCATCATTCCGCACAATGCTTCAAGCGCTAATTACCAGGATGCAACAATTTTAGTAACAGGGGCAGCAGGTTCCATTGGTAGTGAAATTTGCAGGCAGCTGATCAAGCATGATCTTAATAAGCTTATCATCCTCGACCAATCTGAGTCGGGTTTATTTGACCTTGAGTATGAGTTAAGGCAAAAAGGTTTTACAAAAGAACTATATGCAGAAGTGGCCTCGGCAAAAGACCAGCCGAGGATGAAGAAAATTTTCAATGTTTATAAACCTACCATTGTGTTTCATGTGGCGGCTTACAAGCATGTGCCATTGATGGAAGAATTCCCCAGCGAAGCAGTGCTCACCAATATTTTTGGAACAAAGGTAGTGGCCGATCTTTCTGTATTGTTTAGTGTAAAAACGTTTGTACTGGTGTCAACAGATAAAGCGGTAAACCCAACTAATGTAATGGGTGCCACCAAGCGTATATCTGAAATATACATACAGTCACTCAACGACAGGTTTGAATCCAACACCAACTTTATCACTACCCGTTTTGGAAATGTGCTTGGTTCTGCAGGTTCGGTGGTGGCTACTTTTAAAAAGCAAATTGCCGAAGGTGGCCCGGTTACAATAACACACCCCGATATCACACGCTATTTTATGACCATTCCAGAGGCGGCAAAGCTGGTGCTGGAAGCTGGTAAAATTGGAAAGACAGGTGATATCCTCGTATTTGATATGGGTAAGCCGGTACGTGTGCTTGACCTTGCCACCCGTATGATACAACTGGCAGGACTGGTGCCCGGTAAAGACATTGCAATAAAATACACACAGTTACGTCCTGGCGAAAAAATGTACGAGGAACTTTTTAAAGATTCTGAAGAACTGGCGCCAACCGATCACCCTAAAATATTGAGGGCAAAAAGGGATGTATCCAAAACAGATGAGTTTTATAATTTGCTGAACGAATTATACGAAGTGGCAAAAATTCATAATAACGAAAGCATACTGGATATTATAAATAAAATGCTGCCCGAATTTAATCATGCTCCTAATAAAGTAAAACAAACAGTTTACAACAACGAAACGTTTTAACCTGGCAATTTTACATCTGCCTTTATTATCCACGGAAAAGAAAAACAATTTTCATCAAAAAGAGAATAATCGGCACTGCCGTTTACTGCAAAAGTTTTTACATCAGCACCGGCAGCAAGTAAAATTTGTTTTGCGATTTGTAAAGTAGCACCTGTTTTCACCCTGTCTTCCACCAATAATATTTTTTTACCTGCTGTTTCAAAATGAATAGGCGCAACCAGTTGAGGAGATTGATATATTGGTTTGTGAAAAGTATCCCTGAAACTCATTTTTAGCAACTCAACAGGTATTTTTAATTTTTGCTGCAATATTGCTGCTGGTACTATTCCGCCATTAGCTACAGCAACAATTAAATCAAATACTTCATTAAACTGCATGGCGGCAATCCGTTCATTTATTTCTTCCCATGACTTACTATTCATACACCGCCATTTTTTTTAGTAAAAAATAACCGCCGAAAATCTGAATCAACATACCTGGCAATCCCATTGTAAAATCTTGCAATGCATCAGCAAAACTTTTTGTGATAGCCCACTCAGCAGCAGAGCCCAATACTTGGTACCCTAATACAACTGACAGCAGGTGCAGCACCGAAATGCCTTTGCTTTTTACTGCCACTATACCGGCAATAATTGCAAGCAAACACGACTTGATAAGTATAGCCGGCAACACAAATGCTGGCGGCATGCCAAACAATAAATTATTTACAACAGGAGAAAGCACAGCTGTAAATAAGCCGACTGTTACCCCGAATTTGTAAGCACCGATAAGAGTAAAAAAATAAATAGGTAAAAAAATCAAGCCGCCGGATGGAATAAAATGTGTTAACTGCGGCAACAATAAATTACCAGCAATAAAAAAAAATGTAAAAACATAAGTACGGTAGCTTGTAACTGAAAGTGTTGCTTGATGAAACGAAGATGCCGTAAACATAGGTGCAGTATTAATTTTCTTGTTCTTTAAACTCGTCGTCTTTTTTTGTTTCTGGTATTATCACAATGGTAAAAAGATAAGTGATAAACCAGTATAACACAAAAGGAAGGTGTGTGTCAAGCCGGGAAACTGTTTTGTAATAGCTTCCGATGATAAGATCGAAGCGGTATGTACGGCCAAGCAATGTTGCCTCACCAATTTGCTCAGCTACATACATCAATACTATCCGTAGAATCCAAAGTGCAGAGTAGCCAATAAGAAAAACCTTAAATGAATAAGGCGATACAGTATATTTTAAAACAATAATTCCGCCAATGATTGTTGGTATCATCATAGGGTCAAGCTCCATCTTTATGCCGGCATAGTAATAAACGTAGTTGTTTACTTTAAGCAGGCTGAAGAGCAGTGAAAACAGGCCCAGCGCCAGATAATAATAAATAAATGGTTTAATTGCTTTTCTCATTAGGGCGGGCATTTCTTATAAAGAGGAGCCATCCAAAAAATATTACCACGTACATAAGCAGGGTAAACAGGTAGTGGTGGCTGAAATCGAAAGCGCTGCGTTGATATATATAAATGAAATACAAAGAACAAATACGAACAACATTAAATAAGGCGATAACAACTATTCCTGCAGCGCTAAACCAGAGTTTTCTTTTTACAGGAAATGGCAAAAGGAAAAGTACACCAACGTAAATAAACATCAGGTCAATGCCGTTACACACATCATAAATTTGAAAAACAAGTTTTCCCTCTTTAAACATATCTGCACAGCGCTTTACCTTGCTTTCTTCCCAAGATACCTGGGCGGAAGACGGATAAAAAATGTTGATGCATTTAACGGCAGCGGCAGTTAGATAATTGGTAAGCGGCCTGTCAATAACCCTGGGTGGTTTTAAAATAAGATTATAGCAAACAAACCACACACTAAAAACGATAAATAGCCGAATAAAAAAACTTGTGAGTTTTTTATTAAAAGCCAGTTTTGGTTTATCAATATTTACTTGTTGCGGCTGCATTTATATCCGGTTTGTGTTATTATATACCAGTCTGGCAAATTTACAGGATAAGGGGTAAAGTAAGCCCCGGTAAACAATATTTATCAACTCCACTCTTTTTCCTCTTTGGCTCTTTTGCGGTCAACACTGCTGGCCAGTAATATGCTTATCCAGTATAAAAAAAGTAACGGAACAGCCACTAAAAACTGGCTTGTCCAGTCGGGTGAAGGCGTGATAATAGCTGCAACTATCAGGATAACCACAAAGGCAAATTTGAAGTAGCGTTTTAGAAGGTCGCCGGTAATAATTCCAATTCGGGCAAGTACATATGAAAGCACTGGCAGTTCAAATGCAATACCGCAGCCAAGTAAAAGATTGGTAAGGCTGTCGATATAGTCATTTATTGATGGTTTGTATTGTATAATACCTGATTTACCAAGGGTGAAGCTGGCCAAAAAATTAAAAGTAAATGGCGCCAGCAGGTAATATCCAAATAACACGCCGGTAAAAAAACAAAGCGATACATAAAAAATACTTCCCCTGGCGTACCTGCGCTCTTTACTGCTAAGAGCAGGTTTTATAAAACGCCACAGCTCCCAAAAGATATAAGGAAAGGCTATAATGATGCCTCCAATAATAGCAATATTGATGGCTGATGTAAAGGTTCCGTTTACCTCAGTTACCTGGAAGTTGATTTTTACCGGGGGCATACAAAGGCTATCGCCCAGGTGAAGCCATTGCCCAAAGCGGCACAAAGCGCCATACGTTACAAACTTTTCGTTGGCGGGAGCCAGTATAAGGTTGTCGTACACCCAATCAATATTTATAAAAATGGCAATAGCAGCTACCAACCAGGCCGCCACACTGCGTATTATATGCCAGCGTAATTCCTCAATATGATCAAAGAAACTCATTTCAACCTGTTCGGCAGGGTTTTTACCTGTGATGCGGCTAAAAAATGTTTTCCTTTCAGATGTAGTAGTTGCCAAATGGATGATGTATATTTTGGTACTGAATATTAAATAATATAAAGAGACAAAAGTAAAACACTTTTCCGAGAGTGAAACGTGTGCCAATAATGCTTTTGTCGCTTAACAAGCAATTAACCACATCAACTTTTTACATGATTATTTAAACCTGAAATTTGTGTTATGAGATCGGCTACTTTACGATGGATAATGGTAGGATGCAGTGTAATCATTGCCTGCATTATAGTAGCACAATTGTACTGGCTGCGGCATATTTATAACCTGGAGCAGCACCAGTTTAAAAGAAATGTTCTCAAAAGCCTGCAGGCTATACTTGATGACATAGGTGGTGCATCAGACCCACGGCAGCCCGTGAAAGATATTGTGGACAGGATGGACGAAAATACTTTTGTTCTGAAAATGAGACACATACCACCCAAAGATTCATTAAAGTACCATCTGAGCAGTGAGTTTGAAGTTTTTGGGGTGTGGGCCAATTGTGCCGTGTTTGTTTATGATAAAAGTAAAATGGAACCAGTCTATCATTTTAATCTTGATGTTGCCACTACACATAAAATGGAGGATAATATAGTGCCATTGGTTAAAGTGAAAAAAGACGCTAACTATATGCTGATGTATTTTCCTACCCGGGAAAAATATATAATAAACGAAATGTCTTTTTGGATAGGTACGGCCATAATGCTGTTGTTAGTATTGATTGGTTTATCTGTGGCATTGCTGTACCTGTACCGGCAAAAGTTTTTAAACGAACTGCAAAAAGATTTCGTAAATAATTTTACCCATGAGTTTAAAACGCCGCTGGCTGTAATGAAAATTGCTGCCGATGTGCTGGTGCAGCCGGATATTATCGACAAACCAGAGAGGCTGACCCGGTATGGCGCTGTAGTAAAAGAACAGACTGAACATTTGCAAAGCCAGGTGGACAGGTTGCTGAAAACAGCTACGGTAGAAAATAAAAAATTGCTTGTAAAGAAAGAACCATGCCCTTTAAACGAAGTAGTGCAGGCAGCTATTAACCAGATTGCGCCGCTTATTGCAAGCAAAAATGCAACAGTTGATTTTATCCCGGACGAAAACGAACCGGTGGTATATGCAGACAGGTCACAACTGCAGCTTGTTATTATTAACCTGATTGAAAACGCTGTTAAGTATAGTGTAAACCTTCCGCATGTGATAATTGAACTAATGGATGCAAATGAGGATTATTACAGCATAATAATAAAAGATAATGGCATTGGTATTGAAGAAAAGAATATCCGGTTTTTGTTTAAGAAATTTTATCGTGTGCCTACCGGCAACATACATAATGTAGCCGGCTTTGGATTAGGGCTTAATTATGTAAAAAAGATAATTGATGCACACAACGCAAAAATAGCTGTGCAGAGTGTGCCGGGTATTGGAACAGAATTCAGGATACAACTTTTAAAAAAATAACTTTTATGCAAAGCAAGCCTAAAATATTGTTGGCAGAAGATGATGTGTCGCTGGCATTTGTAATAAAGGATAACCTTGAAGAAAGCGGTTATGACGTTACCTGGTGTGCCGATGGAGAGACGGCCTGGCAGCAGTATCTAAAAAACGGTTTTGATATTTGCCTGCTTGATGTGATGATGCCTGTGAAAGATGGCTTTGCACTGGCAAAAAAAATCAGGCAAAAAAGCGATATGATACCAATACTGTTTCTCACCGCTAAATCGCTGGAACAGGATAAACTGGAAGGATTTAAAACGGGAGCTGATGACTATATCACCAAACCATTTAGCATGAAGGAACTGCTGATGCGGATGGAAGTATTTTTAAGACGTACCAGGAAAAAACACTCAGAAGAATCAAAAGAATACACTATAGGCAAGCTGCAGTTTTTTTACAATGGATTAAAGATAAAGGCAGGTGAGGAAGAGTTTTCGCTAACACAGAGGGAGGCCGACTTGCTCAAATATTTTTGCGATCATATGAATAAAGTGCTGCGGCGTGAAGAAATATTGCTGAGTGTATGGGGTAAAGATGATTACTTTTTGGGCCGCAGTATGGATGTATTCATCACCCGGTTACGAAAGCATTTTAAAGCTGATCCATCAGTGGTGCTGGAAACAATACATGGCATCGGCTTCAGATTGAATGCTTAGGTAGTTTAATCACAAAAAATCCTGCTGGTTTACAACAGGATTTTTTGTGACAGAACTGCTATTTTTTCTTTCTCTTCATCATTTCTTCTAATACCCAGGAAGCCCTGAGTAATATCAGCATATCACGACTGTTGCCTTCTTTATGATTTTTAGTAATGCCTATGATGGTTCTTATGCCAACACCAAAACCATTTTTGCAACGGTACCCTGCACCAATAGGTAATCCAAGGTTAAAAGATTTCATTTGATCTTTATAATCGCTAGAGCCTTCATAAGTATAAGGGCCTTCGCCGCCTTTGTATTTATCTCTTGCCGCCAATAATACAGATGGCTGAAGCCCTGCCTCTGCATAAAAGCCTTTTATATGCTGGTAGTAATACAGCAGTGGCGCAATAAGATAATGAGCCGTAACCTTACCGGAAGAATTATTATCCTCGTATGCAGAACCCTGCAATGAGTAGCCAATGCCTGCAGTTAAGTAAGATTGCTTGTTAACTTCTGTAACTTTTGCTTCAACCGCTACCTGTGCACCTACAGGATCTCTCCAGCTTGGCTCACCCCTGTACCAGGTTTTACCGCCTGATAAACTTGGTATATAGGAGCATGAATGAAGGGAAATGATAACAATGCTGGTAAGTACAAATAAACAAAGCTGTTTCATAATGCTGAATTTATGTGTGAATAAATATGAAATGGCCAATGCATTAACACAGCTACGGAATAAAATCCGCAGTAATCAGAGGGAATCGGTAAATCAAGAATGGAATGAAAGTAAGATAAACACTATGTATTAAAAATGCAAGCTATAAAATCATTTTCTTCGTTTTTTTTGTTCATCACAATTTGCAAAACAATTACCCTCCGGTTTCTTACATTTATAAAAAAGTACAATGAAACAAAAAAACGCACTATTCATTTTATCAAATGGCAGGGTTGCGGCTATCAGTAAAGCAGACGGCTCTGTTATTTGGGAAATCAAACTAAAGCAATATGGGCTTTCAAATATGGCACACAGTATTGGCCAGGTAATGGTGGAAGACAATAAAATTTATGTGGGCTGTGCAGGTATCCTTGTATGCCTTGATACAAAAGACGGCTCTCTTATCTGGAAGAACGAACTGAAAGGATGGGGGTATAATTTTGTAAGTATGGCGAATGTAAATAACGATGCGGCAGGTGCGGCCGCTAAGGCCGCTGCGGCTACAGCAGCAGTTGTAACTTCATCAACATAATCACTGTTTAATGTTCGCTAAATAAAATAAACAATGCAGCATAAAGCCATCTCTATCCGCCCGTTTATCGGTGCCGAAAATTTTGAAGTGTCAAGAAGTTTTTACCGTGACCTTGGTTTTGAAGAAACGGTATTGTCGCCAGGCATGTCAGTATTTAAAACAGGCACCTTGGCTTTTTATTTACAAAATGCGTATGTAAAAGACTGGATAGATAATACCATGATTTTTATGGAAGTGGATGATGTGGATCGCTATTGGAAAGAATTGCTGACACTCGATCTGCCATCTAAGTATAAAACTGCAAGGCTTACCCCAATAAAAAAATATGATTGGGGCAAAGAATGTTTTCTGCATGATCCATCAGGCATACTATGGCATTTTGGAGCATTTACAAAATGAGATATTTTGATATCATTTCGTCCCAAATTGCAGCTGTGTTCTGAGCGAAAATGACCGATGTTTTCTCATTTGTAACAATCCAGCTTCCTTCTGCAATCTCAATATCAAGTTCACCAGCATCCCAGCCACAATAGCCGATAAATAACTTTATATCGCTATTGTCAATGCTTCTTTTGTTTATGTTTGCAACGGCTTGTTTAAAATTTCCACCCATATAAATATTACTGGCAATTACATTGCTTCCCTCAATCAGGTCATTTCTTTGATGCAGCATAAAAAGATTTTCTGTAGCTACAGGTCCGCCGGCATATAGCGAAAAAGGTTCAGCGGTTTTAAATTCTTCCAGCTCATTAAACTTCCTGGAAAATATTTTATTGATAACAAAACCAAGAGAGCCATTGTCATTGTGTTCTGCAATAACAATCACAGCTTTTTCAAAATTAGGATCTTGCAAAGAAGGAGAACTGATTATGATAGTACCTGCGCCGATGTGCATACAATGATTTTGATTGGTTGAAATTAAATATTATCAGCGATGGCATGACAGTTAAATACAACTGTTATTATTCCTGTTACTTTGCAATTGTCAAAATAAACTTTATTGTATGGCTCCCACAGGCAGAAGCAAACAGCAAAACTTCATACTTATTCTTATTCTTGGAGCCCTTAATACCATCACGCCTTTTTCTATTGATATGTACCTGCCGGCGTTTCCAAAAATTGCAGCTGATTTTAATACCAATATTGAAAATGTAGCTTTGTCTGTTTCAACTTATTTTCTTGGCTTTGCCCTCGGGCAAATTATATACGGACCCTTGCTCGACAGGTTTGGAAGAAAGCCACCATTGTATGTTGGGCTGGTATTATATATAATAGCCACTATTGGCTGCTTTACTGCAGCAACCATTGAAGTGTTATGGGTGGTCCGCTTTGTGCAGGCATTAGGTGGTTGTGTTGCATCTGTGGCTGCAATGGCTATGGTGAGGGATTTTTTTCCGGTGGAAAAAAGTGCCAGTGTTATTTCGTTGCTGGTTTTGATTTTGGGAGCATCACCACTGCTAGCGCCAACTGCAGGCAGTTTTGTTATTGGCTGGTGGGGCTGGCATTTTGTTTTTATTATACTGGCAATTATCACATTCATCATATTGCTGGCAGTAATTTTCTTTTTGCCAGAGGGTCATATACCGGATAAAAGTATTTCATTAAAACCTCGGCCAATCATAAATGGTTTTATTGAAGTATTAACCGAACCAAAGTTTTACATATTTGCACTGGCAGGTACTTTTTCTTTCTCAGGATTGTTTGTATATGTGGCTCATTCACCCGCTATTTTTATGAACCATTTTTACTTGAGCGGAAAAATATACGGCGCTGTATTTGCCATGCTGGCAACAGGTTTTATTGGCAGCAGCCAGTTAAATCATCTTCTTACAAAACGGTATAAGAATGAGCAGATATTAACTGGTGCTATTGTGGTACAACTTATAGCAGCAATATTATTTATCGTTGGCGCATGGCAACAGTGGTATGGAATAATTTCGGTAATCTTCTTTTTGTTCGTGATATTATCTTGCGCCGGAATTGTATATCCCAATGCAGCGGCGCTGTGTATGGCACCATTTGCAAAAAATGCTGGTTCTGCATCGGCGTTACTTGGCTTTAGCCAGATTGGAGTGGGTGGTTTAATTTCTGCTTGTGCAGGAATGTTGCCTTTTAATCCTGTGTTAAGTATGGCTGTCATTACATTTAGCACTGTGCTTGTAGCAGTGGTAATATTGTATGCCGGAAAAAGAAAAGGAGTGCATTAGTGCTTTTGCTTTCTGTCTTGTTATCACCTTCCCATCCATCCGCCATCCACCGTAAGTATTGTTCCATTGATATAGTCAGAAGCAGGAGAAGAAAGAAAAACAAATGCACCGGTAAGATCTTCTGGGGTTCCCCATCTGCCTGCCGGAATACGGGAAAGTATGGCCGCATTTCTTTCTGCATCGGCACGAAGTTGTATTGTGTTGTCGGTGGCAATATAACCAGGCGCCACCCCATTTACAGTGATGCCGTTTTTTGCCCATTCGTTGGCAAATGCTTTTAATAAAGAAGCAATAGCACCTTTGCTGGCTGCGTAGCCAGGCACATTAATACCGCCCTGGAAACTCAGCAGTGATGCAGTAAAAATAATTTTTCCGTATTTGTTTTGCAGCATCTGCTTGCCGATTTCCCTGGTAATAATAAACTGAGCATTCAGGTTAATATCGATAATGGTATCCCAATATTCATCAGGATGCTCTGCCGCTGGCTTCCGCAGAATGTGGCCTGCATTGTTGATGAGAATATCAATTGCAGGATGATCTTTTACCACAGCAGTTAAAAAATTATACAAAGAATCCCTGTTGGTAAAATCTGCTTTATATGGATAAAATTTTCTTCCGGCTGATGTTACAGCTTTTTCCACTTCACTGCCACTCTCCGGCATACTGCTGCTTACACCAATAATATCAGCACCGCTTTCGGCCAGTGCCACAGCAATAGCCATTCCTATTCCTTTGTTGCATCCTGTTACTAATGCAAGTTTATTATCTACCCTGAAGTTTATCATCTGAAAATTTAAATTGTAGCATTGATATATTGTCGAATTGTTGATAGGGCACATTTTACAAAAGAACCGAACTATATGAAGCCATTTAACAATTAAACAATATTTACGAGGACTCCCTTACAGACAATTCTGTGTTCAGTACTCTTGTCTCAAATTCTGTGATAGGCCGTTTACTTTCTATCATTTTTATCAATAACTCAGTTGCCACCTGCCCCATTTCAAATGCAGGTTGCCGTATAGTAGTAAGAGGAGGGTTAAAAATTTCCGGCACATTGGTATTGGTAAAACCAACCACGGCAAGATCGCCGGGGGCTTTTAAATCCATTTTTTTCATAGCACTAAGCAAGCCTGTTGTTATTCTGTCGCTGGCAGTTACTACAGCATTGGGTTTTTGTTTTTGCGACATTAATTTTTTCAAGGCTTCTTCTATTTCTTCGGATACCATGCCGCCATGGCTGCAGTGCTGCACATATTTTTCATTAAAAGAAATATTATTTTCTACCAGTGCTTTTTTATAACCTTCCAGTCTTTCACCAGTAATGGATAATGTGGCAGCGCTGGTAATATGGGCAATTTTTGTAAATCCCCTTTTAATTAAATGAGTGGTGGCGTCATACGCCGCTTTTTGATTATCGGCAATAACTTTAAATGTATTTATATCGTTGGTAATCCTGTCGAAAAATACGATGGGCAAACCCTTGTCATGCAAACTTGTAATGTGCGATAAATCTTTTGTTTCGCTTGAAAGAGAAACCAACAATCCATCTACCGATCTTGAAGCAAGATGGTTGACGTTGACAGCCTCCCGTTCAGCAGACTCATGACTTTGTGAGATAATGATATGATAACCCCGGTTATAAGCAATAGACTCAATACCATTGATGGCCTGTGAAAAAAAGTTATTGGCAATTTCACTTACCACTACTCCTATAGAGCAGTTCCTTCTTCCTTTTAAACTTAATGCAACCGGGTTGGGCCGGTAGTTTATTTTTTCTGCGTATTCAAGTACTAATTTTTTTGTTTCCGAACTTATTTCATAGCTCCCACGCAAAGCTCTTGATACGGTGGATGTTGACAAGCCCAATGCCTTGCCAATATCTTTAATGGTAATTGCTTCGTACATGTTTAATACAATCGCTGTTTTGTAATCGTTAACGGCAAGCCCGAAGTAACGACATTTGCAAGGGTAAAGGTAGTTTTTTTTTACAATCAGTTTTTTCCGCAAATTGAATGATAAGCCGTTGTTTTTAAGTTTAATTGCATGGCAACGATTGCGTAATTAAATCCTAATAATTACTTTAGTTTTTTACTATTATAAAGGTATTTTGTGCGGCTTTGTCATAGTACCATACCCCATTTTTGAAATCTGCTATTTTCTTCCCTTTTAATTTTTTTATAGTTAGTAATAAAGCAGCCGAAGTGTTGCAAACAAGGTTTTTTTATGAGAAATGTATTTCTGGTTTTATTTACTGTTATAATTGGATGTTGCAGCAAGAGTTTTGCGTATGATGTAACAGTAGCCAAAGATGGTTCTGGTAATTATACCACGGTGCAGGCAGCAATTGATGCAGCACCGGCAGGAAGAACAACTCCTTTTACTATCTATATAAAAAATGGAAGGTATAAAGAGAAAATTTCTATTCCTTCCAGCAAAACATTTATTCAGCTTATTGGTGAAAGCGTTGCCAATACCATTCTCACCTATGATGATTATGCTGGCCTTAATACTTCCTGCAATACAACATTAGGCACACAAAACTCTGCTAGTTTTTCTGTAAACGCTTCAGATTTTACAGCTGTTAATATCACCTTTGAAAACAGCTACGGTGATGGTTCGCAGGCGGTGGCAGTATTGGTAAATGCAGACAGGGCAGTGTTTAAAAATTGCCGCTTTCTTGGCAACCAGGATACGGTGTATTTAAAAGGCGGCGGCACGCCAAGATGCTATTTTAAAAATTGTTACATAGATGGCAATATTGATTTCATTTTTGGCAGTTCGGCCGCATTGTTCGACTCATGTGTTGTGTATGCAAAAACACGTCCTTCCACCACATCATCTTACATTACTGCACCCAATACTCCGGCAGGGCAGCAGTATGGTTTTGTTTTCAGGGATGCTAAGCTGCCTGCGAATACAGGCGGCACTTTATATTATTTAAGCAGGCCATGGCCAAGCCCAAGCGAAGCACTTACATCTCAACAGGTTGTTTTTACCAACGCACAAATGAGCAGTCATATTCAGCCCGCTGGCTGGAGTGTATGGAATGCAAGCACCATTACAGCCAATCTTCGTTATTCAGAATACAATAGTAAATACTTTGATGGCACAGCAGTAGATATTAGCGCTAGGGTGCCCTGGAGCTCTCAGCTTACACAAGTAGAAGCGGATGCTTTTACTATGGCCAATATGTTTGGTACATGGGATCCGTGTTCAGTACAGGCAGGTATTTGCAATGGCACACAAACAGATATTGCTGTTTCAAATTTTAAAATTGTAAAAGGTGTTTCTTCATCAAACATTACCTGGAATATAAGCTGGCCTTTAAATAACATACAATATTCCCTGTACCGTTCTACAGACAATAGCACATATACAGAAATATATACCACCACACCTTCAACAGACACAGCCGTTAATTTTCAATATACCGATGCAAGTGTTCCGGCATCCGGCAGCAGTTATTGGTATTATATTGTTGCTTCAAAAGCTGGCTATGCAAGCCACATTACCGATACTGTTCTTGTAAGCAATGCGGCAGATATGCAGGTAAATGCACCTGCATCATTAAGCCTTTGCGGCTTAATTCAAATTGAAGGAACACCATCACCTTCGGTTACTTATACAATATCAGGTTCTAATCT
Organism: uncultured Ferruginibacter sp.; assembly: GCA_964494815.1. Classification (GTDB taxonomy): domain Bacteria; phylum Bacteroidota; class Bacteroidia; order Chitinophagales; family Chitinophagaceae; genus Ferruginibacter. The sequence continues at coordinate 11,001 of CAZBTD010000003.1, read as the reverse complement.
TACCAGCAATATCAGCATCACTCCTTCAGAAAATTTTGAAGTATCTGCTGATGCATCACAATGGTATAACAGTACCGCTGTTTTAACGGTTACACCATCTGCAGGCGCTGTAGCCACCACCACTATTTATGTAAGATTAAATGCAGCGGCTATAGGCAACTATACAGGAACGATTACCAATATAACTGATGGGGATAGCCCAATAATTATTCCTGTAAAAGGCAGAACTTTGCCGGCAGTTTCTTCAAGCCAGTTACAAAAATGGCCCTTAATTACAGATGCAGCAGACGATGCCTTGGTAAGAAACCCGGGTGTATTGGCAAGCTCACCCACATTCACCAATTTGTTTTTAACCGATGGCAGCCTTCCTGCACCAGCAGGTACTATCCCAGCTTATTCTTCTCAGTATGGACAGGTATTTGGAGCTAATGCTGCTGGTAATAACTGGCAGGCTGTTGGCGGCACATTAAAGCGTAACTACTACCAGGAGTTTAAAGTGATACGCAACCCTTTAAGTACTGTACGGGTTGATTCCATTACATTTTACACTGATTTTTATGGCACACAAAGCGGCGTTAAAATGTCTGCAGCATATTCATTAAATGGATTCACTTCTCCCGGCGATTCTACAGAGTTTAGTGATGGTATTGGCCCATCAGGCAGTGTGCTGGTATTGGGAAGCAGCGGCACTTTTAGTAAATCATTTACGTTGGCACAAAACAATGCCGGCCCGGTAAACTACTATTCGCTGGCGTTAAACAGCAACACCGGTATAAGTATGGGTACTGCAGATACTCTTACCATCAGGCTTTACTGGGCTTGCAGCAGTACAGGAACGCCAAGGTTTGCCATGTTAAAAAATGTTTCGATTAAAGGAGAAGCCATCACAGTGCTTCCATTGCAGCTTGTTTATTTTACTGCTGTATATTTTGATAATAAAGTACGGCTTGGGTTCAATACTGAGCAGGAAGTAAATATGCAGGGTTTTGATATTGAACGCAGCAGTGACGGTATCCATTTTTCATACATAGGATATATGCCAGCCAAAAACACCAGTGGCCAGCACTATTATCAATTTTATGACAATGCCAACTTGCAGGGCACAATATGGTACAGGTTAAAAATGAAGAACAAGGATGGCAGCTTTGTTTACAGCAATGTAAATACGGTTACCATAAAGAAGAAAAGCAGCCTGAAGATTGTGCCTAACCTGGTAACTGATAACATAAACGTATTTCATACAAAAGCCAAAGCTGGTGATAAGATTGAGGTGTATGCTGCAGACGGAAGAAGAATGCAACAGGCATCAGTAATAAAAGACGCAATGCAAACTTATATAAATGCATCAGCACTTGCCGCCGGATTGTATCATCTTGTATTTGTAAGCGGTGACAATGTAGAGTTTGTAAAGTTTATGAAACAATAATCTTCCTGTTAAAAGACAGCTCCCTTTTTATTTTTGTAGCGGAGAATTTACGACTTTGTTGGCGATAAATCAGAAGGTAACAATCGGGAACGATTGCGTAGAAAATTGTTTTTTACTATCATCTTTCTACGCTTTTTTTCACTCTGTAAGGAGCGATTGATATACATTTGTTTCGGTTATTTCTGGGTACAATCCTTTTCGATTATTAGAACTAATTGCTTGCCGGTAAATTTTTCAAAGTATATACCGGTTGTTGAAATGAAGTTGTTGCAGTTTCTATAACGCACAACATGTTTGTCAGAAATTATCACTTACTCTGTACAATTTGATTAACTGTAGTGGCAGCATTTGTTGTCATTTTAAAAATGCCAATTAATAAAATTAATTTCAACAAGTATAAAAAATAAGTGTATGAAAAAAGGATTTACACTACTTTCTGTTTTTGTGATTCTATTCAATGTTAGTAGTTTTTCGCAAACAGCGTACCGGTCAATAGCTAGTGGAGATTGGGACAACTTTGCCATTTGGGAAAGAACGACAAATGTATATAACCCAAGCCCTACCTGGGCTCCGGCAATATCAGGACAAGTTCCAACATCCAACAATATTGTGTATGTACGTAATGGACACACAGTAACAACAGCTGCTACCAAAAGTTGCCTGAATCTTATTGTTGAAACAGGTGGAACGCTTACACCGGGAGCTACACTAAGAGTTGGTGTTGCGTCAAGTGCCCTTGGTGGTGGCTTTGTAGATACGCTACAGGTAGATGGCACCTTAGGAGCGCCCGGTTCACAATTTGCGTTGGAGTTAGGAACTTCCTGTAAATCATTATGGGTAACAGGCACAGGAACCATACAAATGGGCAGGTTTAGACCAAACAATGGAAACTTAAACTACCCAGGCAGCGCCAGTTTAAATGCCGGTACTGGTGCAAGTGTTCTTTTTGATAAAGACATTCAGTTTAGCCAGAGTGGGAACTATGCATTCGCTGCTATGAACTCAACACCTTCAAATGATTCAACAAGTCTTACAATTGCAGCAGGAAGAACAATTACTTTAACTGACCCCACAAGTTATTTTCACAATGACCTTTCGTCTTCTGCTACTGCCAACGGTAAATTTGTGTATAATATCAATGGCACATTGGATTTGAGTGCACATACAAGTACCACTGGCGGAACCAAATTGATACCTTTTCAAAATGCAGCATCAACAATAACCCTGAATGTGAGTGGTGTATTAAAGTTGGGTGCTTATTTTAAGGCAGATACAATTGCAACCTCATTAGGTGGCGTTTATTTGAATATTAATAACGGTGGTTTAGTTGATGCAACACTTACATCCAATCTTAAAACAGGAACAGTAGGTGCCGCCGCAGCTTCTCCCAATATTTACTTTGTAGTATCTGGCAATGGCTCTTTAAGAAGAACAGTACCTGCCGATGGAACAAAAATTGAATTTAATATCGGAACAAGCCTTACAAGTTATACTCCGCTTACTATTAATGGCAGTGGCCCTTCGGAAGTATTTACTGTTACGCTAAAAAATACTTTTACTAATCCTGCTCCGGCAAACTCTTTGCAAAAGGAATGGAATATTTCTGAAGCAACAGCCGGCGGTAATGAAGCAGATACACTTCGCTTTCAATGGACAACAGCTGACCAAACTGGTGGTTTTAGTGGTGCTAATCCTGTATTTGTTCATCGTTGGAATGGTTCTACATGGGTACCTTCATCTGCTTCTGTTACAGGAACCGGTAGTGCAGCTGACCCTTATGTGGCAAAAGCAAAAGGCTTCAGCGCTTTTGGATTCTTTATTCTTTCTAACAGCGGCACCACACCAGTTTCATTTGTAAACGTAAGGGCGTATCAAAAATTAAGCGGTGTACAGGTTGAATTTGGTAACGCAACAGAGGAAAATATTGCTAACTACAGCATTGAAAAATCTGCTGACGGCAGCAACTTTACTGCAGTTATCTCATTGCAGCCAAAAACAAATAACGGCAGCCTAAACAGCTATACTTATTTTGATGCAACACCATTTACAAAGAACAATTATTACAGGATAAAAGTAACCGAACGTAATGGCGCTGTTAAGTACAGCAGTATCTTAAATGTACGCTTGTCTGCTGGCGGAACAGGTGTAAATGTTTATCCAAACCCTGTTAAAGGAAATACTGTTAATGTGCAGTTTGATGCAATGGATAAAGCAGTTTATAGTGTAACAATGTATAACAACATGGGCCAAAAAATATTTACACAAAATATTAATCATAACGGCGGCACAGCAGCTTACAGTGTAGAACTGCCGGCATCAGTTAAAAAAGGAGTTTATAATATGTCAATCAGTAACAATGCTGATGGTATTAGCAGGAAAATTGTAGTGGAATAAACGGTTTCATTGAGCAGAAACCAAAGGGGTTGCAGTAATGCAACCCCTTGTTTTTTGTGCACAAAAAATAAAATTACATTGCTTGTTTAAGGCGTTTTTGCTAAAACATTTCAATGTTTTTTTGCATACATTTTCATTGAGAAAAAGCTGCTCGTTACCGGCAACGATTGCATAAAAAAATCAATTCACATAAAATAAGTTTTTTGGTTTATTGTGTAGCTTACCGGGAAATTACAAGGGTATAATTATGCCTGTTTGTATTGCATGAATTAACTGCCAAAAATTATGAAAAGAACTTGCCATCGTCTTGTTAAAAGCCAGCCGCTTCAAATCAATTCAAAAAAATATTTCAGCCAGCATTTTTTTAAAATGTTCCTGTTAGCCGCAGGAATATTCTTTGTAACAATAAATACCAATGCACAGTTTACAGCCACCTGGGTACTTACATCCAATGGGTCTAATGCATTGGGTGGTACACAGGCTGCAAACATCAGCGCCGGCACCATGGCGCCATTCCAGGCAACTGGCACCGGCACTTATGGTACTAATGGATATGGCATACAAACCACAAGGGCAAATTGGCCCACCTCAGCATCAGACAATTACCGTCTTGATTTTCCCATTGCGCCGGTGAGTGGTTTTGATATCAATTTCACAACGCTCACTTTCAATTCAAGAACATCAGGCGGAAGTGGACTAAGTGCTGTGGAACTTGCTTACCAGGTTGATGGTGCAGGAGCATGGATTCCCATTACAGGTACACCTGCATTTCCTCATACATTCAGTGGCAGCAGCACCAATTACAACGGTACTATCAGCGCTACATTTACAAGCGGCCATACTTATGTAATAAGAATGTATGTTTATTGGCAAACGTCTGGTTCATCAGCCACAACAAACAGAACAAATACAATAGGCAATGTGGTATTTGGGGGCAATACTGTTGTTTCCGGGCCAGCCCCCACCGTTACCACCACGGGCAGCAGTGCTGTTACAAGGAGTACGGCTACTGCCAGCGGTGATATTACACCAGTTTCATCTGCCGTTACAGAAAGCGGTATCTGCTGGGGTACAGCAGCCAATCCTGATATAAGCGGAGATTATTTGGCTACCAGTCCTGTTGTTAGCAGTGGTGCTTTCAATGTAAATATTACAGGTCTTACAGCAGGCACATTATATCATTACAGGGCGTATGCAACCAATGGTGTTGGTACAAGCTATGGAGCTGACCTTACTTTTACAACCGATGCTCCAATATTACCCACTGTTACCACTACGGCTGTTTCCGGTATCACACCTGTGTCTGCCGCAACAGGAGGTAATGTAACCGATGATGGTGGCAATGCAGTTACACAAAGAGGTGTTTGCTGGAATACAGCCGGTACGCCTGTAATAACTGCCGATCCGTTTACAACTAATGGTACCGGAACAGGGGGGTTCAGTAGTATAACGCAAGTGCTTAACGCAAATACTACCTATCATGTAAGGGCTTATGCAACAAATAATGTAGGCACTGCTTACGGCAATGAGTTTACTTTCACCACGCTGGCCGCTACCCCAACATTAATTGCAGTGCCTGATTCATTGGCGTTTGGTACTATTTTGCAAGGATCTTCTTCAACAGTACAGTCATATACTTTGTCAGGTTATTATTTAGAACCGGCATCAGGCAATATTACTGTTACAGCGCCTCCGGGCTATACAGTATCGTTATCAAGTGGTTCCGGTTTTGCAGGATCTATTACTGTTCCATACAGTACAGCTACATTAGCAGCCACTACTGTTTATGTTGTGTTTTCTCCGGCAGCGCTGGCAAGCTATGATAAGCTGATTAATAATACTGGTGGCGGAGCGCCAGTTGCAAAAGTAAAAGTAACCGGCGCTATTGAGCCTACGGGCGGCCAGGGTAAACAGGGCTTCTCCAATAAAGGAAAAGATTTTTGGGTGGGCTATGGTGCCACAGAAAAAATGACTGGCGATAACAGCCAGGATTTACGTTTTACGTTCAACAACCCAAATAGTGTTGCAGCTAACGTTACAATCTCAATTCCCAATCAGGCAGGTTTTACTCCTGTTAGCTATATAGTACCAGCCAACTCGGTACTTACAACCAATGCCAATGAAATTCCTGAAGGTGCTGTGGTGGGTGTGGATGCAAGGTTGAGAACAGAGGGTGTTTCAAATGCTGGTATTCATATTGTGAGCGACCAACCTATTGTGGCTTATGCACACAACATTACTTCGCAGGTATATGCTGTTACGGTGCTGTTCCCCACACCAACGCTTGGAAGGGAATATACTTCTCTTAACTTTACACAAAGGTTTAACAGCAGTTCTACTGCCAACCGTTCTTATTGTTTTGCTATAGCAACAGAAGACAATACACAATTAGAAGTGGTATTACCAGCAGGCGTTTCTACAGAAACACATGCAGCTGGAACCACATTTACGCAAACACTTAATAAAGGCGAAATATTAAACCTTTTTGGTTCTACAACAGGATCTGAAACGGCTATTGATTTGAGTGGTGTTGTTGTAAGATCAATAACAGGTACTACAGGCTGTAAGCCATTTGCTTTCTTCTGCGGAGCTGGTAAAATAACAATTGACTGCAGTACCAACAGTAATGTTTCAGGCTCAGGCGATAATTTATTCCAGCAAATGTTCCCTAAAGTGGCATGGGGGTATAAATATATCGTAGTGCCAACCCAACCTTCCCATATGAACATTGGTCACGTGAGAGTGCTGGTTGATAATCCAGCTACAGTGGTAAAGCGCAACGGCACTGTATTAACAGGCATTATTAATAATACTTACTACGAGTATTTGAACAGCGCTGCAAGTGTGGACGTAATAGAAGCAGATAAGCCAGTAATGGTGGCACAATACATGACCACACACGGACAGTGTGGAAACCCCAGCGCCAGCACAGGCGATCCTGAAATGATTTACCTAAGTTCTGTTCAGCAAACAATTGATACTGCCGCACTAGTATCGTCTCCTTTGGGAAACTCAAGCAATAGGTCGCACTTCATTAATGTTACTTTAAAAACTGCTGATGCTGCCAATTTCAGGTTAGATGGTGCAGCGGTTACCTTTAGTCCGGTTACTAATGATCCAAGTGCTTTATATTCTTATGCCCAGTTGCCGGTAGCACAGGGGGCACATACTTTAACATGTCCCGGCGGATTTAATGCCATTGCTTATGGGGTAGCCGGAGACGAAAGCTATGGATATAATGCAGGAACCAACCTTGTTGATCTTTTCTCTGGGTTTAATATTCAGAACCAATATGCAACAGGAGGTATTTCTGCTGCTGCCTGCCGTGGTTCAGAATTCTTTATGAAAGTAACGCTGGCATTCAAACCTCTAAGCATTGTTTGGGATTTTGCCTCAAATACAAATTTGTCACCCAACTCAAGTGTTACGCAAACAGCAACTGAGTTGTCTCAGCCAAATGTTTTGATTGATAGTTTTGTTATCAATGGAGTTCAGTTATATACCTATCAAATACCTGCACCATACATATATAATACTGTTGGCACATTTGATGTAAAAATTTCTGCCACTAGCCCTACACCAGATGGGTGTAATGGATTAAAGGAATTTACTTTCCCGGTAACAGTAAACCAGGGACCAACTGCAGACTTTACCTTCCCAGCTACAAGCGGATGCTTTGCTACTATACAATTTACTGATGCTTCTGCAGGAAATGGTGGTAATATAAACCAATGGCAATGGAGCTTTGGTGATGCTGCAGGCGGCACCTCTACACAGCAAAGCCCTTCTTATGCATACACTACGGGCGGCAGTTTCAATGTACGCCTGCGTGCTGTTACAGCAGAAGGATGCTATGATGACACTACAAAAGTGATTACTTTCTCTGGTGTACCCGAAGCTGGCTTCAGTGGTAAAGACACGGCCTGTATCAATACTGCAGTAACATTTACAGATACATCAAAAGTAGCATCGGGTACAATCATACAGTGGGTTTGGAATTTTGGCGATGGTTCTGCTGCAGTAACTGCCACTACCAATGTTGCACAAACACATACATATACCGCTGCAGGAAATTATACAGCTACGCTTACGGTAACAACTTCTACAGGCTGTACATCCACGGTATTCAATCATCCGATAGTAATAGAGGCTTTGCCAACTGTATCATTAGCTGCATTAAATGGTGTTTGTAACAATGCCGCATCCTTTGCATTAACAGGCGGTTCCCCTGCCACACAGGCAGGGGTAGGTACAGGCGTTTATTCAGGCACAGGAGTTAGCAATGGTAATTTTGACGCAGCCTTAGCAGGAATAGGCACACACAATATCACATACACCTATAATACAGCTTCCGGCTGTACCGTTTCAGCACAACAACCAATAGTTGTATCACAATCAACTCAATTATCTATTGTGCCAGTTTCTGAATTATGTTCCGATGGTGAAGCTGTAACGCTGATACCAAGTTTACCAGGTGGTGAGTTTACAGGCACAGGTATTTCAGGATTTACTTTCAACCCGGTAATATCGGGTGCAGGAAGCTTCCCAATTGCATACAGCATACCAACCAATGCATGTGCTGTGCCAGCCACCACTACAATTAAAGTAAACCAGGCGCCATGCAAACCATGCGTTGAGCCTCCAAAAGTATTTACACCAAATGGCGATGGTTTCTATGACAGATGGGTGGTAATAAACGGTACCTGCGTAAAAGCAGTGAAACTGAATGTATACAATCGCTGGGGCGGCCTTGTGTACAGCAGCCTTCAGTACAATAACCAATGGGACGGAACTTATAAAGGCAAGGCATTGCCCGATGGAACGTACTATTATGTGATAGATGTGGTGCCTACTAATAACAGTAACCCGCCGTACAGGCTTACAGGTAATGTAACCATAATGCGATAACCAGATTCCTTATGAATATTTTAAAGCCAATTAAAAACTGCTGTATGAAATTAAAATCAATCATATCATTTTCGCTCTTGCTGGCGCTTGGTAACACAACCCAAGCACAGCAGATATTTACAATAAGCCAGTTTACGCAGCACAATTTTTTATTCAATCCTGCGGCTGCCGGTGCCGGCGACGATGCATCAATTGGTGCCACTTACCGCAAAATGTGGGCTGGTATAGACGGAGGCCCACAAACAACGTTGCTGTATTTTGATAAGTACTTCGAAAAAAAGAAAGCAGGCCTTGCAGTGGTGTTGTACGATGATAAAACCGGGCCTACCAGCCGCAGTGGCGGACAGGTAAACCTTTCATACAGTATAGACATGCAGCAGGGCAGAAGGCTTATGTTTGGCCTGGCCGGTAATGTAATGCAGTACAAAATAAATAAAGCAGTACTGCAGCAATACATACCAAATGATCCATTACTGGCAGGCTCTGACAATACTATTAAAGCCGATGCAGCGGCAGGTGTGTATTACAAATCGCCAACACTTAATTTAGGGTTCTCTGTACAGCAGTTGGTGCAATCAAAATTCAATTACATCAAAACCAATAACAACCCTTCAGGCAAGCTGTACAGGCACTTTTACTTAATGGGTAGCTACAATTGGAAGGTGGACGAAGACAATGTACTTATCCCTAATGCAATGGTACAATACCTGCCCAATGCGCCGGTATATTACTCAGCCGGCATAAGGCTCGAGCACAGGGATATGTTTTGGGTAGGGGGAAATTATCACCACCAGCAGAGCTACTCTTTATTTGCCGGCGTAAAGATTGATCATAAGCTGGCCATCGGCTACGCCTTTGACCAGTACAGCACACCGTTAAGTATTTTTGATGATGGAAGTGGTGCACATGAAATATCGCTGAGGTATTTTTTTAAAAAGTAAAAAATAGTTCATACGTTGTTTTTGTAATGCTGCCGGCCTTTCTGCCGGAACATCCCTGGTAAAATCATAAAATAAAGCAAAGCCCCGCCTGTTTATTGTAATAAAAACGGGTGGGGTTATGCTTTTTAAAAAACTGTTCTGTTACAACAAAGTTAGTTTGGCTGTAATGCAGTGCAGTATTGAATTTACTATGGCAACGATTGCATAGAAAGTTGTTTTTAAGGCAGCAAAACGAAGTAAATTGGCATCTCTTTTTATACATTTTGCTCTATATGAAAATCTATATGAAAAATTACTGTAGTAAAGTTTCTGTACAGAATTATAAATCTGTTTTCTTTTCGTTTGTAATATTGCTTACGTGTAATATTCTAAATGCACAGTTAGCAACTTATCCATTGCGTACGCCTAACGCAGCAAATAATAATACACCAATAGGTGATGCACAGGTCTCATTAACAAACCCCCTGGTTTCAGCTCTTACAAATGTGCCTTGTGCAAGTATGTACCAGGTTGCTGATAATCCTTATAATGGTACAGGCTTCAGGGTAAAAACAAGAGTAGCTGGTACTGGTGTGCCCTGGCCTACTTCAATAGATAATAATTTCGGATTTACAATACCTATATCACCTGTAACGGGTAATGACATGAACATTTCAAACATCACATTGGATGTTCATTATATAGATACTGATAACCCGGCTTCCATTTTTACAATCGTTCCATACTTTGATATTGACAATAGTAATGTATGGTATCCTTTAGCTTCTCCGCAAACGGCCAACATGGCTACTGCGGTTCCTTTTACAATAAATTTTGGGGCACTCAACGAAACATTTTATAGCGGACACACGTATAGGGTACGTTTTTACGTGTTTAATAGCGATGGGTCTGTTGACGGGAAAAACGATGAAATGCGTATTCAAAACCTCGTATTCAGAGGTACGGTTTATCAACCAATTGCTCAACCCGTAACTGTTCAAACGGTTTCCGCTGCAGCCACTGGTAAATACACAGCATCTGCATCTGGCACTTACGATTTCAACGGAACACAATTTTACCTTGTAAAGCAAAGTGGCTTTATTTGGAGTACCGGAAGTGCTGCTGCATTGGCTGCACTTGATACCTCTGCTACAACAAAAACAAGTAATGGTAGCGCTGGGGTCATGAGCGGCCCTATTACAGGCTTAACTGCAGGCACTACTTATTGGATAAGGGCGTATATCGTAACGCAGTTTGGTATCCAGTATGGTGCCACTATTTCTTTTACAACTGCCGCACCCACAGCACCCGTTGTTACCACTAACCCTATTGCAAATGTTCTATCAAACAAAG
>CAZBTD010000002.1:57073-71293 GCA_964494815.1 uncultured Ferruginibacter sp. | reverse complement strand
GTTTGTTTTTTATTAATGCAATGGCATTGCTCTTTAAATGCTTGCATACAAGATTGGCAAAACTTAAATTTTCTTTTTCTTCAGCTGTTGTTTCTCTTCCTCCGGCTTCTTTCCACTCTGCATAGTTACCTTCATCAATGCCTTGTATCAATACACCATTCAAAACAGATTTGTATTGCTCTTTTGCTTTTAATTCTTTTTTTATTTGCAAAAGGATGCGGTTCTTTTTTGATTTCAATACCTCCAATGCATCTTCATTAAATGAAGGAGCAATTAATACTTCAAAGAAAATTTCATTGATGGCTTCTGCAGTTGCTTTATCAATTGTTCCACTACAAACCAATACGCCACCAAAGGCGCTTTCAGGGTCGCCTGCTAATGCAGCATCCCAACTTTCTTTTACTGATTGCCTTTGAGCAACACCACAAACATTGGTATGTTTAATTATAGCGAACGTGGTGGAAGTAAATTCCTGTATCAATTGTACAGCAGCATCCACATCCACCAAATTGTTATATGATAATTCTTTCCCGTTGAGTTGATTGAATAGTTTATTCAAATCACCATAGAAAACTCCTGCCTGGTGAGGGTTTTCTCCATAGCGCATGGGCTTTGGATTGGTAACCGATTCAAAAAAGTATAAAGCATCCGATGTTCTTTTACCTGCAGGAACATTAAAATATTTTGCGATGGCTACATCATAATGCGCCACTACTTCAAAAGCTTTTGCAGCAAATGCTTTACGTTGTTCAATAGTTGTTTCGCCTTGCTGTTCCGTTAATGTTTGTTCCAATAATGGATAATCTTTTTTTGCAGCCACCACTACTACATCTTTAAAATTTTTTGCAGCACCACGTATCATGCTTGGTCCGCCAATATCAATTTTTTCAATGATAGCCGCTTCATCACTTGTTGAAGCCACTGTTTCTTCAAACGGATACAGGTCAACAATCACCAAATCAATTTCAGGAATATGATATTGCTCCATCTCTGCCACATGCTGTTCATCATCTCTTTTTCCCAATATACCGCCGAAAACAGAAGGGTGTAATGTTTTAACACGGCCACCGAGAATAGACGGATATGTAGTTAATGATTCAACAGGAACACACGGCACTTCTAAATCCTCAATAAACTTTTGTGTGCCACCGGTAGAGTAAATTGTTATGCCGAGATGATGAAGTAACTGCACAATATTTTCCAGCCCATCTTTGTAAAAAACAGAGATGAGCGCTGACTTAATTTTTTTGTTCATTGAAATATGAGGTTTAGAGGTCTGTTACAAAAGCCCCTTGTTCCGGGATTGAATGATACTGCAAATTTAATTTATCACAGTCTTGTTTCCATTTTTCAATTTTCCACAAACTGTTAGATGCATCAAAAATAAATTTGTTGCAATTAAAAGTTTTTACCAGTTGCGGAATATAAACCTTGGGGTTTTTGGAGATAACGATGTAATCAACATTCATTTTCTTTTCCGACTCAAAAACAAATGTTTCATCCAGTACTACAATTTTTTTATTACCGAAGTGATAAAATCCATTTTTGTTAAAACAAGATGCCATACTATCCACTTTTTTGTTTAACTGCAATGAAATCCTTCCGGGCTTCAGGTGAAAATTCTGTAACAACCCATCTATCAGTAAAATGCTGTCGCCGACAAAACGATAATTGTTTCCCTCTACAAAATCAATGGCCTGGTGCTGCGGCACGTTGTACACAATAAATTTTTGCTGACTCTTTACCTGCCATGCAATAATGGTATGAAACAAAACAAAGCCAGCGCAAAATGCCAAACTCCATTGCAGCATCTTTTTGTTTTTATTAATCAACCATGCTGCAATGCAAATTACTGTTGCATATAACAGCCATGTGGTAAAAACATTTGCAGGTATTTTGTCCCACACTGCAAATGGCAATTCATTCACCCATAAAATAATTTTATTCATCAGCCACAACAGCCAGCCAGTTATTTTACCAATGTATAATCCAACAATGGGAATCCATGAAAATGCTACCAATAATATTTCTGCATACAACACAATTGTTGAAAGCGGAACGGCAATAAGATTAGTAATTAAAAACAAAAGCGGAAACTGGTGGAAGTAATAAATACAAACGGGAAAGGTGAGAATTTGTGCAGCCGTAGTTAGTGCTGCTGCTTTCCAAATCATGTCTAAATATTTGTTTTTTACATACAGCAAATTATAAATGGGTTTCTGAAAAACAACAATACCAACAACAGCTAAATAACTTAACTGGAAACCTACATCCCATAAATAATATGGATTGTAACAAAGCATAACAAAAGCTGAAGCCGCAAGCGAATTATAAATAGACGATTGCCTGAAAAACATGGTTCCAAATGTGATAAAAGTAAACATCACTGCCGAACGGATGACAGATGCAGCACCACCAGTGAGCAAAGAGAAAAGCCAGAGGCAACTCAATATTAAAATTGCTTGTGCAGCTTTTGATTTTTTAACTATGGGCATTCTTGCAAAAAGCCAAAGGAGCAAACCATATATCAGCCCTAAGTGCATACCAGATATAGCGATGATATGCACAACGCCAGTATTACTGTAAGCCTGCACCAAATCTTTATCCAAATCATTTGTATAGCCAATCAATAATGCTTCTGCAATACCAAGTTCATCTTTACTACTGGTGATATTTGTTTGTAAAACGGAAAGAATTTTTGCTTTTGCAGAATATATGAATTGCCAAAAAGGTTTTGCATTGTTCCCTTTTAATTTTACCCAATCACCATTTTTTAAAAACACATTGTGAAAGGTTTGCTGAAAGGCAGCATAGCGCTGGTAATTAAATGCGCCCGGGTTGCCGGAATTTTTAATGGCTATCAGTTTTTTGTTGATGAGAATTTTATCTCCGTAAGCCAAACCCGGCGCAACAGAATCTTTCGAAAAATACAACAACAGTTTCCCTTCGCCTGCAATAGTTGAATCGCTTCTTACCAGTTGTTCAATGTATGCATCGGCTTTATAAGATTTTGTTTTTTCAACTAATGGCTCTTTGATAGTTGCAATGATAAAATCTCCTTCCTTATAATAGCTGCCGTACCAGTTATCACTATGCTGTACATCTTTATTCCATGTAACCAGCATACCTGCAGCAAGTATCATCAATTGCAATAATAACCCTTGTAAAAACTGCAGCCGGAATTTTTCAGTAAGTGATAAAAATGAAAATAATAAAAATGCCACGCCAAAACAAACAAGTGCAATAAGTACAGTTATAATAGAAATCTGCAAATACCATTGCAATAAAATGCCAATAATAAAAGGCACAAGCAACCTTATGAATGGCGCTGTTTTAAAAAGGGGTATGTTCAAGGGCTTTGACATACCCTAATATACACAGAATAATTTATTTACTCAAGTGCATGCTTCTTTCTTTATACAATTGCCTGAAATAAGGGTCTCTCAAGTCTTTGATAAATCGTATTGCTTCGCCGGTACTTTTCATTTCCGGGCCAAGTTCTTTATTTACACCGGGGAATTTATTGAAAGAGAAAACAGGTTCTTTGATTGCAAAGCCAGTAAGCCTTTTTTCAAATTTGAAGTCTTTTAATTTATTTACTCCCATCATCACTTTGGTAGCGATATTGAGATATGGTATTTGATATGCTTTTGCAATAAACGGCGTTGTTCTCGATGCCCTTGGATTAGCTTCTATCACATATACCTGCCCGTCTTTAATGGCAAATTGAATATTGATAAGGCCTTTGATGTTTAACGCCCTTCCTATTTTCTCTGCATATTCTTCCATTGTTTGAACTACCAACGGCGTTAAATTAAATTGTGGTAACACTGCATTGCTGTCACCGCTATGTATGCCTGCCGGTTCAATATGCTCCATCACACCCATCACATGAAATTCTTCTCCATCAAAGATTGCATCTATCTCTGCTTCCTGGCAACGGTCGAGGAAATGATCGATCAAAATTTTATTGCCGGGCAAATGTTTTAATAAACTCAACACGCCCTTCTCTAATTCTTCATCATTGATAACAATACGCATTCTCTGTCCACCTAACACATAACTAGGACGAACTAACACCGGATAACCAACTTCATGTGCTACTGTAATGGCATCATCAGTTGTATAAGCAGTGCCATATCTTGGATAAGGAATGCCCAATTCTTTCAACATATCACTAAAACGGCCACGGTCTTCGGCAATATCCATGTTGTCGTAAGAAGTGCCGATGATCTTTATTCCTTTTGCATGTAAACGTTTGGCCAATTTCAATGCTGTCTGTCCACCCAATTGAACAATCACACCTTCAGGTTTTTCATGTTCAATTATCTCCCACAAGTGTTCCCAGAATACAGGCTCAAAATATAATTTATCAGCAATGTCAAAATCTGTTGAAACTGTTTCAGGATTGCAATTCACCATGATGGCTTCATAGCCTGCTTCTTTTATTGCCAGCAAACCATGTACACAGCAATAATCAAACTCAATTCCTTGTCCAATTCTGTTTGGCCCGCTGCCGAGTACAACAATCTTCTTTTTATCTGAAACTTTTGATTCGTTGGAAAGCAAATTTGAATTACCTGTCGGCTTGCTTTCAAATGTTGAATAGAAGTAAGGTGTTTTTGCTTCAAATTCTGCCGCACAAGTGTCCACCATTTTAAATACTCTTGTCAGTCCCATTGCCTTTCTTCTTTCATACAACACTTCCGCATTCTCCTCTTTCATTATCCTTACGATCTGTTCATCACTAAAGCCAAGGTCTTTTGCTTCTTTCAATAATTCATCAGGCAATGTTTTCAAATCATATTTCGAAATCTCTTTTTCGCAATTACAAATGTTTTGTATTTGATAAATAAACCAGCGGTCGATGCCGGTGCTTTCGCAAATACGTTTTACACTCATACCAGCCATCAACGCATCTTTAATGCGGAAGATGCGGTCCCACTTTGGTATTTTGATGTACTCAAGTAATTCTTCTGCTTTCATCAAGCTCTGTCCGTAATAACCCAGACCAACTGCTTCATTCTCCAAACTCTGACAAGCCTTTTGCACCGCTTCAGCAAAGCTTCTTCCAATACCCATTACTTCACCCACACTTTTCATTTGAAAACCGAGTGTATCATTGGCTCCTTTGAACTTATCAAAATTCCATCTCGGCATTTTTACAATTACATAATCAAGTGCTGGTTCAAAGTATGCAGAAGTGCTTTGTGTGATTTGATTTTTTAATTCATCCAGGTTATAACCGATTGCCAATTTAGCAGCAATCTTCGCAATAGGATAACCCGTTGCCTTACTTGCCAAAGCAGAAGAGCGGCTCACCCTTGGGTTTATTTCCACCACAATGATGTCTTCTGTTTCAGGGTGCATGGCAAACTGCACATTACAACCACCGGCAAAATTGCCAAGGTTACGCATCATTGCAATTGCAGTGTTACGCATCTTTTGAAAGGCGGTATCACTCAAAGTCATTGCAGGCGCTACAGTAATGCTATCACCTGTATGCACACCCATCGGGTCAAAATTTTCTACGGTACAAATGATGGCAACATTATCTGCATTGTCTCTTAATAATTCCAATTCGTATTCTTTCCAGCCCAATACTGCTTTCTCCACCAATACTTCATGTATCGGGCTAGCAGTTAAAGCCCTGTTCAATGCTTCATCCAATTCCTCTTTTTTAAATACAATACCACCGCCTGTTCCGCCGAGTGTAAATGACGGACGAAGCACCAATGGAAAACCAATCTCCTGTGCAAATTCTTTCCCTTCTAAAAATGAGTTAGCAATGTGAGCAGGACAAACATTAATATTCATTTCAATCATCCATTGGCGAAACTTCTCCCTGTCTTCCGCTTTATCAATTGCTTTTATATCCACGCCGATTAATTGCACACCATATTTTTCCCACACACCCAATTCATCAGCTTCTTTACAAAGATTAAGTGCAGTTTGTCCGCCCATGGTTGGCAGCACTGCATCAATTTTATTTTCTTCTAAAATCTGTTCAATGCTTTCAACAGTAAGCGGCAATAGATAAACCCTGTCGGCCATCATGGGGTCGGTCATGATAGTAGCTGGATTACTATTAATGAGAATCACTTTAATACCTTCCTCACGGAGGCTTCTTGCGGCCTGTGTGCCGGAGTAATCAAATTCACAAGCTTGTCCGATAATGATAGGGCCGCTGCCGATAATAAGTACAGAAGAGATAGAGTTGTTTTTTGGCATATTGTTTCAAAAGTGCGTTTGAAAAATGCGCCACGGAGTAAAATTCTTTTCCGAAGCGGCCAAAGGTAAAGAAAAAGAGAGCGAATAAATTTTTGTTTTTTTGGTTACAGACATTTCATCTCTGCTCATCATCGTTGTGTCACTCACTTGTGCTGTTTATTTTATTACATCATTAAAAGATTATACAAATTGATTATTACTAAATGCAAATATTTTACTTGAGGGTACTGAATATTGCTAAATTTTAAACAGCTAAAGTGCAAACGTTATCACATATTTTTTTCTTCGTTTGATTCTTTCTTCTCCACTACAATCTTATGCTCCGGTTGGTGTTGCAAATCCTGTTTATTCTCCACTTCAATATGTTTTACAAACACCGCATACTTATTTGGATAAATATGCCGGCCTGTAAACTGTGCATGTACTTTTGTAAAGCAGGCACCAAAATATAATATCATAGCAGAGTAATACACCCACAACAAAATAATTACCAGCGAACCGGCAGTACCATAAGTACCTCCGGGGTTGCTTTTCCCTAAATAGAAGCCAATGGCAAACTTGCCAATCATAAATAAAACGGCAGTAAGAAAAGAACCCTGTCTCACATCTTTCCATTGCACTTTGGCATCCGGCAATAATTTAAAAATTACACTAAACAAAAACGAGATAACAATAAATGTGATCAGCATGTTGATACTATAGGTAAGCCACACAGAGCCTTCGGGCAATACAGCCAGCAACCTTTTTAATATTACAGCCAGCATTGTATTGGCCAGCAGCGATACCAGTAAAATAAAACCCAGCCCCAGCACCATTGAAAGGCTAAGTATCCTGTTGAGTAAAAAATACAACCAGCTTTTTTGTGGTTTTGCTTTTAGTTGCCAGATGGTGTTAATGGAGCCTTGTATTTCTGTAAACACTCCGGTGGCAGAAAACAGCAATACAATGATACTTACAACAGAAGCCAGTTTTGTGTGCTGCGATTGTGTGGCATTGCGGATGATCTCCTGTATTTGTATGGCGGCACTGTCACCTACAAAATTTTTTATCTGCCCAAATAAAGTTCCTTCAATAGCCTGCCTGCCATAAAAAATGTCAGCCACTGTAATCATAATGAGTAAGATGGGTGCCAGTGAAAACAAAGTGTAATACGATAAAGCCGCACTCATCCGCGGCACGCTGTACTCAATAAAATCTATGCCTGATTGTTTTAAAATAAACCAGATGTTTTTTACTCTCTGCATTGTTCACTAAAGATAAATCAATACTGTTTATAACGAAGAAGCTGTTATTTGTTGCAAATAAAAACGGAACTGGTTTACCAGTTCCGTTTTAAAAATATCGAATTTTTATTTTACCAGATTTTAATTCTGTCTTCTGGTTTTTTATACAGCTTATCTCCGGGCTTTACATCAAATGCTTTGTACCAGGCATCCATATTTACAGGTGCGCCAATAGTACGGTATGGCCCTGGTGAGTGTGTATCTGTAAGAATTAATTGTGCAGCAGTTTGCGGCAAAATGTTTCCACGCCATACCTGTGCCCATCCCAAAAAGAAACGCTGATCGGGTGTAAAACCATCAATCTTTTCATTACCCTGACCTTGCTTTGTCATTTTAAAAGCCTCATAGGCTACATTCAATCCGCCAAGGTCACCAATGTTTTCGCCCATGGTAAGTTTACCATTTACATGAATGGTGTCAAGCACTGTATAATCATCAAACTGTTTTCCAAGAGCTACTGTTTTAGCAACAAATTTTAAACTGTCTTCTTGTGTCCACCAGTTACGCAAAGTGCCATCTGCATCATACTTGCTGCCATTATCATCAAAGCCGTGGCTCATTTCATGTCCAATCACAGCGCCAATGCCGCCATAGTTTACAGCATCATCTGCATTGGGGTCAAAAAATGGAAATTGTAAAATGCCTGCAGGGAAAACAATTTCATTTAATGTAGCGCTGTAGTAGGCATTTACTGTTGGCGGCGTCATTCCAAACCTGGTACGGTCAACTGGTTTGCCCAGCTGGCTTATCATAAAATCATAGCCCCATTTACCTGCATTCACCACGTTTTCAAAATATGTACCTGGGTTTATTTCTAACCCTTCATAATCTTTCCATTTATCAGGATAGCCAATTTTTGGGCGGAAAGCAGCCAGCTTTACCAATGCTTTTTGCTTGGTGGCATCACTCATCCAATCGAGTTTTTGAATGCGGTTGGCAAATGCCTTACGCATATTAGCAATCAATTCATTCATCCTCACTTTTGCTTCCGGCTTAAAATATTCCTTTACATACAACTGGCCAAGTAACTCACCAATACTGCCGTCTGTTAATTGTGAAATGCGCTGCCATCTCGGAGTTTGTACTTTTTGTCCGCTCAACACCTGGTTAAAGGCAAAGTTGGCATCAACAAAAGCGCTGCTTAAATGAGGTGCTGCATTTTTCAATACATTCCATTGCAAATAGGCTTTTAAATCGTCAACCGAAGCCGCTGTAACAATACTATCAAGTGAAGTAAAGAAAGAAGGATTGTTTACCAAAATACTGTCTTCGCCTTTTACTTTCAATTCACCCAATATGCTGTTCCAATTAAACGAGGAAGTGGTTTTAGTGAAGTCGCCAACAAAAAATTTATTGTACGTTTTATATGCATCCCTCATTTCGGTACGGCTTTTTTGTGCCGCTGCCAATTTTTTTTCCAATTCATAAATTGCATTGGCGTTTAGCTGTGCTTTTTCGGGGGTGTTGCCAACAAGGGTAAATAATGCGATGATGTATTTTTTATATGCTTCCTGTATGCCTGTGTTTTTGGCATCGTTTTTTAAATAATAATCCCTGTCGGGTAAAGTGGTACCGCCTTGTGCAAACTGTGGTATCATGCGTTCTACGTTCTTCCTGTCTTGCCCAACAAAAAAACCAAAGAAGCCGCCGCCAGCAGATAATGTTCTTAATTCATTTGATTTACTGATAAGCGATAGTTTATCTTTTGCTGTTGCTATACTTTCAAGGTAAGGCATTACCGGGGCAGCGCCACGTTTTTCAATTACCACACTGTCCATGCCGGCTGCATAAAAATCACCAACACGTTTTGCAACAGAACCAGCCGCTGCTGATTTATCTGCTGCTGCTTTTTCAAGCACAGTTTTTACTGCATTGATGTTAAAATCTCTGAGCATATTAAAACTGCCCCACCGGGTTTCTTTTGCAGGAACCGGGTTATTTTTTATCCAGGTACCACTGGCGTACATATAAAAATCATCACCAGGTTTTACCGTAAGGTCCATGTTGGCAGGGTCGATAAATTTTGTAATGTTTTGTGCATTAGCGATTGCTGCAAAGCCGATACAAGCGATAGCAGACAACAGGTGTTTTTTCTTTATCATAAAAACATATTTGGGCAACGAATGTATTGAAAAAGCCTTGTGCCTGCATACTATTCCTTATTAAAATCATATATTGTCTCATTGTCCGGCATTTATATAGCCCGGTAAAGCATAAGATAAAAATGCATATAAAATATTTTTCACTGGCGCTGTTTGCATTTGTTGCTTCCTGCAACACAAGCCAAAATGAAATAAAAGAAATGCCTGTAGCAACAGCAAACTGGCAATTGCAGGGTTTTGTAAAAGCAGATAGTATTAATCCAATCTTATCTCCTTCAATTAAAGAGCAATTTTTATGTCCTCTTTCTGGTAAAATAATAGCATGGAGTGAAAAGAACGTATTGAATCCTGCTGCTGTGGTAAAAGATGACAAAATTTATTTATTGTATCGTTCGCAAGACAGTGCCATGACATCGAGGCTTGGCCTTGCAGTTAGTGATGATGGCCTGCACTTTACAAAAATGCAGGAACCAGTTTTGTTTCCTGCAAACGACAGCATGAAAAAATACGAATGGAAAGGCGGTGTGGAAGACCCACGTATTGTTGAAAGCGAAACAGGAGAATATATTTTAACTTATACATCTTACGATGGTAAGACAGCAAGGTTGTGCCTGGCTACTTCAAAAGACCTGCGGCACTGGACAAAACACGGGCTTGTATTGAACAGTGAAAAATATAAAGATGCCTGGTCAAAGTCGGGGGCAATTGTGGCGGAACAGAGAGCTAACAAAATAGTGGCTGTAAAAATAAAAGGCAAGTACTGGATGTATTTTGGCGATACCAATTTGTTTATCGCTACATCTGATGATTTAATACATTGGACGGTTTGTGAAAATGAAGAATCAAAAAGATTGATTGAAGTGTTACATCCAAGGGCTGGCTATTTCGACAGCCGGTTGGTAGAACCAGGGCCGTATGCACTGTTACAAAAGGATGGAATACTTTTAATTTACAACGGCAGCAATGCAGCTAATTTTAATGATACAACTATTTCAAAGTTTACGTACAGCGCCGGACAGGCTTTGTTTGACAAAGACAATCCATTTAAATTAATTAACCGTTCAGAAAAATCATTCATCAGGCCCGATAAGGAATATGAAAGAGTGGGTGAGGTGAATGAAGTATGTTTTGTCGAAGGCCTTGTTTACTTTAAAAAAAAATGGTTTTTATATTATGGCACAGCGGATTCAAAAATTGCTGTAGCAGTGAAGGAATAGTTTTATTCCGCTTCCACCAGTTCGCCACTTTTGAGTTTGTAGTTCTTTTTTCCCAGCGTTAACGTATCTCCATCTTTTAATGATGCAAGGCTTTCAATGTCTTCTTCCATCATGTGTATTGTACCTCTTGTTTTATATGCCAGGTTCAGGTAGTCAATATTAATATCGTTGTTTTTTACACCGCATAATATTATTCTTACAGGTTTTCTTAAAAACCCGGTTAGTTCTTTGTCTCTTATATCAGCCCAGTTGTCGGCAATTAAAATGATAGCATCATTCCGTGGAAATTGTTTTTCTGCCATTAATAAAGCCTCAATAACATTTTCGGGGAAATCTCCCCCGGTTCCTCTTTGCATAGCCAGTTTTGCAAGCTCTTTCACCTGCAGATAATGAAAACACTGCTGGTAATAAATGCCGCCTGTTTTTCCAATCTTCTTCTTTTCGTCTGGCCTGTCATCCCCATCATTAAAAAAAGCAAATTCAGAACCAAGTCCGGTTAACGAATATTGCTGCAGCCATGCTAATAGCTGTCCGGTGTAAGGATACATACTGCCGGTTACGTCTGCCACCACGGCTGTGTTACGCCATCTTTTTCTTTTGAGTACCTGCGTTACCGTGGAATCGTATTGCCGGCGGGGCGGAATAGTTTCTACAGTGTCAATTATAGCATCGGTGGTATCAATTGTTATTACTTCGGGCAGTGGTTCAAACAGGGTGATATAACTGCCGGGTTTTGTCTTAAACTGCTGGTAAACTTTTTTGCTGATTAAGTTTTTTTTATGGGCAGTTTTAAAATCATATACAGGCAGCGAATCGGCTATGGTAAAATGTTTGTGTAAGTAAGCCGTATCGCCAATAATAAAAGTGATACGCTTGCCGGCAAAACTCATTGAAGGATCATTGTATGGCACACGGCCTGCAGAATCTGGTTTTATTTTTTCACGTGTATTTAAAAACGCTTTCCCTGGCAATCCGTCCTGCCGCAGGGAAGTTCGTTTTATTGGCAATGGTCCCGCCAACATTTCTTCTATTCTTTTCCAGTCGTCTTTTGTTGTTTCTTTTGTTTGTGCCACCCGCCATCTTATCACCACACCATGAAACATGGGTTCTGCTTTGTCTCTTTCTGCACCGCCGGTTTGCCGGTAGTAATGCACTTTATTTACCTGAACAGGTTTTATAAAAGGAAAAGTATTGTAAAATGATTTAAGCCGGTTGGCATTGAGAGTAACCAATGACTGCTCTGGTGGATAATCGGTGCAAATAATATCTACAGTTACTTCACCGGCTTTTTTAAATGCATTGGTGTCCCCATAAATATGTTCTACTGAATGTTTGCCAAAAGGCATTTTTACTATGAGGTATTTTTCCGTAGGGTTGTCTTCGGGCAATACGTAACGTCCTATCCTTATCTGGTGAGATTGTGACAGCGCCAACTGTGCGGCAAGGCACCACGGTAAAATCAAAAGGATATATTTCATACAACAATCAGCATACAATTTATACAAAGCAACCAACAAGTACAAATATTTAACCACTATCACCATTGTTTTTATTACGGGTTAAATATTCTGGCCTTAAAATTATAGTGCTGTTGTTACTTTATTAACATACTGGTTGTAACTATTGCCATCAAAGTTTTTTATGAAACTTTATTTTTGTTTTTATCGCTATGACAAGAACAAAAGCTACAAACATCTTTGCCGTTTTATTGTTTCCATTTTTATTAAATGCACAGGTGTTTCAAAAAAAAAACTATCCACAAGGATATTTTGACTGGCCGGTAAAAGCAAAAATTGGTATTGCTGCAAATTTTGGTGAATTACGGCCCAATCATTATCACATGGGGCTGGATGTAAAAACAGACCAAAAAGAAAATGTGCCTGTAATAGCTGCTGCAGATGGATATATTGCCAAAGTGAAAATTGAACCGTATGGTTTTGGCAGGTGTATTTACATCAACCACCCTAATGGATTTACCACGTTGTATGCACATCTTAACGATTTTTATCCTGAACTGGAAGCATACATAAAAGCGGAACAGTATAAAGCAGAAAGCTGGCAATTATTTTTGGAGAATATCCCTGCTAATTTATTTCCTGTAAAAAAAGGGCAGTTTATTGCTTATAGTGGCAATACAGGTGGTTCGCAGGGGCCGCATTTGCATTATGAAATACGGGATACTAAAACGGATAAAGTGCTTAACCCCTTACTTTTTGGAATGCCGATACCAGATAATATTCCGCCATCGGTAATGCGGCTGGCAGTGTACGACAGAATGAGAAGTACTTATGAACAAAGCCCACGGCTATATCCAATAAAAAAAATAAAAGGTGTGTACAGCACTGTGCCTGCGGTGCTTTCCCTGCCAACAGATAAAGTAAGTTTTGCTATTACTGCTGCTGACCGTTACACAGGCTCCACTAATCAAAATGGTATTTATGAAGCAGATTTGTATGATAACGGAGAACCTGTTGTCGGTTTTCAAATTGACAGTATCAGTTACGACGAAACAAGGTATATGAATGCCCATATTGATTTTAAAACAAAAGCCCACAGCGGGCCATGGCTGCAGCATTTGAGCAGGCTGCCGGGGTACAGCAATGGTATTTATAAAGAAATAAGTGGCGATGGTGTAATTGATTTAAGTGACGGAGCAGCACACAACTTTAAAGTTGATATAAAGGATGCAGATGGTAATGCCACAACAGTTGAGTTTGCAGTAAAATCAACCGGAAGCTCCTCACCAGTACAATCATGGGCGCCATTATTTAAGCCGGGGTATGTAAATATTTTTGAGAATGATAAACTCAGTTTTTATCTGGATGAAAACAAACTGTATGATTCATTGCATTTTACTGCAACGCCCATTGCAGGCACACATGCCGGCGCTGTTGCGTTCAGGCTGCAGGGCGGAGATATACCAGTGCATACATTTTATAATATCAATATAAAAAATAACAACACATCAAACCCAGACAGGATGGTGATGAAACGATGGTGGGGTGCAAAGGACGATTATGCAAAAGCAGAACCGCAAGCCAATGGTTGGTTTAAATCATCTTTTAAAGCACTGGGAAATATTGAGCTGTATGAAGATATTACTCCGCCTGCCATTACACCTGTTGGTTTTAAAGATGGTATGAATGCCGCTAAACTAAACCGGATTGCTTTTGTAATAAGAGATGAAACAGACGAGTTGAGAAACTTCAGGGCAGAGCTGGATGGGAAATGGCTGCGTTTTAGCAACGATAAAGGCAAAACATTTATTTATAAGTTTGATGAACATTGTGGCGCAGGCCAACATGAATTAAAAATAAGTGTGGAAGATTGTGCAGGTAATAAAGTGGAGAAAGTTTATAAGTTTACGAGGTGAGGAAGTAGTAAGTA
>CAZBTD010000002.1:1677-56973 GCA_964494815.1 uncultured Ferruginibacter sp. | reverse complement strand
CAGGTAATAAAGTGGAGAAAGTTTATAAGTTTACGAGGTGAGGAAGTAGTAAGTAATAAGTAATACAATGGCAACAACATTATCAGAAGGGAAAAAAGCGCCAGTCTTTACCGGTAAAGACCAAAATGGCAACAAGGTTTCTTTAGCAAATTATAAAGGGGAAAAAGTAGCATTATATTTTTATCCCGAAGACGATACGCCTACCTGCACAGAGCAGGCGTGTAATCTCAGAGATAATTTTGCGGCCTTAAAAAAGGAAGGTATAGTAGTATTGGGTGTAAGCCCTGATGATGAAACAAAGCACAAAAAATTTGAAAAAAAATTTAGCCTTCCTTTTACTTTGATTGCCGACCCAAAGCATACCATTCTTGAAAAATACGGTGTGTGGGGGCCAAAACAAATGTTTGGCAACCATTATATGGGTGTACACCGTACCACTTTTTTAATTGATGAAAAAGGTGTGATAAGAAAAATATTTTTAAAGCCAAAGAACAAACAACACGCCGAAGAAATAATTAAAGCCTTTGCACAAATTGGCTGATATAGATTTTACCATAAAAGAAAATTCATGGATTGCAAGAATAGCAGCATGGAAATTAAAAAGCCATTCTGTAGCTATTGTGACAGGCAGCACCATTCATTTGTGGAACAGTACCAAAGAAGATTTTCTTCAAAACGAAAAATGGCTCAAGCATGAGTTGTGCCATATCCGGCAATACAAGCATTATGGCTATGTTAGCTTCATCATTAAATATTTGTGGGAGAGCATCCGCAGTGGATATTACAATAACAAATATGAAGTGGAAGCAAGAAATGCAGAGAAAGAATAAAAGCATTTACTAATAATGACTCCTGGTTTTATAAAGCCACAATTTTATAAGCAGTACTAAAAACAGCATTGGCATCAGGCGGTAAAATGATCAGGCCAATGCCATTATTAAAGCAATCGGGCGGCGCACTTAAATTTTCAATTGCAATACTTGTGCGGTGCAATGGAGTATAAAGTTGCAGGTACGGGTAGTTTTTGTCGGGCCTTACCTCAACCTGCAGTTTAGTAGCGGGGTTTTGCAGTATAACTAATGGCTGGCTGCCGCTGTGGTTTATTGTAAAGCAATCATCAAAAGAAGTACTGCCGATTTTTTTTAACTGAACAAATTCTTCGTAGGGTTCAATCCTGCCTGTTGGTATCATGGCGGCATCAAACAACATTCTTTCATTGCTCTTAAATTGTAGCAGCAGGTCATCAATTTTTCCACCAAGCGTAAAATATGGATGCCATCCATCCTGCACCGGTATTAGTCCTTCATCTGCATCCCTGTTAAAAATATCTGTTGAAACGAGGAGCTCATTATCTTTTTTTAAATGATAAGTAATCACACAGTCATAGTGAAAAGGATACCCTTCATTTTCACCACGGTATTTATACTCTAATGCCACACCAGCATGTTCGTCGTTGGCAAATTGCCAGGTTACCGTAAAAGGTGCATCATAAATCAATCCATGCAAGGCACTTCCATTCAGTAAAAACTTATCAGGGCGGTAAGTGTTTGCTTCAAACCTGTAGCTGGCATTTTTAATGCGGCAGGCAAAGGGAGATAGCTTACAGCTTTTAAAACCTTTGGAAGCGACATTTTTGTCAAAGTCTTCCTTGTTTTCGTATCCGTCAATTACGTTTATATAATCGCCATTGTGCCAAATATTAAATGAGTGAAGAATGCCGCCACAGCCAGGTATTATTTCAGCGTAGGTTTTTCCCTGCAGGTCTTTGAGTTCAATTATCTCAAAGCCATTTTTTGTTTTGTTGTCAATAGCAAACATAGGCAAAGGGTAGTTGGTTGTAAACGAAGCTAATAAAGAAAGTGCTGTAAAATCAATTTATTTTAATGATAGCTAAGTTAAATTAAACATCTTTTTGGGGCACCCAATGGCGTTTCGGCCTATTAATAAACAGCTGTTTATGGTCTTTTCAGCCTCAAGCGGTTGAACTTTTTTCCGTTATTTTGCACCCAATCGTGTTTTGGGGCGGTCTTATGAAAGATAAGCCTGCACTGAAGCAGGCAGTTTACACTTTAAAAAACCGGTTTTGCTTAAAAATCCTGCCGGTTAATCATTTAAAAGCGATTACAACAACAAGGACATGAGGAAATTTGTCACTATTATTCTTGCCGGCTTTCTTTTTTTAAACCCTCTCTCAATAAAAGCACAGGATATTCTTTCATTAAGGGACTTAAGCTCCATGAAGGTGGATGCTTTATCAGATAATGACATTGCCAAAGTAAAAGCCCAGTTACAAAAAAACAACCTCACTATTGAACAGGTAGGCCCAATGCTGCTTGCCAAAGGAATGAGTGATAGTGAACTTTCAAAACTGAAAGACAGGTTAAATAGCGCTACATCTGTGGTAGTGCCTGGCGCAAGCGAAAATGTAAAAGCAGAAAGCAAAAGAGAGCAGGAACCAATACGAAACCATAAAGTAAAAGATTCTTCAGATTACAAGGTGTTTGGTTCAGAGCTGTTTGATAATCCGGAACTCAACTTTGAACCAGACCTTAAGCTGGCCACGCCACTTAATTATGTATTAGGCCCAGGCGATCAGCTACAAGTAAATTTATATGGTGTGCAGGAGTTTGAAGGCGCTACGGCTGTATCAGAAGACGGACGAATTAATGTGCCTCATGTTGGACAAATAGCAGTGGCGGGTATGACGATTGAAGCCGCTTCACAAAAAATAAAAAACGCAACAGGAAAAATTTATACTTCCCTCCGTTCAGGCCAGTCTAAATTGAGTGTTACACTGAGCAGGATA
This sequence comes from uncultured Ferruginibacter sp., assembly GCA_964494815.1. Classification (GTDB taxonomy): domain Bacteria; phylum Bacteroidota; class Bacteroidia; order Chitinophagales; family Chitinophagaceae; genus Ferruginibacter. Next base: position 54,167 of record CAZBTD010000002.1, on the reverse strand, counting down.
AGAACTATCAGGGTAACAGTGATAGGCAGCCGCCTCCCGGGTAACTACTCAGTATCATCTCTTGCCACCGCATTTAATGCACTTTACCTGGCCGGCGGCCCTGCCAAATATGGCAGCTACAGGAATATTGAACTTATCAGGAACAACAAACTGTTTACCAAAATTGATATTTATAAGTTTATAGCCAATGGAGATCAAACCGAAAATGTAGGCTTAAAAGATAATGACGTAATAAGGATACCTGTTTATACCAACAGGGTAACATTAGAGGGCGAATTAAAAAGGCCGGGCATTTTTGAAGTAAAACAAGGTGAAACTTTTTCTGATTTGTTAGGCTACGCATCAGGCTTCAGCGATATGGCATATACTGCTTCTGTAAATGTGATACAAAAAACAAACAGGCAATACAAAGTAAAAGATCTTGTGTATACTGATTTTAATACCTATCAACCCACGCCTGGGGATGTATTTAGTGTTTCAAAAATTTTAACCCGTTTTGAAAACAGGGTGCAAATACAGGGAGCAGTATTCAGACCCGATACCTATTCGTTTTATGAAGGTATGCGTATTAGCGATCTGCTTGCAAAAGCTGAGGGCCCCAAAGAAGATGCTTATACAAAAAGGGCGGTTATACTTCGCCTTAAACCCGACCTTACTTATGAAATAGTGAATGTGGACATTGCCCGTGTGCTGGCTGGCGATACACAGGCAAACCTGCTTTTAAAAAGAGAAGACCAGGTGACTGTTTTTTCAGTACTTGAGTTTAAAGAAAAGCAAACACTTACTATTAACGGAGAAATAAAAAAACCGGGAGTATATCCTTACTTCACCAATCTCAGCCTGAACGATTTGTTGGTGCAGGCTGGCGGCCTGCTTGGTTCAGCTTCTACAAGGGTGGAAGTGGCAAGAATGATAAAAGCAGAACAGATAAATGACGGCGACAGCAGTAAAGCACAGGTGTTTAATATTGAAATTGATGCAGCTAATAATGAACAGGCAGCAACATTTTTGCTGGAACCTTTTGATGTAATCAATATCCGTAAGATGGCTGTATATGAAATTCCGCAAACAGTTACTGTAAGTGGGGCTGTGCCATACACAGGCAAGTATGTGCTGAGCAGTAAAAATGAAAAAGTATATGATGTGATAAAAAGAGCTGGCGGCCTCACAAAGGATGCAGATATAAAAGGTGTGAAAATAAAGAGACCGATACAGGCAAGTCAAATTCAGGCACTCGAAGAAATTAATTTGAATCTTGACAAAAGCGATAGTACAGATGCAGGTACAGAAAAAAAACTGGCAAAAAAACTAAAAGAAGATATACGATATGCTGTAATTCCAATTGATTGGGAAACAATAACTGAAGATCCAACTGATTATTCAAATGTAACCTTATTGCCCGGCGATGCTATTGAAGTAGCAAAGAAGAATGAAAGCGTGAAGATAACTGGTAATGTATTGCTTACTTCAGAGATACCTTATGTAAAAGGAAAAAGTATTAATTACTATGTAAATGCTGTGGGTGGAGTTGACAGTAAAGCATGGAAAAAGAAAGCCTATGTAATTTATCCTAACGGAAAAGCGGCGGTAACGAAAAACTTTTTATTCTTCCGCACCTATCCAAAAGTTACAGCCGGCTCACAAATTGTAATTCCTGAAAAACCTGCTGTTGATAAATTAACTGCTGGCGAAATCACCAGCTTTGCAAGTGTATTGGTGGGCATGGCTGGTGTGGTAATAGCAATTATCCGCAGGTAATAAACAGCAGCACTTTATAAAGAAATAAAAGCTACATGGGCGAAAAAATACCTAATAACAGGTTTACATTAAAAGATGCATTTATCAGCATGGCAGAGTGGTGGCGGTATATGCTTACAAAATGGGTAATTATAGTAGTGTTTGGCTTGGTGGGTGGGGGTATTGGTCTTACACTCGGTTTTTTAAGCAAGCCGGTTTATACAGCTAACCTTTCATTCGTAATGGAAGAAGGATCGGATGATGGAGGATTTGGCGGTGCTTTAAGCCTTGCCAGCCAGTTTGGTTTTGATTTGGGAGGTAGCGGTGGTGGTATGTTTGCCAGCGCTAACCTCTTGGAGTTGTTCCGATCGAGAAATATGATTGAAAGAACGCTGCTGTTACCTGCCGCACCTGGCGATACAAAAAAATCATTTGCAGAAACATTTATAGATGCAGAGGGCTGGAGGGAAAAATGGGCACAAAAACCACACTTAAAAGATGTAAAATTTTTACCCAATGCAGACAGGGCAGCATTTAGCCGCACACAGGATAGCATTATGGGTGCGATTTATACAATCATTATTAAAACACGATTGGTTGTTACACAAAAGGATAAGAAAACAGATATTGTAAATATCGAACTCCTGTCTCCCAATGAAGCCTTTGCCAAATATTTTACAGAGGCGTTGGTAAAAGAAGTGTCTGTTTTTTACATAGACACAAAAACAAAAAAAGCAAAAGCCAATATGGAAATTGTGCAGCAGCAAACCGATTCTATACGTGGTGTGCTCAACGGTTCTATTACAGATGTGGCAGTGGCAGGTGATAATACATTTGCATTGAACCCGGCGCTAACTGTAAAGCGAACACCTGGCACCCGAAGGCAAATTGATATGCAGTACAACGCTGCCATACTCACCGAGCTGGTAAAGCAAACAGAACTTGCACGGGTGGCTTTGAGAAAAGAAACACCTTTAATACAAGTGATTGACAAACCTATCATGCCATTAAAAAAAGATAAGCTTGGCAAATTAATTGGCCTTGTGGTTGGTGGTATTTTGGGAGGGTTGCTCATTGTATCAATATTAACTTTCAGGCGCATGTACAGGCGTATGCTGTCCTGATAATAATTTATACAACTACCTAACGTAATCAGCAAGGAGTAACAAAACCAACTGCAAATTTTAACCTGTAAAACAACATCATCTCCTGTGGCTATAGCCAAAACCTGGGTTTAAAATCAACTGACAGAAAACTATAGCTGCCGTTTTTTATAATAAGTATATATCAACCAGTTTGTGCGAATGATTTTTAAAACAAATGTGGCTGAGAGAGGCGAAGCCGTGCCAATCAATCATTATTGCTGAATGCGTATTAATAAAACAGATGTAATCTGGAATTATGCTGCCACTTTTTTAAGGGTGGCATCTTATGCATTGCTGCTGCCTTTTATTTTACGCACCATGGCGCCAGAAATGGTGGGTGTATGGTCGGTATTTATAGCTATTAATAGTTTTGCGGCGCTTCTCGATCTTGGCTTTAGCCCCTCCTTTACAAGAAATGTAACGTACATTTTTAGCGGTGTAAAAACCTTAAAAACCAGCGGCTTTGATGCAAATGAGAGTGGAGAGTTTTCGGTTGATTATGGTTTGCTCAAAGGTATTATTGTTGCCATGCAGTGGTTTTACCTGCGGATGGCAGTTGTTTTATTTTTGCTGCTTGGCTCTCTTGGTACCTGGTATATACATACGGTATTAAAAACCTATACGGGTAATCAAACAGAAATTTATGTATCATGGGTAGTACTGTGTATAATACTCACTTACAATATCTACACACAATACCTCGATTGTTTGTTGCAGGGTAGGGGATTGGTAAAAAGATCAAAGCAGATTGTAATTGCAGGCCAGTCTGTATATCTTATTATTGCTGCTGCGTTAATTGTTGCAAAATTTGGTTTGCTGGCTATCATTTCAGCACAAGCTGTTTCGGTTATTATCATTCGCTTCCTTATTAGCCGTTCTTTTTTTACATCAGAAATTAAAGAACATTTAAAAAATGCCACACCCAGAGATAAAACCGAAGTGCTAAAAGCAATTTATCCCAATGCAATAAAAATTGGCCTTACCTGGATTGGCGCTTTTGTAATACAGCGGTCATCAATTTTAGTCGGATCGCTGTACTTGCCGCTTACAGATATTGCTTCTTATGGAATCACCATACAGCTAATATCTATGATGGCAAATTTTTCACTCATTTACACATCTACTTATACACCCAAAATTGTACAACTAAGGGTAGCGCAAAACACTGCAGCCATCAAAAATCTTTATTTACGTGGACAGGCAGTATTAATGCTTACGTACCTCGTTGGTAGCCTTGCCATTTTGTTATTGGGCAAATGGGGGCTTCATTTTATTGGCAGTAAAACAGAGATGATGCCCGTTGTAATATCTGCGGTTGCAATTTGTATTGCATTTTTAGAAAGTAATCATGGTATGGCTGCCGGTGTGTTGCTTACCAATAATGAAGTGCCTTTTTTTAAAGCATCACTTACGGCGGCAGCCGTTACCATTACATTGCTGCTGGGTATGTTTTATTTTACCAACTTAGGTTTGTGGGCAATGGTATTGGCGCCTGGTATTGCACAACTGTATAACAATTGGAAATGGCCTTACGAATTATCGAGACAACTAAATATTTCAAAAAAAGACATTACCGAAATAAATAAGCATTTGCCTAAGCTGCGAAACAGCGATAAAGCATAGCAAAACAATTGTAACTTATTTTCTCAGTTGCAGTTACTATGGTCTTTATTCCAGTCATATATTTTTTTGCCCTGTTTGTATTTCATTTATACAGAGAAAGAAGCCTGGGTCTTGGCGGTTTGCTGCTGGTGCTGTATGGTGTTTCTGCGTTACTGTCAATTTTTTTATACCAGGTAGAGTTTTTGCGTTATATAGATGTTGAAATAAAATTATCATCCTGCCTTGTGTATTGTGGCGTGCTTACATTGTACTTTCTTCCCTTTATGCTTTTTGGCCAGGGGCAGCCGCCGCCGAAAGTACTATTGCCAAATATGAAAATATTTATGTGGGTTAGCATATTTCTTATTGCAGTAAATCTTCTGGCTGTTGTATTGGTGATAAAGGCAACAGTATTTGTTTTGGGATACGATCCAAAAGCATTGAGGGAAACAGGCGTAAGAGGTGTATATGCTCTCAGTACCTTAGAATCGCTTGGTACATGGCTGCTCGGTCATTTCTCTGATTTTTATTTATTGCTTCTGGTTTTTTTCTTTTATTCAAGAACATATTTAAAAAATAGTTTTTGGTTTAATCTGTTGTTGCTGCTTTCGTCAATGGCAACTATTGTAAATGGGTTTTTATCGGGCGGAAGAACACAGTTGATATACTGGTTGCTGGCTTTTATTGCATGCTTTTTGTATTTTAAAAAAGATATGCAACCAAGGGACAAGCGCAGGCTTACATTGGGCGCTATCATTATTGTAGGGTTGATGGTTGTGTACATGACAGTGGTTACTATCGCAAGGTTTAATAATATATTCAGTGATGCTACTGATTATGCAGAGGCATTCAGCCTGTTAGATTACTCAGGCCAGAGTTTTTTAAACTTCAACGATTTTTTTACAAACTTTGATGAGCAGCGTTACACATTTGCCAGGATATTCCCCTTCCTGCACGACTGGTTTGCTATCGACAATTTTGATTTGGCTGTTTACAAGCGTTCTATCAAAATGGATATTGGTGTGTTCTCTACTTTTCTTGGCGACTTTTATATTGACCTTGGTATATGGGGTATTATTATTTATACCATCATTTACCTGGCCATTTATATTTTTTCACAGGTTAGCAAAATACATCAGTCAAAAAAAATACAACATATCATCATGTTGTTTCTTTTGTACCAGGTACCGTTGAATGGCGTGTTTTATTACAGCTTGTATAATAAAACAGCCAGTATTGCAGTCATTGGAGGCCTTATCATTGCATTGTTGTTCAGGTTTTCTGAGCAGGAAGAAATGGAAGAAGCAGATAAAGCAATGGATACAACTTTGCAGCCAGCTTAGCAGGTTATTTAGTTTATAATGGTTAAGGGATTTACTTCAATTATAATTGTTAGCTACAACACAAAGGAGCTTACTCATAATTGCATCAGGACTATTCGGCAATATTTTACTGATGGCTTGTATGAAATCATTGTGGTTGACAACGCATCAACAGATGGAAGTGTGCAATACCTGCAGCAATGGTTCCCGGAAATTAATGTAATTGCTAATAATGAAAATACTGGCTTCGGCAGGGCTAATAATATTGGCGCAAAAAATGCAAAAGGCGAATTTATTTTCCTGCTTAACTCAGATACAATCATTACAAAAAACATTCTTGCGGCGTTTGTTGATTTTTATAATAATCACCGGCATTTAAAAATTGGTGTGCTTGGTTCTCTTATGATTTCTGAAGAACATAACGTAATTCATTCACTTGGGCCATATCCAAAATTTTTAAAGCGTTATGTAAAAAATGGCCAGCAAAAGAAAAATGCTGAGCTGCTAAAAGAAATTGAAGAGAATTATTTTGGCAAAACAGATATTGTGGTAGGTGCCAATATGTTTATGGCTAAAAATGTTTTTGATTTTTTTGGCGGCTTTGATGAAAATATCTTTTTGTACGAAGAAGAAATGGAACTGCAATACAGGATGCAGCAAAATGATTATGCTTCTTATGTAATTAATGAAAGAAGTATCATTCATCTCGAAGGACAATCAAGCGAAAGCTATTTCAGGCGCAAATGCAGTTTTATAAGCCTTTGCTACATTTATAAAAAACATTTATCATACCCAGCTTACCTTTACACCCGCTTGCGAATGACAGTGTTTGCCATTTTCTTTTTTAAAAACCCCCGAACAACATGGAAGGAGAAATTCAATTACCTCTTTCTTACCATTTTAAAAAAATAAACAACTGCCCAACAAAGGCATTTATCCTTAATGCAAAAGACCTTACAGTTTATACTGCAAAAAACACGGCATATATTCTATATAATTTGGAAGGCTTTTTATTCCCTGGAAATAACTCCTAATAAAAGTATTGTGATAGATGTGGTGATACCAGCTATTGAAAGCGATCTTAGTATTTTGCCACTTTGCCTGCAGGGTATCCGGGATAATGTGAAGCACTCCATTGGCAATATTTATTTAGTAAGCCCGGAAAGTAAAACGATAAGGGAATTTGCAACACAACATGGGCTTGTCTTTATAGAAGAAACATCTGTATTGGGCTATTCACCTTCCGACATTAACTATGTTGTTTATACCGGGCTCAACAGGAGTGGATGGATTTTTCAGCAGTTGATAAAATTGTCGGGCCGTGTAGGCACAGCAGAATATTTTTTTGTAATAGATGCAGATCACATTTTGCTGAAACCACACGTTTTTATTGCTGCAAATAATAAAATGGTTTTTTACCAATCATCCGAATGTAATATTCCCTATTACAGAAACATAAAAAAACTACTGGGCCGTTTTCCGGTATCATGGTTTTCGTATGTGTCGCATAAAATGCTTTTTAAAAAAGCTGAACTTGCAGCGCTTCACAAAGCTATTGAGGCAAACAGCCAGTTGGGTACAAGCTGGGATAAGATAATTATCGCAAGTCTTGACACAAACGACAGAGCTGGTTTTTCTGAATTTGAGTTGTATGGTAATTTTATTGATAAGGATAAAAAAATAACATTGCCCTGGAAAGATAAAATGCTTAAACGGGACAAGCTGGCCAGCTATGATGAGCTGCGGCAAGCCTATCCCGGGCACCTGAGCATTACCTTTCCGCATTATCTTAATAAAATAAAGAAACAGGCCTAGATAGATGGTAATAGTAAAAGTTTGGGGCGGACTCGGCAACCAGTTGTTTCAATACGCTTTTGGCAAATACCTGGCTGCAAAGTTAAACACACAGGTAAAATATGATGTGCAGGTAAAGCCAGGCATCAAAAATTTTACGCCAAGGGATTTTAGCCTCACTGTTTTTAATACCATTGCAGATATAGCAAACCCGGCAGAAGTAAGGCAATTAAAATATACTGGTAATAACGGCATACAAAGGTTGCAAAGAAAGCTGGCGCAAAAAATTCCTTTTCTTTTTAAAAGCTACTACGTGGAGCCGGCAGTGCCGCAATCAGAAAATACATTGCAGGCAAAGGACAATTGTTATTATGACGGCTACTGGCAATCGTATAAATTTTTAACTATTAATGATAGTGTGTTGCGGAAAGAGCTTACGCCGAAACAGGCATTGAGAGATGAGGTAAAAAAAACTATGCAGCAAATTGAAAAGTCTGCTGCCGCTGGCATTCATGTACGCCGGGGTGATTACCTGCAACTTAGCCACATGAATATTTGCCAGCTGCCTTATTATAAAAGTGCAGTAGAAAATATTGAAAGCAGCTTTCCGGGGATAAAATTTTATATTTTTACCGACGATGCAGACTGGTGCAGGCAACACTTTACCGGGCAGCAATACACCCTGGTTACAGGTAACCAACCCTTTGAAGACTTGTTGCTTCTGGCGGCATGTAATCATGTGATAATTGCTAACAGCAGTTTTAGCTGGTGGGCAGCCTGGCTCAACAGTAATGCAGATAAAAAAATAATTGCACCCAGCCACTGGCACAACAGGGAAGAGGACACATATCAAGATATTGTGCCTGCGGAGTGGGTGAAAATAGATGGCAGATAATATGGATCAAAACAAGCAACCATTGATTACTGTAGGGATGGTTTTCTTTAACACAGAAAAACCGATGGCCGATGCAATTAAATCTGTGCTCATGCAGACCTATAGTGATTTTGAGTTAATCATGATTGATGATGGCTCGTCTGATAATTCTTATGCAGTAGCAGAGCAATTCTCAAAACTTGATAGCAGGATAAAACTAATGCCAAAAGAAGGCGGCAATAAGGGAGTAGGGTACAGGCTTAACCAAATTACCGACCTGGCAAAAGGAGAGTACATCGTAAGAATGGATGCTGATGACATAATGTTGCCGGAGAAAATTGAGAAACAAATGGAGGTGTTGCTGGCAGATGAAAGCATTGAATTAATTGATTGCCCGGCAGTATATGTAATCGATGTGGATAGTACTCCTGTTGGGAAAAGAAAAATAAATGATATATCTGATCTCACACTTGCAAAAATCCTCAAATGCAGAACAGTTTTTTTTCACCCGACAGTAATTGCTAAAACAAGCTGGTATAAAAAAAACAGGTACAATGAAGATTTTAAGCGTGGGCCGGATTTTGAATTATGGTGCAGGATATTTGGCAACACAAAATATGCAAGATTGGAAGAGCCCTTGTTTATTTACCGGGAAGGAAGGGTAAGTATCAGGAATTATAAAATTAGCAGCGAAAGCTACCGAAGGTCGTTGCGGCTGCATTATAAAAACAACCTTTCCAGGTTTGAGCTCCAAAAGGAAATTTTAAATTCTTACCTGCGTACTTACCTGTACCAGTTCTTTGGTTTTTTTGGTTTGCAGCATTTGCTTACAGCCACCCGTAATTTAAAATTAAACCAGTTTGAAAAAGAAAGGATTAGTGCCTGCATACAGCTGGTAAATGAGTTTAATCCTAAAGAAGAGGTGAGAAAAGGTGTAGGAACTGCCAGCTAATAAGACATTAAATATGCAAAACAAAGGGGGCTTTTGCCCCCTTTGTTTTTTAGAATTAGCCTGTCATAAGAAGTTGATATAAATGAGATGTTATTGTTTAAGGGAGCAGGGTAAAATTAATTAAATTGCAGCCCCTGTGCTTTTTATGGCTCCAAGTCTTTATTGGCACAGGTAAAGTTCAAACTTCTTCCTATCTGAAACAACATTGAATTAATGGTTACTATTGGCTTGCCCTTCTATAATAATCAGGATACCCTTGAGGATGCTGTTAAATCAATCCTTACCCAAACTTACACCGACTGGGAGCTCATACTTGCTAATGATGGTTCTACAGATGGTTCTATGTCAATTGCAAAAAAACTGGCTGCTGCAGATAAAAGGATTAAGTTGATTGGAGATAATATCAACAGGCAGATAAGCTACAGGCTAAACCAGATTTGTGAAATAGCGCAAGGTGAATATCTTGCCCGTATGGATGCTGATGATATGATGATGCCTGATAGAATTGAAAAGCAAATGAAAGTGCTGCTGGCGGATAAATCTATCGATGTAATTGATTCAGCAGCGTATATCATCAACGAAAAAAATGAACCAATAGGAATAAGGGGGATGGACGATATTTCTGAGTGGACAAAAAAGGATGTGCTGATGAAGGGCCTGATGTTTCACCCGACTGTGATAGCAAAAAGAAGCTGGTACAGAACTAACAGGTATGATGAAAGATTTAATCGCTCCGAAGACCTGGAGCTTTGGTGCCGCACTTTTGAGTATGGATCGTTTTCAAGGGTGTATGAGCCACTTTACATTTACAGGGAAGGCAGAGTAAATATCAAAAACTATATGGCAAGTGCCCGTACTACGAGAGCAATACTGCGTCTTTATCATACAGGGATAATAAACCAGGGATTATTTTTTACAGAAATGACGAAGTCGTATATCAAGTCGGGACTATACCGCATTTTTGCATTTTTTAATTTACAGCATATTTTGTCTTCTACACGAAATGAGAAATTAAGTGCAGAACAAAAACAGAAAGTAATAACAGCAATTAAGCAAATAAAAAGTTTTTCGACAACTACTATGGTGTAAATTCACAGTTTGTCATTTTTAAATCACTTAACTTTTAATAAACATTGTCAGGAACAACTAATAAACAAATCCTCTTCTTAGTTCAGTATCCTGAAAATGTTTCCCCATCGCAGCGTTTTCGTTTTGAATTATATAAAGAGCTGCTGCAGCAAAATGGCTTTACAGTTATCACCCAGCCTTTTATTGATAAAGACGGCTATGCAGTAATTTTCAAAGAAGGGTTTTTCTTTAAAAAATTTATTGCCGTAGCAAAAGGCTTTTTGCGAAGAGTGAAGCTGCTTTTTAATGCCAGGCAATATGATTATATCCTGCTTGAATGTGGCGCTGCACCCTTGGGCCCTCCTGTATTTGAATGGATATTGATAAAGTGGCTGAAGAAAAAAATAGTGTATGATTTTGATGGCGCCATTTGGGTACCGCAAGTATCACAGATGAACCGGTTGTATGGGTTTCTAAAATACCCTTCAAAAGTGTCATCCATTTGTATGTGGGCATATAAAGTAAGTTGCGGCAATGAGTTTTTATGCAACTATGCAAAACAATACAACAGCAATGTGATGTACAACCCTACTTGTGTAGATACCGAAAAGCATCATAATGTTTTAGCAAAACATGATGTTCAAAGAATAACGATTGGCTGGACAGGCAGTTTTTCTACCCTGCAATACCTGGAACTTGTAGAACCGGTTTTACGACAATTACAAGAGAAATACGATTTTGACTTCAAAGTAATCTGCAACCAAAAGCCCCGGCTTAATTTAAAGAACGTAGAATATATTGAATGGAGTGCAGAAAACGAAGTGAAGGAATTAGCAACTTGTCAAATAGGCCTTATGCCATTAACACATGATGAATGGAGTGAAGGCAAATGTGGTTTTAAACTGATACAATATTTGTCACTTGAAATACCGGCTGTGGCATCGCCGGTGGGGGTAAATAAAAAAATAATAGAAGATGGGGTAAATGGATTTTTGTGTGATACAAACGAAGAATGGTACACTGCCTTTGAAAAATTAATTCTTGATAAAAACCTGAGAGAAAGAATGGGTAAAGAAGGAAGAAAGAAAATTATAAACGAATACAGTTTGTTGTCAAACGCTGATAATTTCCTTTCTTTATTTTCCTGATAACAGCTTATTCCCTTCCGTCTAATAAATTTCCAAGGCCACCTAAAATACTTCCTTCTTCTTTTCTTCCGCCAAAGGAAGCATATTGCTGCAACCTGCCAGCCAGCCTGCTAATGGGCAATGATTGTATCCACACTTTACCGGGCCCACGCAGCACAGCAAAGAACAAACCTTCACCACCAAACATCCAGTTCTTAATTCCTTTTATAAACTCAATATCAAAATCAACGCCAGCGGTATACGCCACCACACAACCTGTATCAATCTTTAATGTTTCACCCGGCTGCAAAGTTTTTTCAATTACATAGCCGCCAGCATGTACAAAGGCCATTCCATCACCTTCCAGTTTTTCCATAATAAAACCTTCACCGCCAAAAATACCGGTGCCCAGCCTTCGCTGAAACTCTATTCCAATACTCACACCTTTTGCTGCACATAAAAAAGCATCTTTCTGTGCAATGATTTTTCCACCGAGTTGTGATAAATCAAGCGGAATGATCTTTCCTGTGTAAGGTGCGGCAAAACTGACATGCTTTTTTCCCTGGCCGGTATTGGTAAAGGCAGTCATAAATAAATTTTCACCTACAAGCAGTCGTTTGCCTGCGCTGAACAGCTTGCCCAGTAAGCCACCGCTTTGCTGCTGGCTGCCATCTCCAAAAATGGTTTGCATTTGTATTTCATTGCTCATCATCATAAAGCCGCCGGGCTCGCCGATAACGGTTTCATTGGGGTCCAGTTCTATTTCTACAAATTGTAACTCTTCGCCATAAATGCGGTAATCAATTTCATGATTGTTTAACATGGTAAATATTTTTTGTAAAATTAAATGCAGAAAAGAATGCAAAAGAAAAAAGCCTTGTGATTATTTCACAAGGCTAAAAATTTATGTGTGCGGCAAATTGCTTTTTATGATTTGCTGAACTTTAGTTTTACTGTTTCGCCTTTGTTTGTTTGCAGGCTAAGGCTATATACACCAGCTGCAAGGCCTTTTATTTCTACCGAAGCCATATTGTTGTTGTTATTCATAATGGCTTTGCGATGCAGCTTTCCATCAGCGCCGCTAATGGTGGCACAACTGATAGTAGTGTTAGAAGGAACCCACAGAAATAATTTTTCATCAAGCTGTGTTGGCAGCAATTTTATAGTAGCATTACCTGCCTTGGTATCAACTGTTTCAATATTACTGTACAATAGATTTCCGTTTTCATCAACCATTGTAAGGCGGTAATAATTGATGCCTGCAAAAAGATTATTGTCATTAACGGAATAATTTTTTTCAGCACCAGCAAACGAAACCATGTAAGCAAAGTTTTCTCCATCAGCACTTTTTTCCAACTGGTAGCGACGCACTTTTGCCTGGCTGGTTGCCTGCCAGTTTATTTGTGCTGCATTATTTGTAAACGAAGCTTTCAGGTTTACATCTCTCAAAACCATTTTGCTTGTTAGCACAGAAGATGCCATAGCGCCTGTCAATACTTGTGCCTTAAGTGAGGCAGATGTCAGCATTATAAAAGCAAAGATGTACGTTAACTGTTTCATTTTTCCTGTTTCCATTTAGGTAGGTTTACGGTGTGCCGGACGGGTAAACATTACAGGCCGGGGCTTTCAATGGACGGGAAATTTGTTTAAACAGGAGGGATTAATAAACGAGTTGCAAATATCCATTTTTATTTGATTTTGCAACCTGTTTTCTCCTTGTTTGCTTATTATATACTGAATCTGTGCCAGTAGTACAGCAATTGAAAAACAGTGCTTTATAAAAGCGCTTTAGTTTGGGCGGTTTATAAAATGGAATATTTTTCCTGTAAAAAGAATGTTCCCCGCCATTGACGGGGAACAAAGGTTTTCATAGTTTATTTTTTTTGCTGGTTAAAACCAGCTTTTGTTCCATGTTTCACCGGCAGCTTTATTTTTTGCCATTCTTTTCTTTACGTCCATCCGGTGTTTAATAAGTGTAAACACAATCATAGGTAAGAAAATGAAAGTAAGCGGAGGAATGCCCATAAAGCTTACCCATTTACCACCATACATTCTCCTCATTGGCCTTCTTAACCTTTCAGATATGAGGTACATGGCCGGCACAATTATCAACGTCATAAAGAATGCAAATGCCAAACCGAAAATGATTGTCCAGCTAAGTGGTTTCCAGAATACCGCATTGTCACCACCAAAGAAAATACGTGGGTTTAGTTCGGAGAAAAGGCTGACAAAGTTGATGTTGAAACCTGTTGCCAATGGAATCAATGCCAGTATTGCAGCTAATGCTGTAAGCAATACAGGAATAATACGTGTTTTACCAGCCTGCACCACAGCTTCCCTTGTTTTAAGCCCCCTTGCCCTTAGCTCATCTGCAAACTCAATCACAAGAATGCCATTCTTAACCACAATGCCGGCAAGGCCCACAATACCAATGCCCGTCATTACCACACTTACTTCCATTTTGGTAATGGCAAAACCAAGCAATACACCTATCACACTAAAGATAATTTCCGTTAAGATGATGATAGGTTTGCTAACTGAATTAAATTGTAATACAAGAATGAAAAGAATCAGCAGCAATGCTATCACCAGTGCTTTACCAAGAAATGCTCCTGTTTCTGCCTGTTGTTTTCCTTCGCCTGTTTGTTTAATGCTTACATCATCGGATTTCTTTTTAAAATTGCTGATGTGTTTTGCAAGTTCTGCATTTACTGCCGTAGGAGTGTAGCCCGTGAGTACATTTGACCTAAGTGTAATAACCCGTTTCTGGTCTTTTCTTTTTACACTTCCTAATGTACTGGTAAGGTCAACATTTACCACACTGCTTATAGGAACTCTTTTTACCTGTCCGCCGCTGGCCATATCCCTGAATACAATTTCCATGTTCATCAAATCGCTCAGGTTATTGCGTTGCATCTTATCATTTCGAATCTGGATTTTATATTCGTCTTCTCCTTCTTTTATTTTTGATGCTTCCCTGCCAAACAATGCTGTACGCAATTGCATACCAATTTGAGCGCTGCTTACACCATTTATCAATGCTCTTTCCCTGTCAACAGTTAAAGTGATTTCAGGATTTTTTAAATCCACATCCATTTTTAATTCTTCCACACCGGGCACATTTATTGAGTCAAGATAGTTTTTCAAATTCACCGCAGTCTTAGTAAGATTGTCAAACTCTTCACTTGCTACTTCAATATTAATTGGTGGATCGGTTGGAGGGCCGCCTTTTTCCTGGTCAACAGAAATTTCTGCACCCGGAATATCTTTTAAGCTTTTTCGTATTTCATCTAAGTAAGGCCTTGTGGATTTGCCATGGCGGTGTTCATACTCAACAAACGAAACCTGTATTCTTCCTAATTCACTTCTTGTGCTTCTGTCACCACTTGTAGGATCGCTTGCACCTACGGCTACGTTTGTAATAACGCTTTCAACCAAAGGATTGCTTTTGTCTTTTGTAATGCCGAGTACATTGTTCACCTTTGTTTCCAGTGTGTGTGTAACGGAATCTGTATAATTAACCGAAGTGCCAACAGGTAATTTTAAATAAACATAAATGAAGTTGGGGTCTCCCTGCGGAAAGAAAACTACCGGCACTTTTCTCCATCCAAAAAACATGAATGTGAAAATGAGTAAACCAAAAGTGCCGAGTAATAAATGAACCGGCCTCCAGCCTTTCAATGCCCAGCGTAATAAATTTTCATAATGGCTCATTATCCAGGGCAATGCTTTGTTCTGGAAGCTGTGAATGGCACCATCCAATACATACCTGTTCAATAAAATGAGCAATGCAAAAAATAACAGCAGGTTCCCAAAAAAGTGAGCAGAACTTCCAGGCATTACCACATCATCACCAGTAATAATTCCTGCAACGGCTGCATTTTGAGACATGCCAATAATGTTTAGCAATATACCAATGCCAACAATTGCCCAAAAGATTGGTTTTTTAAAGATAGCTCCTTTTGCTTCTTTACCATGTTCTTCATGGTTCATGAAATCAACAGCAAACACTGGGTTCATTATAAACGCCACAATAAGCGATGCCGTTAACGTAAAGATGAGCATAGTAGGCAGGTAGATCATAAACTTGCCAATAATGCCCGGCCAAAAGAGCAATGGAACAAACGGAGCCAATGTTGTAAGTGTTCCGGCAAGTACAGGGTACCAAACTTCGCCGGCAGCAACCATAGCACTTTTTTGTGCAGAGATGGCGCCTTTGCCTTCGGTAAAAATGCGGTGCGTATTTTCAATTACCACAATAGCATCGTCTACTATAATTCCAAGTCCAAAGAGTAAGGCAAACAATACAATAAAGTTGAGTGTAACATGTGTGCCGACAATAAGATCAGCCGCAGGCAAAAACATAAATGCAACAAACATGCTAAGTGGTACACTCAGCGCCACAAAGAAGGCGTTGGTAACACCCATGAAGAACATAAGAATGATAAGCACTAAAATAAATCCGATTACAATAGAGTTTACCAGGTCGTTAAATGAAGTACGGGTTTTAAGACTGAGGTCGCCAGTGGTAACTACATCTAAATCTTTTGGAAATGCTGATACCTGCATATCCTTTACAATTGCCTTAATGCCATCGCTTGTTTCAATCAGGTTTTCGCCGGCACGTTTAATAATGTTTAGCGTAATAACATTCTTGCCATTAAGACGGGCATAGCTTTCACGTTCTTTGATAGTATCTTTTATTACAGCAATATCTTTAAGATAAATGGGAGCGCCGCTGGTGTTGCGGAGGATTACCTTCTCAATATCAAATGCCGTTTTAAACTGGCCTTTTAACTGAAGGTTGCGTTTCATATTCCCAACATCCAATAAGCCACCACTTATATCTACGTTTTCTCTCGATATTGCATTGGCAATATCATCATACGTGATATTAGCTGCCTGCATACGGTAATTGTCAACATTTATCTGGAATTCTCTTTCTGGTGCACCCACCAGATCAACCCTGGTAATTTGAGGAAGCTCTTCAAATTTATCTTTCAGTTCATCAGCATATTTTTTTAAACGAACCAAATCATAATCACCGCTTACGTTTACATACATAATTGGCTGTTCGCTGAAACTTACTTCCAGTGCAGTAGGTTCCTGTGTAAGATCGGTAGGCAAATCTTTCTTTGCCTTATCGATAGCGTCTTTTACTTTTTGCAACGCTATATCTGTTTTTACATCAGTTTCAAACTCTGCCATAATGGCAGAATAATCTTGCTGCGAACTGCTGGTAACTTTATTGATTTTTGCCCCGGTAATGCCTTTGATTTGTTTTTCAATTGGCTTGCTTACAAGGTTCTCAATATCTTTTGGAGAGTTGCCCACATAAATTGTTTGCACATAAATAGTAGGTATCACAATATCCGGGAACTGCTCTTTAGGTAATGTGACAAACTGAAATACGCCGGCAAGAGAAACAAAGAGCATCAATAAGTAAATTGATGTTTTATTTTTTATTGACCAGGAAGTGGGTTTAAATTCTTTGATTTTTCCTGTAAGATTTTCTAATACACTCATACATTTAGTTTTTGGCAACCACTTTTTGGGTGTTGCTTTTGTAATTCATCTTTTACGAAATGTTGCTTTATTCTTATTGCGTTACTATCACCTGTCCGTCATACAAACTCTGGAAACCTTCAATTATCAATACATCACCAGGCTTTAGTCCTGTTTTTATCTCCAGCATATCTCCATTTAAAAAACCGATATTAACAGGGCGCTTACGGGCAATCCATTTGTTGTTTTCATTTGACGCCACCATTACAAACTTTCCTTTTTCATCATTTTGTAATGTTGCAACCGGTACTGCAATTGTATTAGCTGCAGCATAGTCCTTTATTTTTAGCAAGGAGATTTGATAAGGCTTTAATGCAGCGTCGGCAGGCAGTTTTGCTTCCACAACAAAGCCACGGTTGAGTGCATTGATAGTAGCGCCTACAAAGCTCACACTTGTATTGAATGTTTTATTTGCATCTGGCACATTCACAATTACAGCGGTGCCTTTATGCACATTGTTAAGATAATTCTCAGGGATATTGCCTGTTACTTTTAACTGGCTGTTGTTTACAATTTTTATTCCCAGCATTGCCGCAGTTTGAGCGCTGAATGTTTCGCCAACTTTTATACTTACTTCATCTGCCACACCACTTACTTCGCTATATACATTAGAAGTATTCAGTTGCTCCTGTACCACTTTCACATTTTCCTGCGAAGCCTTTAACTGGTTTTCCAAACTGGTTACATTGTTCTTTGCGGTTATTAATTGAACCTCGGTGCCAATATTTTGATCCCATAAATTTTTCTGGCGTTCATAAATATTCTTTGCATACAGCAATTGTGATTTGATAGTTTCAAGTCCTTCTTTTGCTGCAGCAAGGCTCTGCCTGGCAATCACGTCATCAAGTTTCATTAGTAATTGTCCTTTCTTTACATGGTCGCCCTGTTTTACATAAATAGCTTTTACCACGCCACCCATACCACGGGGTGTTACATAGCTCATGTTTTCGCTTTCAACCCTTCCTTGCAGTTCAATGTAATGGTCAAAGTTTGCAGTAGTAATTGTTTGCACTGATACAAGCTTTGGTTTTTGTGCTGTTGAGTTTGCAGGATCAAGCTTGTTGAGTTCTGTCTCTGTAGTTTTTATTTGAGCATCCAGCTTTTCTTTATCGCTTTTCAGTTTTTCCAGCGTTGTTTTTTTATCTGTTATAGCAGCGTTTTTATCTTTTACGCCACCGCCGCAGGAAGAAAGTATTACTAATGCTGCCAGTCCTGTTACTAAATATTGTTTCATAATGCTATTGTTGTATTGTTGAAATGTAGTTTTGGTTTATAATTTTCCTGTTGCTTTCAGGTAATCTATTTTTGCACTAATGGCATCATACAAAGCGCTGTAATAATTATTTTGTGCCACTTTTAATTCTGTTTGTGCTGTGTATATTTCAAGATTGCTGCCGAGTCCCTGCTCATATTTTTTCTTGGTAGTGTTGTAAACATCTTCAGCAAGTTTTATGTTTTGTTTTTGATTGTCAAGAATAAGAATCGCTGTTTTCATTTTGTCACGAATGGTTGCCACTTCGTAATCCATGTTTTGTTTTGCCTGTTCTAAATTGTTATTCGTTTTCTGCAGTGTCAGTTTTGCATTTTCAATTTTTGCCCTTCTTGCAAAGCCGTCAAAAATGGGGATAGAAATTTTTACACCAATTAACGAGGTGGTGAACCAATCACCCTTTCCGAAGAAATCAAATTTTTGACGCTGTGCATTTTTTGAATACGAAGCAAAAGCAGCAACAGTAGGTATACGGCTTAGCCGGTAGCGTTTTACATTAAAGCCATTTAGTTTAGCAGCAGCCATCAGTACCTGTATATCTTTCCTGTCATTGTAGTTATAAGCAGTATCAAGTATGTTTTGTTTTACAGCATCATCAGAAAGTGTATCGGTTAATACCAATACATCTTTTTGTGGCATATTGAGGAGAAACTTTAAGCCTGCATTACCGGCAACAAGCTGGTTTTGTATTTTTTGTTTCTCTGTGTTCAGGTTATTAAGCTGCACCTGCACTTTATCTACATCCAGCTTTTCAGCAAAACCATTTTTGTATATCTCCTTTGTGTCATGCAGCAATTTTTCAAAACGGCTTATGTTGGCATCAATACTGCCGAGCTGTTTTTGCCCGGTTACCAATTGGTAATAAATTTTTTGAATATTGGCTTTTATTTGTTCTGCAGTAAGAGCTGCTGTTTTTCCAGCCAAGTCCATTGCTGTGCTTCTTGCCTGCAGTCCTATAAACACCTGGCCGTCGAATAGTATTTGTGAAAAATCAATGCCTGCACCTACAGTCCATGGCACTCCAAACTGTGCAGCTATATTGCCAAATCCGCCCGATGGAAATGTGATAGTTTGTCCATTGCCGTTTTTTACAGCTTCATCTACCAGCACCTGGTAAGTGGCAGGGCCAATAAAATTTGGCAACGATGTAACTGGGATATTAAAATAGTGTGTGCCGGTAATACTGCCGTTAATTTGTGGCATTGCTGCGGCTGTTACTTCCCGGTTAATTTGTTTTTGAATAGCAATATCAAGCAAGGCATTTTTTACTTGTGTTGTATTTTTCATTCCGTAATCAACAGCCTGCTGCACACTAAAATTGTGAGTCGTAATTTTTGCTGTATCCTGTGCTGTAATGTCTCCTGCCCAAAGCAATAAAGTAATTGCTATTACCGTGAGTTGTCTTTTATTTTTTCTCATTCCCGTATTTTTTTATTCTTTCCAGTTGGTATTTTAAAATCAGTTTGTGTCCCTTGGCTGAAGCAAGGCCAAATAAAAAATGCTCTGTTAATTCTATTTCCACATCAATCAGCCTGTACTTGCTTTTGGGATAAACCTGTTGGTTAAAGGGCAGCATCATTGTTTCAAGCCTCGCTTTAATTAATATTTCAGCATTTATATCAGGCCGGTACAGTTCTTCAGCAATGCCCCTTTCAATATTTTCCTTTAGCACTTTATATAGGAAATTGTATTTATGCTGGTGAAAAATGGCGTAAGACTTAGGGTGAAACTTTTCCATATCGCTAATGATGGAAGGGTTCATGTTGGCAAACATTTCCTGCATCATTTCTATGGCAAGAAAAATTTCATGAACAGCGTCTTTAGCAACATGCTTGTCTTTAAGACAGTCTGCCTGGTTGCATTCAATCTTATCTTTTATCACTGCCTCTACCAGTTCATCTTTATCAGAAAAATACTGGTAAATGGTTTTCTTACTCATGCCAAGTGATGTGGCAATATCATCCATACTTACGCTGCGTATGCCATACTGCATCATCAAGTCATGAGCTTTTTGTTTTATTCTGTCTGCGATTTCCATATTCGTAGATTGCGAACGCAAAACTATGGAAACTTTTTTCGTTGCCAAAGTTTCCATCAGTATTTTTTGCCATTCATAACAATTTGTTCATTTTGGGCTACGCTTTTTGGATTAGCTATCTTTACCAGTAAATCATGGAATATGAAAAAAACTTTTGATTACAGGAAACTGTTTCAATACTTTCTGCAGGGTATCCTGGTATTGGCGCCTATTGCTATTACTATATGGGCTATCACAGCAGCCTTTGCGTTTATTGATGGCATTTTGCCCAATATTCTGCACAGTATTTTCCCTTCTATGATGGAAGATGCCGCTGGTAATATCAGGAGGGTGCCCGGGCTGGGTTTTATTTTGGTAATCCTTATTGTACTTTTCATTGGTTACATTTCTTCTTCTTTTCTTTTTGGTAAAGTGGTGGATGTATTTGAGCAGGTGCTGGAAAAAACACCCGGAATTAAGTTTATTTATTCAACACTGAAAGATTTTTTTGAGGCTTTTGCCGGGGAAAAGAAAAAATTCACCAAAAATGTATTGGCCAATGTAGATGATAATGATGTGTGGAGGGTTGGTTTTATTACACAGGAAGACATGGACGATTTTGGATTAAAAGATTACGTGGCAGTATATGTGCCAATGGCGTATTCGGTAGCAGGCAATGTTTATATTATTCCAAGGCAAAGGGTAAGGGCAATAACAAATATAAGCGCTACAGAAACAATGAAGTTTGCAGTAAGTGGCGGAGTAACGAATATGGACGAGAATGCACCTGCTGCTGAAAACAAGTAAGCTTACTTGCTTTTACGGGCAATTACTTTTTCAACAGCGGTTACAATGTTAGGTGCATCAAGCCCGTACTTGGTAAGCAATTCTGCTGGTTTGCCGCTTTCTCCAAATGTATCATTGGTGCCGATGTATTCAATTGGTATGGGAAGATTTTTTGCAGCAACCTGTGCAATGCTGTCGCCCAATCCACCAATGATATTGTGCTCTTCGCAGGTAACTGCACATTTTGTTTTACTGATTGAAGCAATGATAGCCTCTGTATCTAATGGCTTTATCGTATGAATGTTTATTACTTCAACACTAATGCCTTTTTCTTCCAAAATTTTTCCAGCTTCCACAGCTTTCCATACAAGGTGGCCACAGGCAAAAATGCTTACATCTTTACCATCGGATAATTTTTGGGCTTTACCCAAAACAAAATCTTCTTCTTTTGTAAAGATGGGCCAAACCGGGCGGCCAAAACGGAGATATACCGGACCAAGAGTATCTGCAATTGCTTTAGTAGCTGCTTTTGTTTGATTGTAATCAGCAGGAACAACAACAGTCATTCCTGGAAGCATTTTCATCAATCCAATGTCTTCTAATATTTGGTGTGTTGCCCCGTCTTCACCCAACGTAAGACCGGCATGTGACGCACATATTTTTACATTTTTGCCACTATAAGCAACCGACTGACGAATTTGATCATACACACGGCCGGTACTGAAATTTGCAAATGTTGTAGTAAAAGGAATTTTTCCCCCAATAGTTAAACCTGCTGCCACGCCAATCATGTTGGCTTCGGCTATGCCACATTGAATAAAACGGCTGGGGAATTCTTTTACAAAAGCATTTAGTTTGAGAGAGCCTAGCAAATCGGCAGTAAGGGCAATAATGTTTTCATTTTTTCTTGCGGCTTCCAAAATGCCATCACCAAATCCGCTACGGGTATCTTTATTGCCAGTTACTTCTATTGCGTTTAACATGTGTGCTTATTTTTTCAGGGCGCAAGATAAGCAATGGGCAAGGGAAGAGGGTGTTATTTAGCAGGATTTTTTTCAGCCTCCTCTTTCATTTTCAACTCCCATTTCCAGGCTGTATCCATCATGTCTTCAAGACTGTATTTGGGCACCCAGCCCAATTCCGTTTTGGCTTTGTTGTTATTGGCATAAATGGCAATTACATCGCCGCTGCGGCGTGGGGCTATTGCATAATTGAGTTTTACGCCAGTTACTTTTTCAAAGGTTTTTATTACTTCCAGCACAGTATAGCCATCGCCAGTACCAAGGTTAAATATTTCGACTTTATGCTTATTCTTTTTATCCATAAGATAATTCAGAGCCAATGTATGTGCATGTGCAATGTCGCTTACATGTATAAAATCCCTTAAACAGCTTCCATCTCTTGTAGGATAATCGTTACCATATACCTGCATGGTTGATAATTTACCAATAGCTGTTTGTGTAATTGCAGGAACCAAATTGGCGGGCCTTCCCAATGGTATTTCTCCCAATAAAATAGATGGATGTGCGCCTACCGGATTAAAATAACGCAGCAATACTGCCTGCATATTATTACTTTTAACAGTATCCGTTACAATTACCTCTCCCATTTGCTTGGTAGCGCCATAAGGAGATTCGGCAGGTTTTTGCACTGTTTCTTCAGTTACCGGTATTGAATCAGGATTGCCATATACGGTACAGGAAGAAGAGAATACAAAATGCGGCACAGCAAATTCTTCGGCACACTTTAAAATGTTTACCAAAGAGGTATTGTTATTTTCAAAATACAGTAACGGTTTTTCTACAGACTCACCCACGGCTTTATATGCAGCAAAATGTATTATGCCTTCTATCTTGTCATTTTCTTTAAAAATATTTCTTGTGGCTTGCAGGTCGCATAAATCAACCACATAATTTTTTATTTTTTTGCCAGTTATTTTTTCAGCGTTTAATAAAATAGCGCTGGTGCTTCTGGAGTTATTGTCAACAGAAATTACTTCAAACCCGTTTTGTATAAGATCAACAATGGTGTGAACACCTATATAACCACATCCACCTGTTACAAGTATTTTTTTCATTAGAATTTTATTGAACTGCTTTTGTTGTTGCAAATTACTGCTTGTGCCGCACCCATAAAACAAAAAATCATCCCGATTGCAACAGGGATGATTTTGAAAACGATTTAAGCAGGCATTTATTTTACAAAGTAAGAAACAATAAAGTAAGAAATAGCGGCCAGTGTAGCGCTTACAGGAATGGTAAGTATCCATGCCCACAATAAATTTACCGTAACACCCCAGCGTACAGCACTCAGCCTTTTAGTGGCGCCTACGCCAATGATAGAACCGGTGATGGTATGTGTGGTGCTTACAGGTATGCCCATCTGTTCGGTCATGAACAAAGTAAATGCCCCGGATGTTTCAGCCGCCACACCTTCAAGTGGTGTAACTTTTGTGATTTTTGTGCCCATTGTTTTTACAATCTTCCATCCGCCACTCATAGTGCCAAGACCAATAGCAGTATAACAGGCTAATGGCACCCATGTAAGCTCTTTTAATGCCGTGCCTACATCATGGTACCTGTCGGCATTGTATGCAACAAATGCAGCACCAATAATACCCATTACTTTTTGTGCATCATTGCCGCCATGGCCCACACTAAATGCGGCTGAAGAAAGCAGCTGCAGGCGCTTAAACATTTTTGCTGTGCGGTAAGCATTGGGTGTTTTTATTTTTTCAGCGTAGATGTACACACAAATAAAAATGAATACCAACAACATAATACCGTAAACAATAGAAGAGTTGTCTGCTTTTTTAAATTGTTTTGTAAGTGCTTTGGTATCTGCAGAAGCATCCACTTCTGTTTTTATTTTTTCGGCTAATTTTTCTGCACCCAGCTTTTTAAAATCTGCCAACAATGGAGTGGCAGCATTTACAATGGCCTCCGCTTTTACAAGCGCTGCTTTATCTAGATCACTTTTATCTGCACTCTTTTTTAGCTTCTCAATATTGTATTGTTTGGCAAGGTTGTCCTTCAGTTTGTTTTGTTCAAAATGAGCAAATAGAAACCAGGTAGCCGCCGCCACCAACAATATTATACCTATCCTTGCCCAGGTGTTACGCATAATGGTTATGATAGTAATAAAAATTGATATTATCATCCCGATAATGGGAGCCAAAAAGATGAAGAGTATGATTTCAGTTATTTTTTTTATCTCAACAATTGTGCTGATCGGTTCTAAGCCTTTTGTAGTGAATGCATGCGTAAGTGCTGCACCTGCAAAACCTCCAATAAGCGTGTGGGATGAGGAAGAAGGTATGCCATACCACCAGGTGAGCAGGTTCCAGAAGATGGCTGCAATAAGACCGGATAGTATTACTGGTAAAGTAATGTATTCAGCATGAACAGTTTTGCCAATAGTGTTGGCAACAGCATGATCTTTAAAAATAAAATAGGCAACAAAATTGAAAAAAGCTGCCCACACCACCGCCTGAAAGGGAGTAAGTACTTTGGTGGAAACAATAGTGGCTATTGAGTTGGCAGCATCATGAAAACCATTGATGTAATCGAAGATTAGCGCCAGTGCTATAATTACTATAAGAAGAGTCATATTTTGAATTTGAAAATGCGCCTATGGTATATTTTGCACATTTGCTTATTGCATTAAGCGTATTTCACAATAATAGATTCAATCACATTAGCGGCATCTTCACATTTATCGGTAACAATCTCCATTACCTGGTATATCTCTCTTTTCTTTATTACTTCTTTCGCATCTGGTTCTGTTGCAAACAGTCTTTCGATACTCATATCGAAAATATCATCAGCCTGGTTTTCTACACTGTTAATAGCAACAAGGGCATCAGTAATCTGGCGCATATTTTTCATGTTGCGTAGTTCTGTTACAGCTTTATGAACCTGCACACAGCCGTTAGCAATAAGATCGGCCATTTTCTGCATGCCGGTATCATTGGGGTTTACCCTGTAAAAATTTATTTTTTTAGCAGAAGCATAAATATAATCGGCAATATCATCAAGCGCTGATGCTAAATAGTGGATGTCTTCCCTGTCGAAAGGGGTGATAAAGTTTTTGCCAAGTTCTGTAAATATGCTGTGCGTAAGGTCGTCATTCACGTGCTCCATATCTTCAATTTCCTGTATCAGCTGGGCACGCTTGTCAAAGTCAGGTTCGTTTACCACTTCTTTCAGTTTTTCGCCCATTTTTACCAACTCTTCACTTACATTTTCGAACAACTGAAAAAACACCCTGTCTTTAGGAAGGAAGATTTTTAGAATAGAATTTAAATTCATTATAAAATTTTGGGCAAATGTATATATATATGTAATGATGGGTTAGTCGGGCAAATTCTTAATAATTACATAACATTGGAGGTTTTAGGCAAGCCATAATGCAAACGTTTGTTGAAATTTGTTTAACAAATCGCCCCCTTTTTTAAAAACACTTGAAAATTTTCCTTTTTTGAGATTTTTTTTTGCCTTTTTTTTGTGAAAGCAGCCTTTTTTAACATTTCTTTGTCATTCTGACAATGGCCTTGGGCCTTGTTCACTCAATATTTGAAAACCAAAACACAATTATGAGAAAAATCGTACTACTGCTGGCAGTGATGCTGTTAGGTACCGCTGCAGGCACATTTGCCCAAAAAAGGGCAATCAAGGGTACTGTAAATGATGAAAACGGTAACCCGGTTCCATTTGCAAGTGTAAAAGTTAAGGGCTCTAAAGTTGGCACCACGGCTGATGAAAACGGCGTTTTTAAGCTGGATGTGGATGGCAATGGCGATCTGCAGTTTTCTGCAGTGGGATATGCGCTAAAATCTGCTCCTGCTGCTGATGGCATGGTGGTATCACTTACTTCAGAAGTAAAAACTTTTACAACTGTTACGGTAACAGCGCTTGGCTTTAAAAAAGCAAAAGATCAATCAGCTCAAAGTAACGCAACTGTAAAAGGATCGGCTGTAGAAAATTCGGGCGAGGCAAATCTTATTAACGGCCTCTCAAGTAAAGCAGCCGGTGTTCAAATTTCAAGAACAGGTGGTGATCCCGGTGCAGGTGCATATATTCAGATAAGGGGTCAGAGTACTATTGCAGGTTCTACTCAACCTTTAATTGTTATTGACGGTGTGCCTATTAGCAACTCAACTTTGGGATCCACTACAGACGGTGTTGCTCAGCAATCACGTTTAAATGATATTAATCCGAATGACATTGAAAGTTATGAAGTATTGAAGGGTGCCGCTGCTGCTGCACTTTTTGGCACAAGGGCTGCTAACGGTGTTATAATGATTACTACAAAAAAAGGTAAAAACACTGGCGGTAAAGTAAATATTAGTTACACCTCAACTTACTCAGTTGATAAATTAAACAAAAGCGTTCCACTGCAAACTAACTATGGTGCAGGCTCTAATGGACGTTTTAGTTTTAACGGAGCTAGGTCATGGGGTGATAAAATTGCTGACAGGGCAGGTGGTGATGATACACCAACAAACCCTAATGGCGAATACCTGCTATTACCAGATGGTACAAAGAGGTTCCCTGTAGCAAGCGGAACTGCTGCTAATGTACATGGCGGAAAAAACAGCAAAAATGTTTATGATCATAGTAAAGAGCTTTTCCATAACGGCCATTACTGGGATAATGATCTTAGCTTTTCCGGTGGTGATGACAAGGGTACATTCTTCCTGAGCCTTGCTAATATGGAGCAGAAAGGTATTCTTAAAGCCGGCAGTGATTACAAACGTCGTTCAATCCGTTTTAATTCTGAGAGGAAAATGGGTGCTTTGAAAATTGCTGCAGGGCTTGCCTATACGTTCTCTACGTCTAACAGGGTTCAGCAAGGTTCAAACCTTAATGGTATTTTCCTTGGTGGTTTAAGAACAGCTCCTGATTTTGACAATAGTGTTTATGAAGGCACTTATGTTAATGCAGGTGGAGCCAAGTTTCTTAACAGGCAAGTATCTTACCGTAATCGTATTGGAAAAGCAACAACTTCAGGTTATGATAATCCTTTCTGGGTAATCAACCGTATTACAAATATTTCGGAAGTACACAGGTTTATACCAAATATTGAAGCTACTTTGAAAGTAACTGATTGGCTTAGTGTTGTTGAAAGAGTAGGTATAGATTATTTTATTGATAGCAGGAAAGAAAACTTTCCTGTGTTAGCTTCTGGTGCTAATAATGGTGGTTTGCTAACAGAGCAAACAGCGAGTGAATCTCAGGTTAATAATGATATCATGCTGAAGGGTGAGTTCAATAAGTTGAAAGATGTTCAGATTTCTGCTGTTTTAGGATATAACTATAATAACAGGTATTCTGAAAATATCGGCGCTTCTGTAAGAAGCTTTATTCTGCCTGATGCTCCATTGGATCTTTCTAATTCTGCAAAAGATCAAAGAACACCTTTCAATGCTCAAACTAAAGTGAGAATAAATGGTGCTTATCTTCAGGGTAATATAGGTTACAAAGATATGTTGTTCCTGGATTTATCTGGAAGGTATGAAAGATACTCAACTACAAAGGATGGCTCTTTCTATCCTTCAGCATCTTTGGCTTATGTTTTCCGTGGTTCCGCATATGATGGCAACAAAAACTTCCTGTCATTCGGTAAGTTCAGGGCTTCATATGGTAAAGTGGGTGTACCAGCTGGTGCTTATGCTTGGGATACTTATTATGGACCTGCAAGTGAAGTTGAATCATGGGGCCCAGCTCTTGATGCTGCATCTGCAGTTTATGGCGGCGGTTATGCCAGAAGTGGAGTACAAGGTAATCCAGATATTAAACCTGAAGTAAAAACTGAAATAGAATTAGGCACCGATTTACGTTTCTGGAATGACAGGATTACTTTGTCAGGAACATATTACAAGAATAAAACCAAAGACGTAATACTTTCTGTTCAGGTACCATCTTCTACTGGCTTTGATAACAAACAAGCTAACATTGGTACAATTGAAAATAAAGGGTTTGAACTTGAATTTGGGGCCAACTGGGTACGTACAAAAGACCTTAAAATTACAAGTGGTATCATCTTCTCTAAAAACAAGAACAAAGTAGTTGACATGGGTGGAAGTAAATCTGTATTCCTTGCAGGTTTCACAGGTTCATCTTCAAGGGCTGTAGAAGGACAACCTCTTGGTACATTGTGGGGAGTAGATTTCCAGAGAGATGCAAAAGGTGCATTAGTGCTTGATGCAGACGGTTTCCCTCAACAAAACTCTGAGGAAGGAATCATTGGCGATCCTAACCCAGATTGGACTGGCGCTATCAATACATCCATTTCTTATAAAGGAATTACGATATCTGCATTGCTCGACCACGTAGAAGGTGGTGCTGTTTGGAATGGTACTAAAGGTGCTTTATATACTTTTGGTACACATGCAGATGTGGGTAACGAAGTAGTTGCTCCAAGCGATATAAAAACTTATACTGGTGCTACTATCACAGCAGGTACTGCTTTCCGTGGTATGGTGAAAGATTTTGGCGCAGGCCCAGTTGCTTTAACGCAACCTTGGTTTGAAGATCTTGGAGGTGGTTTTGGTCCTGTGGGTTCTCAGTTTGTTGAAGATGGAACCCGTACCCGTTTAAGGGAAGTATCTATTGGTTATTCTCTTAGAAGCGACAAGTTCAGGAAAGCAACAAAACTAAATTCAATTGATTTTTCAATTACAGGAAGAAACCTTGCTTTGTGGACTAAATACTCCGGTATTGATCCAGAAACAAACCTTACTGGCCCAACTAACGGCCGTGGCTTAGATTACTTTAATAATCCAAGCACCAAATCTTTCTTCTTTACAATTAAAATCAATTACTAATCCAAAAAAGTAATTTAAAATGAAAAAACTATTAAGCATATCAGCGGTTTCTTTGCTTCTTTTTGCTTCTTCTTGTAAGAAGGTGCTTGAAGATGTAAACGTAAACCCCAACAGTCCTACTGATGCCCCATCTAATCTTGTATTAAATGGCGCACAGGTATCAAGTATTGTATTGTATGAAGGCGATTGGGCGAGGCTTGGAGGCATGTGGAGCCAGTCATTTACAGGACAAGATCGTCAATACATCAGTCTTAACGGCTATACCACTACTGCAGGTGATTATGATAATACCTGGAGTACTGCATACCGTGGTGTAATTGCTCCTTGCAAAATCATCATCGAGAAAGAAACTGCCACCAATAATCAACTTATGATTGGCATTGCAAAAGTGATGGAAGCGCAGGCTTTCGGTACTTTAACAGCATTGTTTGGTGATATTCCTTTTTCACAAGCATGTGATGCATCTGTTTCTGCACCGGCTTTTGATAAGCAAGTTGATGTATATGCAGGTGTTCAAACAATGCTAGATGAAGCAATAACCAGTCTTTCTTCTGGTATAGGTGTTTCACCAGGTGCAAAGGATATTTTCTACGGTGGTGCACGTGCAAGCTGGATTGCAGCTGCACATACACTGAAAGCAAGATTTTACATGCATACTAAAAACTACACTGCTGCTGCTACTGAAGCTGCTTTGGGTATTACAGATGCATCTGACAATATGATGGCACCGCATGGAGCTGCTTATAATTCAGATTTCAACCTGTATTATTCTTTCTGTGTTTATGACAGGGATTCTTACATGTGGGCTGATGATGCAGTTGCTCCACGTTTGCTTGACCCTACTGCTGCTGAATATCGTGGTAATGCAAAAACAAACGAAGAAGCAAGGTTCAATTATGTTTATCTGCCAGGTGGTTCTTTAGGCTACAGTGGAGTATATGAATTAAATGCACTTTGCGATTTTGACTGGGGTAATGCAACAGAGGAAAATGGTTTCTTTGGTGGAAGTACAGCCTTCCCTTTGGTTACTTATGCAGAAAACCAACTGATTCTTGCTGAAGCAAGCATGAGGAGTGGCAGTTTCGCTAATGCTTTAACTGCATTGAACGATTACAGGGCTTACTTAGCTGGCGGTGGTTATATCGGTGCTGGTTATGTGGCTGGTTATGGCATACAGTATGATGCTTACGTAGATGCTGACTTTGAGGCTGCCGGCATGGAGAACCATGGCGCTGCAACCAAAGAAGAAGCACTGCTGAAAGAAATCATTGAAGAAAGATATGTATCATTGGTTGGACAACTTGAGCAGTTTAATGATGTACGCCGTACAAAAAATGCAATTGGCTTAACACCTGTTTCCGGAGCTTCAATCCCACAAAGGTTCTTCTATCCGCAATCAGAAATTAATACCAATACAAACACACCATCACAAACACCTGCTGATTTGTTTGTGGCTACTGCGGTTAACCAGTAATTTATTGGTGTATTTTTAAATAGTTCCAGAAAAGCTGCCACCCGGCAGCTTTTCTGTTTTTACAGACTACCAGGTAACATTTCCGTAACATACCCATAATCTTTCCGTAACATTTCATTCATCTTGTCATAACATACACTGCCTCTCTTTGCATAAAATTTAACTGATGAAGAAAGGAGTACTTGTTATTTGCTTATTACTTATATCCACCCTCTCTCTTGTAGCTCAAAAAGGAAAAATAGAAGGAAAGGTAACAGATGCAAAAAATGGACAACCATTAACTGGCGTTTCGGTTTTGGTAAAGGGCACAAGCCGTGGAGTAGCAACAGATGTGCAAGGGCATTACATCATTTCAATTGATGCAAACGCAAAAACTATACTCGTTTTTTCTTACAACGGCGCTACAAAAGAAGTAAATGATGTGGAAGTAGGTGAAGGAAAAGTAGAAGTACAGGATATTGTGATGGAAGTAAAAGCCAAAACAGATAAAGAGGTTGTAGTAAGGTCTGTATCAACAAAAAAAGAAACAGCGGCTGCATTGGTTACATTTCAGAAAAATACCAATACAGTTGCTTCTGTAATTTCTGCTGAAGCCATCCGTCGTTCTCCCGACAAAAACACCGGCGAAGTATTAAAGAGGATTCCCGGAGCTTCTGTACAGGAGGGCAAATACTTGGTAATACGTGGCCTGGCAGATCGGTATAATCAATCAATGCTTAATGGAATACTGTTAAGTAGTACAGAGCCCGATAGAAAAACTTTCAGCTTTGATATTTTTCCGTCATCAGTAATTGACAACATTGTTATTAATAAAGCATTTGTTCCGGAGTTGCCGGGTGAATGGGCAGGTGGGTTAGTACAGGTGCAAACAAAAGATATTCCCGCCGCTTCTTTTTTTAATGTGCAAATCGGTACGGGGTTTAATTCACAAACAATAGGTAACAATTTTTTACAATCACCCGGCGGCAAATGGGATTGGTTGGGTGTGGCAGATAACACAAGAGCACTGCCTGATGCAATACCAACAAAGGCAGCTTTTGACAAATTATCCCAGAAAGAAAAAAATGAATTGGGAAAACAATTCAGGAATACATGGGCAACCACAAGCGGTGCTGCACCACTTAACAGGGTGTTTCAGTTAAACGGTGGCTTTACAGGAAAAATATTTAATAAAAAATATGGCGCTGTTTTGGGCATTACTTACAACCAAAGCAATCGCCGCCTTCCTTTTGATAATGCTATCATTGCCAACAATGACGGCACTTATGATTTATTTTATAATAACAATAAGTACTCAAGAGATGTACTGGCAGGCGTGTTGGGCAATTTTACACTGCAGCTTGATAATAACAACCGCATTACTTTTAAAAACATACTGAATATCAACAGCAGTGATTATGTTGTTGACCGTTATGATGGAAGAGATTATATACTTGGCCCTGGTAATGGCGATAAAGTGAGGGCACAGGAAACAGGTTTTAGGCAAAACACTTTTTTTAATACACAATTAGTAGGCGAACACAATATTACTAAGCTGGGTGCTAAAATAAAATGGTATGGTGGTTTCAATATACTTGATCAATACATACCAGACCAACGAAGGTTGTTTTATACACAGGATGGTAATGATCCTAACGCTCCATTTTATGCATTGCTTGGTGGTGGCAGCGGACAAAAAAGCGGTAGCATTTTTTATAGTAACCTGAGCGATTACATCTACAACGCCGGTGGTGATATTACAAAAACTTTTGAATGGCTTGGCAATAAGCAATCTGTTAAAGCTGGTTACCTTTTCCAGGTAAAAGATCGTTTGTTTGACAGCAGGCCATTTACACTGAACACACTTGACAACAGCATCAAACAATTATCACCGGATAAGATATTTGCATCCGAAAATTTTGGTTCAGAACCTAAAGTACAATTCGGAGAATTAACAGGCAAAGCTTTTCGATATATGGCCAACAGCATTATGAATGCAGGTTACTTGCAGTTTGATAACCAGTTCAGCGATAAAATCCGTATGGTATGGGGCGTAAGGGTTGAAAATTTTGATCAATTGGTAGGCAGTGTAAAAAAATCTGACGAACGTTTTGTACATACAAAGGTTACAGATTTTTTACCAGGCATTAATCTTACATATAAACTCAATAGTAAAACAAATATCCGCCTGAGCGGAAGCCAAACAGTAGCAAGGCCAGAGTTTAGGGAATTAAGCCCTTTTGCTTTCTACGATTTTGAATTAAATGCACAGGTGCAGGGAAACAGCGCTGCAAAACGTACAAAAATTACCAATGCCGATCTGCGTTACGAATTATACCCAAGAGGCGGTGAAGTAATAACAATGGGAGTTTTCTATAAGCACTTTAAAGACCCTATCGAATATTATTTTAACCGTACAGGCCCAGCTACTAATACTTTTAATATTGCCAATATTAAGCAAGGTGTGGCATATGGTGCAGAGTTTGAATTCAGAAAAAAACTAGATGTAATTAGCGAAACGCTGAAAAACTTTACTGTTACAGGTAATCTTAGTTATATCCACAGCAATGTAAAAGATACTGTAAGCCTCAACAGGCCGCTGCAGGGCCAAAGCCCATATCTCATCAACGCAGGCTTGCAGTATGATGCAGAAAAAGCAGGCTTGAGCGCTACCTTATTATTTAATCAAATAGGGAGAAGAATTTTGTTTGTAGGCAACGAAGCTGTTTCAAACATTTGGGAAAACCCAAGGCCACTGCTTGATTTGCAGATAGCAAAGAAAATATTGAATAAAAAAGGAGAAGTAAGGCTTAACATTAGCGATATATTCAACAAGATGGCATACTTCTATCACGACCTGAACGACGATGGAAGTTACAAAACAGGAACAAAAGATGTGCTAGCCATCAGCAGGAACTATGGCACCAACTTCAGTATTTCATTTTCATACAACATCAAGTAAAATTTAAAAGCAAAACAATACACTCATGAAACGAATTTCAGTAATGGCCATTGCAGCAGTTTTACTGGCAACCGGTTGCCGTAAAATTGAAGTGGATGATAATGGCAGCTCAAACAACAATAATAGCGGTACTACAGAAAACCTAATCCTCTCTGGTAAAATTGAAGCAGACCGCACTTTAAAAACAGGAAATACATATACTCTTAAGGGAATAGTGTATGTAGTAAATGGTGCAAAGCTAACTATTGAACCCGGTGTTACCATCCAGGGCGAAAAAGCATCAAGAGGTACATTGGTAATAACAAGAGGCACACAAATATTGGCTAACGGCACTGTAGATATGCCAATCGTTTTTACCAGTAGCGAAAGTTTACCAGCAAGGGGAGACTGGGGTGGTATCGTAATTTGTGGAAGGGCAAAAACCAACAACAGCTTTAATGGTGTGGCTGGTGTGGGCGAAGTGGAAGGCGGTGTAAATAATGCTGAAGGGCTTGGATTATATGGCGGTGCTGATGACAATGATAACAGCGGCATATTGAAATATGTACGAGTAGAATATGCAGGATATGCTTATTTGCCAGATAAAGAATTAAACGGTATTACCTTTTGTGCAGTGGGTAAAGGTACACAGGTGGATTATGTGCAGGTAGCTTATGCAAACGACGACAGCTTTGAATGGTTTGGTGGTGCAGTTGATTGTAAGCACCTGATTGCATACAAAGGGCTTGATGATGATTTTGATACCGACAATGGCTTTAGCGGAAGGGTGCAGTTTGCTATTGGTTTCCGTGACAGTTTGGTAGCTGATATCAGCGGCAGCAATGGTTTTGAAAGTGATAATGATGCAGGCGGCAGTGCGTTAAATCCTCAAACAAGTGCTGTGTTTTGTAATGTAACATTGGTAGGCCCAAGGCAAACCACTTCAAATATTGGTAATTCAAATTTTAAAAGAGGGATGCACTTGCGCCGTAATACTGCACTAAGTGTTTTCAATTCTGTTATTATGGGTTGGCCTACAGGGTTATTGGTAGATGCAAGTACTGGCACACCTACCGATTTAAATATAACAGCCACTACACCAAAAATGGTTTTTGAAAATAATATCCTTGCTGGAAACAATACACAAATGAACTACACTGTAAGTACTGCAGCGCCTACAGGATGGGTTGCAGCAGATTTAATTGCTTATGTAAACAGGCCTGGTGGTGGAAATACTGTATTGCCAGCTACAGCAGATGTAATGCTCACTGCTCCGTTTAAATATGACAATAGTGTTGACTTTAACCCTGCTACAGGTTCACCTGCATTAGCAGGCGGGGGTTTTGTAAACGCAAAAGTATCTTCATGGTTTACAGCAGTTACATACCGTGGTGCCTGCGATGCAGGGGATACATGGTGGAAAACATGGACTGTGTTTAAATAAAATTTTTGATCATTATACACAAAAGCAGCTTGTACAAAGCTGCTTTTGTATTTTAAAAGAAGATTGAATAAAGTAACCATAACATAACCTCTGCATAATATTATTATAAAGCCGGTAAAATATCTTGCAGTAATTAATTAAGCAAGTTTCCTTAAGCAAATAGCAATCCTGGGCTTACATACAGCCCACTTGTACCACTCCTTATTCTTAACGGAGTGGTTTTTTTTACTAAATAAAAGTTTAGTATTGTGCTGCAAACATTAACTTCTCTTGCTTATGAAACCAAACCAGCTTGCCGCAAAACCACATTATGTAGTACTGGATGGCTTGCGTGGCGTGGCAGCGCTTATGGTTGTGGCGTTTCATATTTTTGAAGCACATGGGCCCAACCGGTTTGGGCAAATGATTAATCATGGTTACCTGGCAGTGGATTTTTTCTTTTTGCTCTCGGGCTTTGTTATTGGATATGCTTATGACGATCGCTGGAGTAAAATTACCTTTAAAAATTTTTTTAAGCGTCGCCTTGTGAGGCTGCATCCCATGGTGGTAATTGGAATGATTGTAGGAGCGGTATTATTTTATTTTCAGTCGTCATCAACTTTGTTTCCATTGAATGCTGCTGTGCCACTATGGAAAATGTTGTTGGTAATGCTGGTGGGTTTTACTTTATTGCCTTTGCCACCCTCTATGGACATTCGTGGCTGGCAGGAAATGTATCCATTAAATGGCCCTGGCTGGTCATTGTTTTTTGAATACATAGCCAACATATTGTATGGAACAGTTGTGAGAAGGTTTTCAAAAAATGCACTTTCAATCTTGGTGGCTTTATCTGCCGTAGCGCTTATTTATTACACCATATTTGGTGGTACCGGCGACCTCATTGGCGGTTGGTCGCTTGAGCCTGCACAATTAAAAATTGGATTTACTCGTGTTATGTTTCCGTTTTTTGGTGGCCTGCTGTTGAGCAGAACAGCAAGGATTGTAAAAATTAAAAATACTTTTTTGTGGTGCAGCTTGTTGGTAATTTCCGTGCTTTCTTTACCAAGATTTGGCGGAGAGCAACATTTATGGATGAATGGGCTATATGAATCTTTGGCTGTTGTTTTTATTTTTCCATTGATAGTGTATCTCGGTGCAGGCGGCGAAGTAATGGGAAAAATACCTGCAGGCGTTTGTAAATTTTTTGGTGACATTTCTTATCCTGTATACATTACTCACTATCCATTAATTTATATCTATACCGCCTGGGTGGTTGATAATAAAAAAACAATTGCCGTTGCCTGGCCTTATGCAGCGCTTACATTTATATCTGCCATTGTTCTTGCTTATGCATGTCTTAAACTGTATGATGAACCTGTAAGGCGCTGGTTAAGTAAAAAGGCTTTTTAGCTTTCTCTTTCACGTGGTAATAATAATTTAATACACATTTTTTTATAAAATGAGTACATTACTCAAAACAAATTATATGAACTGGCCGGTATTAATTGTCGTAGGTATTATTTGCGTAGCTATCGTTGTAATTACCATACGGAAAAACATGAAAGATGAAGAAGAATTTGAAGAGCAAGCTCACCAGGATTACCCTAAGCCACACCATGATCATGCAGATGCAGACCCGGAAGAAACACCCAAATAGTTGTATGTTTACCTCATGAAGCTTTTCAGTACGGGTATTTTTTTGTTAGTCATGATAGCCGCATGTAACAATACAGCACAACAATTAAAAGAAAGAATAGGAGATGCCGACAGTGCCGCTATCAACTATTTTAAAGGCGATGGCACTATGGATACCGTAGTGGCCGTAAAAATTATCAGGGATAGTATTGCTATAAAAAGGTTAACTGATTTTATTACCGGCAATAATACTCCGGTAAAAAATAATTGTGGTTATGATGGTTCCATTCACTTTTTTAAAAACGATTTTGTAGTACAAGATATTTTTTTCAGCAGTAGTAAAAATGATTGTATGCAATTCAGGTATGCAGAGCAGGGCAAGCAGACTGCAACTGCACTTTCAACTGAGGCAAATAGCTTTCTGCAATCTTTAAAAAGCAAATAAGCGGTCATTTCCTCCAGGCAATATGTTTTCCTGAAAACGGTTTTGTTATTTTGCAGTATTATGACAGCAGTTGCAAGCCGCTTACAACAGCGGCACCTCTTCTTTATTGGCTACTTACTTATTTTAATTCCAGGCCTTCTTTTACTTGCCATAAAAGGAAAGAGAGATAGTTTTCTTTTATTAAATGCTTTTCACAAACCATGGCTCGATAATTTTTTTATTAATTATACTTATATGGGTGATGGACTGTTTGCTGTAGCACTTTCTGTTTTTTTATTTTTTGTTTTAAAACAAAAAAAAATGGGCTTTATCATGTTGGTAGCGTATGCATTTACGGGCATATTGGCACAAATGATAAAACCAATTATTGAGTCTCCAAGGCCACAGCCATACTTTGCACCACAATGGCTTCCCTTTTTTATAAAAGATATTATTCATGGTGGCCATACCAGTTTTCCATCAGGCCATACAGTTACAGCCTTTGCTGTAGCAACTGTAATTGTTTTATTTACTCATAATAAATTACTGCATATTGTATTGCTGATGCTGGCTATGCTCACAGGCTTTTCAAGAGTTTACTTATCACAGCATTTTTTACTTGATGTGCTTGCAGGTTCTTTGATAGGTGTAGCAGGAAGTGTTTTATGTGTGTATTGGTGCAGGCATATAAAGGAGGAAAAACTGGTTTTCAAAAAAGTATAGACACGCCAGGTTTTAATCTTTCCTGCTATCGAGTGTAAAACCAAATGTTGTACCCACATCAATAGTACTGCGTACATGGATTGTTTGTTCGTGGGCTTCAATAATGTGCTTGCAAATAGAGAGCCCCAAACCACTACCGCCCACTTTGCGGCTTCGGGCAGCGTCAGTACGGTAAAAGCGCTCGAAGATTCTGCCAATATGTTCTTCAGAAATGCCAAGGCCATCGTCACTTATTTCAATCAGGATTTTTTTGCCTTCTATTTTATAGAAGCTTGCTTCGATTGCGCCATTTTGCTTTCCATATTTAATAGCGTTATCAATCAAATTGATAAACACCTGCCTTATTTTTTCCTTATCAGCATGTACCACAAGCGGCAGTTCACATCCTTTTTTAATGTGCATTTTCAATTGCTTTTCTTCGGCTTTTAGTGCAAGAGATTCATACACATCTTTTATCAGCTCCTGTATCACAAAATTTTCCTTGTACAGCATTTGTTCACCACTTTCCAGTTTTGAAATTTCATCAAGGTCATCTACAAGATTTACAAGCCGGTCAATATTTCTGGAAGTGCTGCTGAGAAATTTTTTATTTACTTCCGGGTTTTCCATGGCGCCGTCCAGCAGTGTATGCACATATCCCTGTATCGCAAAAATGGGCGTCTTTAATTCATGAGAAAGGTTTTGCAGAAACTCCTTTCGGTATGCCTCGTTTTGTTGCAGCAATTCTATTTCGGCTTTTTTCTGTTCTGCCCACTCTTCCACATCTTCCCTCACTTCATCAATGCTTTTTTGTGGCAAAATATTTTTATAATAAAACTCCTCCCTTTTACTTGCTTTTGTTTGATAAATGAGTTTGTAAATGAGCTTGATTTTTCTATACACAAATTGCTGCATCATAAAGAGGATAATGCTGTAAGCACCACCAAATATTATGATGAGGGAAAGCATTGCCACCCACCAGACAGGGTAAAAGTAAAAAATGGTAAGGCTTACTGGCAGCGCTATTATGAGTGCGGTGGCGGCTGATATTTGCTGCGGTGAAAAATTTTTTGATGAAAACATAAACCTATTGCTAAGTGCAAGGTACGTTTTACTTATTGCATATCGAATTTGTAGCCCACACCCTTTACAGTGGTAATACAATCCAGGTTAAGCTTCTGCCTTATTTTTCTGATATGTACATCGATGGTGCGGTCGCCTACAATTACTTCGGTGCCCCACACCTGGTTTAGTATTTCGTTGCGTAAAAAAACCTTGCTTGGTTTGGATGCCAGCAGTGCCAGCAGTTCAAATTCTTTTCTTGCCAGTGTAATATCATTACCCTTGTAGTTGATCATAAACTTTTCCCGGTCAATAATAAGATCGCCAATTTTTATTGTGCCTAAAGACTCCTTATTGTTTACCCTGCGAAAAAGGGCATTTACTTTGCTAACCAGTATTTTTGGGCTAACCGGCTTGGTGAGATAATCGTCTGCACCCGTTTCAAGCCCACGAACTTCAGTTCCTTCGTCGCTAAGTGCAGAAAGGAAAATGATTAATGTGTCTTTAAAAGCAGGTAAAAGCCGCAGGATATTACATACTTCAATGCCGTTTTTCCCTGGCATCATAATATCTAAGATAATAAGCGAAGGAAGATGTTTTTTAGCGGCTTCTATAGCCTCATCGCCATTCTTCGCTGTAATTACTTCATAGCCTTCCTGCTGCAGGTTAAACTGGATTATTTCCAGAATATCCGGTTCGTCATCAGCAATAAGGATTTTTTTAACATTACTCATACAATATTTGCTGTGCAAAAGTAGTCTTTCATTGCAATTATGTTAACGGCGTCATGCGATTACTGTATTATTAAATTGTTAACCAAATACAACTCTTTGCAGCAGACCAATTGACTGTAATGAGCAATTAAAAAACCTTATCGTAAATTCGCAAATTGTAATCTCAGATATTTAATGAAGAAATTTTTTACATTTTTATTATTGGCTTTTTGCTTTGTACAAATGCACGCCCAGTGTGATAAAATGACGGTGCCTTTTCAGCGCCTGCGCTTTCACGACCGTATAAAAGAAGAGCAACAAAAATGCGATAAGGCAGATGGTAAAGCTGACAGCCTTATAAAGGCAACAAAAAACGAAGAAATTAATCTGCAAATAACGGATGCACTTTCAAGACGTATCAATGAAATTGTTTGTTTTATTGAAACTAACAACAAAATTTCGAGTAATAATGATAAAATACGCCAGTTGAATTTTGTAGAAGAGGTATTGAAAATGTTCAGGCTTAACTGGAAAGCAAAAAAAATAAACCCAGCCCTTGCGCCATTATTGGTAGATAATTTTGAAAAAATCCTGAAAGCAAATATTGACAGCCTTAGCATGGTACCAATGGTTGAGGAAGTTCCTTATGAAGTGGGCGTTATCAACAGCGATATATTTCACAATAATTCTGGCTATGAAGAAAGTCAGAAAATTTTGTACATGAAATATGTATCAAAAAATCCATCAAAAATCTTAAACAGCATTCGTCCTTATATAAATGAGCCTTTTGCAGACAGTCTTGTAGTAATTGCCTGCAAAAATGATCCCAAGCAATTATATGATTTTGCTTCATCCACCAGCTCGCCAGAGGGAAAACTGATAAGGCGAAATAACAACCCGATGGTGAAAACAGTTGCCAAACTCAGTCAAACACCTAATGCATTACTGTATTATCCTTTTTTGGATGATATACTTAGCGGCAAACAAAATATTGACAGCATTAAAAATGTAATTGCTGATGGAGAAGAGAAGATGGATTCGGTGGGTTATTATAAGTTATTAGTAAAAACTGAAATTGGTTATTATGAAAGACTGGTAAATAAAGATACACCTGTAGCCATGTTTGGAACCAATGGCCTCAGGGAAATGCTTCAACGAAAAGCGATACGGCATTTTATTACTCCAATCAATGATCTGCATGATCAAAGCAATCTTGCAATAAGGATGAAAGCTATTCAGCCATTGAGTGCAGAAGAGTTGTATATGATGATAGTGATGGGGGAAAACGATATTTATACTTCAAGCTATAAGCATAGCTTTAGCAGGCTTACACAGTTGCTGGGGCCACAGCCACGTACTGATAAACTGCTGATGAATGTGAAGATGGATTACTTTAAGAAGTTTATTAAGATGGCAGCCAACTTTAACCAGCTTGATACTTTTTTGAAAATGATGCCGCATGATAATGCTACCGTTTTGATGAAGGCATTTGTATCAAATCTTGATGAGACGGGAAGTCTGGAAGACGCAGTGGATGTAGCCGACAGCTACAGCAGCATCAGCAACCCGGAGTTATTAAAGAATATGCTGGATGACGTAACAGCCAATGAACAAAAAAGTATTGAAGAGAATAATGCAAAAGGTAAAACGATTTATGGTTTGCTAAAGCAGATTTTCCTTTCTTTTAATGATAATAGTATTGATCTTACAAGTCAGCTGGGCATCCCTTCCATTTATTCTCTCGATTACAATTACCTGGCAGATGATAATGGCAGGGTGGTGCAGCAGGTTTTCTTTTATGGTGATGATGATGGTAAATCTATTTTCCCGTCCTTCATCAACTCTTTTAATAAGACGGATTGGAAAATAACAAGTCAGAAAGAATGGGTGGAAATTAAATCTGTAAAAGGAAAACCAGTATGGATATTTGCCAACAGGCCACTTGATAGCGATCAAAATCTTGATGATACTGCACAGAAGCACCTGGGAATTTATTTGCGTAAGATGGATATTAGTCCATCCATAATTATTCACAGAGGACACAGTTACTGGCTGCCTGGCACTATAAAAAGAATGCCCGGCGAAGCAAAGATTATTGTGTTAGGTTCATGCGGAGGGTATAAAAATTTGACAGAGATACTGGATATAAGCCCCGATGCACATATCATTTCAACAAAAGAAATTGGGAAGGGGGATATTAACAGGCCAATACTTAATTACATCAACCAGAATCTTGCTGCAGGTAAGCCTATTACATGGAAAGATATGTGGGCATCGCTAACAAAAATATTTGCCGCAGATGCGAACAAGGGAATGAAAGAAAGCTGGGATGATTATGTGCCACCTTACAAAAACCTCGGCGCTATTTTTATAAAGGCATATAATAAGAAGATGGAGAGTGAGTAAGGTAATTCACCTTTCATCCAATCACACTTGCTGCTCACCTTTTCCCATTTACCTTTGTCTTTATGAGCCAACCGGTACAGGGCAAAAAAATATTTGATTTTTCATTACTCCGCAGGGTATTTCATTTTGCTGCTCCTTATAAAAACAAATTTTACGTTTCTGTTTTCCTGGCAATTTTTTTGGCTGTTATTTCCCCTGTTCGTCCATGGCTGATACAGGTAACTATAACAAAGGGCCTTCAAAAGGATGCTGACTTTGGGTTTATGCATGGGGCAACCCAACTGATAATAGGCATTACTATCATTCAACTATCATTGTTGCTAATAGAAACTGTTTGCCGCTTTATTTTCACTTTTTCTACTGCATCACTTGGGCAAAGTGTGGTAAAAGATTTACGGGTAAGCACCTATAAGAAAATTGTAAACCTCAATTTGTCGCAGTTTGATAAAACACCAATAGGTACACTTACCACCAGGACGATTAATGATATAGAATCCATCAACGATATCTTCAGCGATGGATTGATTCCTATAATTGCAGATTTGCTTTCGATTATTGCTGTGCTGGTATATATGTTTTGTGTAAGCTGGAAAATTACTTTGATTTGCCTGGTGCCGTTTCCCATTCTCGTTATTGCCACCTATTATTTTAAAGAGAGTGTAAACAAGTCTTTCACCCGTGTACGCAATGCTGTTGCAAATCTGAATGCTTTTGTACAGGAGCATATAACAGGTATGGGTATAGTGCAGGCATTTGCTGCAGAAGACAGGGAGTTTAAAAAATTTAATAGTATCAATAAGGAGCACCGCAATGCAAACATCAAAGCCATTTTTGCTTACTCTGTTTTTTTTCCTGTAGTGGAATTGATATTGGCGCTGTCAACAGGCCTGCTGGTATGGTGGGCTGCAAAAGATGCTGCTGGTTTATCAAATGATGAAGCAACGAAGATATCAGGCATTATCACATCTTTTTTGCTTTGCTTAAATTTATTGTTTCGTCCGTTAAGAATGCTGGCAGATAAATTCAACGTATTGCAAATGGGAATGATTGCCAGTGATAGAGTGTTTAAAGTACTGGATATTGATGATAGTGCCAGCAATGAAGGAAAACATTCTCCTGAAATAGTAAAAGGCGTTGTAAGTTTTGACAATGTATGGTTTGCTTATACTGACGATAAGTATGTGCTGAGAAATATTTCCTTTAGCATTAAGGCTGGCGAAACGATGGCGATTGTAGGCCATACCGGCAGTGGTAAAACATCCATCATCAGCTTGCTCAACCGGCTTTATCACATACAAAAGGGCACAATAAAAATTGATGATACTGATATTGGGGATTACGATTTGTTTTATCTCCGTAATAAAATTGCAGTTGTGCTACAGGACGTTTTTTTGTTCAGCGGTTCAGTGTACGAAAACGTAACACTAAGAAACAGCAGTATAAAAAAAGAACAGGTTATTGAGGCTGCCAAACTTATCGGGATACATGATTTTATTATGCAGTTACCTGGGGGGTATGATTATAATGTGATGGAACGTGGCGCCACACTCTCATTAGGCCAACGGCAGTTATTGAGTTTTGTGAGGGCCATTCTATACAACCCCTCTATCCTTATTTTAGACGAAGCCACATCTTCAGTTGATACAGAGACAGAGCACTTGATACAGCAGGCAATAGAAAAGCTAATTGCCGGAAGAACCTCAATTGTGATTGCCCACCGGCTTTCCACTATCCGCAAGGCAGATAAAATATTGGTGCTTGATAAAGGGGAAATAAAAGAAACCGGCAGTCACGATGAACTAATGGCAAAGCAAGGATATTATAACCAGCTATATAAAATGCAGTTTGAAAAAGAGGTGGCTGCTACGTAAAAGTTTCTACCAGTTAAAGAGCCAGATTCAACAAGGGTAAGATTCTGCAAAACGCCCCAATAAATTCTTTTAATCTCCCTTTTACTTTCACCTCCCAACCCCTATCTTTGCGCCAAATTTCAGGAACGATATGGCATTAAAGGGCATCAAATCTACACTGGTAGCGGTTTTCAGCGCAATTTTCCTGCTTTCATCATATAACGTAATTGCTCAGCACGAAGAACATCCAACAGACGGCGGGCATGAAGTTGAAGAAAAAGAAGGTTTCAATGCCAAAGAAGTGATTTTTGGCCATATTATGGATGCCCATGAGTTTCATTTTGCTGAATATAAAGGCAGCGATGGCCACAAGCACCCGATCTCAATTCCTTTACCTGTTATTTTATATTCTCCTACAAAAGGCACTTCTTTTTTCATGGCTTCTAAGTTTGAACATGGCCACACAGAAGTTGACGGATATAAACTAAATGCAGAAGGTAAAATTGAAGCGGTTGACGGTTCAAAAGTGTATGATTTTTCTCTTACCCGTAACGTAGTACAAATGTTGTTGGCTTTAGGTTTGCTGGTTTGGATTATGCTAAGCGTTGCCAAAACATACAAGAAAGGGCACGGCGTTACATCTGCACCAAAAGGCAAACAAAACCTAATTGAAGTGCTGGTAACTTTTGTAAGGGATGAAATAGCAAAACCAAATCTTGGGCATAAAGTTGATAAATACCTTCCTTACCTGCTTACTGTTTTCTTCTTCATCCTCATCAATAATATTTTTGGATTAGTACCCGGTACAGCAAATGTAACAGGCAATATTGCTTTTACAGCCGTACTTGGTGTCATCTCTTTTATAGTGATTATGTTTAGCTCAAATAGCCACTATTGGGGCCACATCTTCAATCCACCCGGCGTGCCATTGGGTGTAAAATTTATCTTGGTGCCTGTAGAGTTTTTGAGTGTATTTATCAAACCGTTTGCATTGATTATACGTCTTTTTGCAAACATGGTAGCAGGGCACATTATTATTATCTGTTTAATTTCGATGATATTCATTTTCGCAGAAAAAATTGCAAGCGGAGCAGGCTGGGGTATCACACCGGTTTCCCTTGCTTTTACCATATTTATCTATTTTATTGAGGTGTTGGTGGCATTCTTACAAGCGTTCATCTTTACCATGCTTACGGCAGTATTTATTGGCCAGGCATTTGAAGGAGAGCACCATGATGAAGCCCACGCAGCACACCATTAATTTTTAT
Source organism: uncultured Ferruginibacter sp. (assembly GCA_964494815.1). Lineage (GTDB taxonomy): Bacteria > Bacteroidota > Bacteroidia > Chitinophagales > Chitinophagaceae > Ferruginibacter. The sequence goes on along the minus strand of CAZBTD010000002.1, from coordinate 9,203 downwards.
TTTATAACCAAACATAAAATCACAGTTATGGGATTTGTATTATTAGAAGCGTTGGCAAGTGCAGGTGGCGCTATCGGTGCAGGCCTTGCTGCTGTAGGTGCTGGTATCGGCATCGGGCAGATTGGTAAAGGCGCTGTTGAAGCGATTGCCCGCCAACCAGAAGCGTCTAACGACATTCGTGGCAACATGATTCTTACAGCGGCGCTTGTAGAAGGTGCTGCACTGTTTGCAATCATCGTTGGCTTCCTTGCAATGGTATTGTAATACCAGCGCAACGGACAAAATTTTACTGCATCCAAAGCACAGGGCGGAGGATGCAGTATTTTAAAAGCTTTTTGAGCCGGTCTTTAGTGCATTTATCAGCTTCATTGGCGTCGCACTCTTGTACTGCATCACAATATTGAACAGATTTAATTTTTAGAAAATGCAATTACTTACTCCTGATTTAGGCTTGCTTGTTTGGACACTTGTTGCTTTCTTGGTAGTGTTCTTCATCCTGAAAAAAATGGCATGGCCTGCAATCATCAAAGGCTTAAATGACAGAGAAAAAAATATCGCTGATTCAATTGCTACAGCTGAAAAAGTGAAGCTTGAAATGGCGCAATTGAAAAATGAAAATGAAGCTTTGTTGGCACAAGCCCGTGAAGAAAGAGCAGTAATGTTGAAGGAAGCAAAAGACACAAAAGATAAAATCATTGCACAGGCAAAAGAAGAAGCCAATGAAGTAAAAGCAAAAATGATCGCTGATGCACAGGCTTCTATCAATAACCAAAAAATGGCTGCACTGGTAGATATGAAAAACCAGGTTGGCAACCTTGTTATAGAAGTGAGTGAAAAAGTTTTACGCAGGGAATTGGGTAACAAAGCCGACCAGGAAACATTTATCAAACAATTGGCTAACGACGCCAAATTGAATTAAGAATTTAAAGCGAAGAGTTAAACAAACTCATAACTCATAATTCATAACTTATAACTAGAATGCAAAACCCACGTTTAGCAGGTAGATACGCAAAAAGTTTATTGGATCTGGCAACAGAGTTGAACCAGCTTGATGCAGTGTGTACAGATATGAAACTGTTGCAAGGGATATGTAAATCAAATCCTGATTTCGCTTCTTTATTGTACAGCCCTATTATAAAGCCAAGCACAAAAGAAAAAATTGTAGATGCAGTTATTGCAGGCAGAATTGGAACCACTACAAATACCTTCATCAAATTGTTGGTGAACAAAGGAAGAGAAAACGTTTTACCTGAAATAGCCAATGCATTTGTTGAACAATACAACGCAATTAAAGGTATTTATAAAGTAAAGCTTACCACAGCATCACCAGTAGGCGATGATGTCAAAGAATACATCATCAATAAAGTAAAATCATCAACTCCTATTCAAAATATCGAACTGGAAACGGTGGTAAAAGACGAATTGATTGGCGGGTTTACTTTAGAAATGCAGGACAAGCTGGTTGACGCAAGCATATTGAGGGATTTGAAAGACATCAAAAAGCAATTCCTCGAAAACGTGTACATACAAAAAATACGATAACAACAATTTTTTTAAAATAGATAATTATGGCAGATATTAAACCAGATGAAATTTCGGCGATACTGCGCCAGCAGTTAAGCAACTTTAATGCAGGCGCCAATCTCTCTGAAGTAGGTACTGTACTGCAGGTGGGTGATGGTATTGCCCGTGTGTACGGTCTTAACAATGTACGAAGCGGCGAGCTGGTGGAGTTTGAAAATGGGGTAAAAGCGATTGCGTTGAACCTTGAAGAAGATAATGTGGGTGTGGTATTGATGGGCGACAGCAGCGAAATCAAAGAAGGCGATAAAGTAAAGCGCACAGATAAAATCGCTTCTATTAAAGTAGGAGACGGTATGAGCGGCCGTGTTATTAATACACTGGGTGAACCAATTGATGGTAAAGGCCCAATAACTGGTGAATTGTATGAAATGCCATTGGAGCGTAAAGCGCCAGGTGTAATTTTCCGTGAGCCGGTAAAAGAACCATTGCAAACTGGTATTAAATCAATTGATGCGATGATTCCGATTGGCCGTGGACAGCGTGAGTTGATCATCGGCGACCGTCAAACAGGTAAAACTGCTATTGCCATTGATACTATTATTAATCAAAAAGAATTTTACGCAGCTGGTAAACCTGTTTACTGTATATATGTAGCAATTGGTCAGAAAGCTTCTACCATTGCAGGTATCATGAAAACATTGGAAGAAAATGGCGCTATGGCTTATACAACCATTGTTGCTGCTTCTGCTTCTGACCCGGCTCCATTACAGTTCTACGCTCCATTTGCAGGCGCTGCAATTGGTGAATATTTCCGTGATACTGGTCGTCCTGCTTTAATCATTTATGACGACCTTTCAAAACAGGCTGTGGCTTATCGTGAGGTGTCATTGTTGCTTCGTCGTCCACCCGGCCGTGAGGCTTATCCTGGTGACGTATTCTATCTGCATAGCCGTTTGCTTGAAAGGGCTGCAAAAGTTATTTCAAGAGATGAAATTGCTAGGCAAATGAATGATCTTCCTGATTCTATTAAGCATTTGGTAAAAGGTGGCGGTTCATTAACAGCATTACCTGTTATTGAAACACAGGCTGGTGACGTATCAGCTTATATCCCAACAAACGTAATTTCCATCACTGATGGCCAGATATTCCTTGAAGGCAATCTTTTCAACTCTGGTATCCGTCCTGCTATTAACGTGGGTATCAGTGTAAGCCGTGTGGGTGGTAATGCACAGATCAAATCAATGAAAAAAGTGGCCGGTACTTTGAAACTTGACCAGGCGCTTTATCGTGAGCTGGAAGCGTTTTCTAAGTTTGGTGGTGATTTGGATGCTGCTACTAAAAACGTAATTGATAAAGGTGCAAGAAACGTTGAAGTGTTGAAACAGGCACAGTACACACCATTCTCTGTTGAAAAGCAGGTTGCAATTATTTACTTAGGTACGCAGGGTTTGTTAAAGGACGTAGCTGTTAAAAATGTAAAAGCATTTGAAGACCATTTCTTAATGGAAATGGAAAATAAGCATCCTGAGATTTTAGCCGAATTCAAAAAAGGAAATCTTCCTGAAGATGGATTGAAGAAAATGACAGAGTTGGCTAAAGGGTTGATGCCACAGTACAAATAATTCAGGAGAGCTTCTAAAGAAATAAAGCCATTTCATTATGAAATGGCTTTTCTTTTATAGAGTAATTTTTCTTTTTATTACCTCATGCTTTCCCTGCCGAAAATAAGCCCGAGTTTAATATTGAAAGTAAAATAAGAATCTTTGTTCTTTGGATTGCCCCTAATGCCTGTTTCTGTTTTTCTGTATTCAGCTTTATCTGGGCCTATGTTAGTTCTTTGATTGCTTGATAAATCAATCGCATCTTGTAATTGATTGCCCCTGAAGCCATTTTGGTACCAGGTATTTTGTGTAAGGGTAGGATCGTTATCTATTTTGTAAACATAGTTAGTACTTACATCATCAAGGTAATCTGTATTCAGTACCCTGTGCAGCAATTCGGCACGTAAATTAAAAGTAGATGATAATTCATAGCGGATACCAACACCGAGCGGAATATTCATCTGCGACAGTTTGTATGGTTTTCTTTCGGGGTATTGAGCAAAGCCCTGGCCTTCTGTACTTAAAGGTTGCAAATCAACCCAATCACCTCTTCTTGATTTTGCCTGAGGATTAAAAGAAAAGTAACCTATACCGGCGGCCAGATAAGGCGATATCCGTGGCGGATCCTGATCTTCTCTCAACGACCAATTGATAAACATAAATAAAGGATGAAATTCTGCGATAAGGGCTACTTCAGTAATTTTACTTCTGAAATTAAGGTTTCGCTGATAACGTCCGTTGGTTGTATTTTTTTCATTTAAAAGGATACTATCGTAGGACTTAATACTTCCAAAAGTACCTTCAAGCCTTAGGGCAACAGCCTCTTTATAGGTAGCCGAAAAATAAACACTACCATTAAGCTGTGTATTACCAAAGTTTAAATCACCCAGCATTTTCTTACCCAACCCTTTTTTGCCGCCAATGTCTGTAAGGCAGTTCATAATACCTCCTGAAGCACCAAACTCAAACATAACGGGGGTATTATAAGAGTAGCTGTCATAGAAATAATACTGTGCAGAAGCCCTGTTCCCCATAGCAATCAGCAGTAAACTTGTTGCCATCAATAAAGTAACTCTTTTCATGCAGTAATTTGGTTCCTTTGATATTAAAATACTTATTGCCCGTAATACGGGAAATTTCTACAAATTAAACGATTATTCTTGAATTATATTCCCTTTTTGAGAACGTTCTTGTAAAATTTACAGACAGTATTTAAGCCGCATTGGCTGCATTTGGGGTTTCGGGCTGTGCAGGTGTATCTGCCATGAAGAATAAGCCAATGATGTGCCTTGTGCACATATTTTTCTGGTATATGCTTAATAAGCTGTTTTTCAGTGGCAAGAGGTGTTTTGGCATTGGAAGTAAGCCCAAGCCGGGCACTTACCCTGAAAACGTGTGTATCCACGGCCATATTGGGCTGCTCATCCACAACAGAAGTAATGACATTAGCCGTTTTTCTTCCTACGCCTGGTAATTGTATCAGTTCATCAACGGTCATTGGCACATGGTTGTCAAATTTTTTCACCAGCATATTTGCCATGCTAATGAGGTGCTTTGTTTTATTATTGGGATATGAGATACTCTTTATCAAGGGAAACAATTCATCAAAACTGGCCTTAGAAAGGCTTTCGGCATCGGGGTATTTTTCAAAAATGGCAGGTGTGGTTTGATTAACTCTTTTGTCGGTACATTGGGCTGATAGGATTACTGCTACCAGCAATTGAAAAGGGTTATCGTATATCAGCTCAGTTTCTGCTTCGGGGCTAAACTCTAAAAAATATTCAATAACATGCTGGTAAAGTTCGGTTTTGGTCATAAAAAAATCCCGCCAATGGCGGGACTAAATTAGTTTAAAATTAGTTTATTGGATTGTTGCTTGCTAATCGGTAAATTCTTTTACCTGCTTATTAGCATAGTTAAGTACAAAATCAAGAGCTTTTTTACGGGGAGAGACATTTACAGCACCAAGACTTTCTTTGGCTGAAAGTAATTCCTTGTACTGTTCATTTAAGTTCCAATCCGTTTCCAAAGCTGCCTTGATTGCGGCTGTTTGTTCTGTGGAGGCCTCGCCGTATATATACAGCAGCAGGTCCTCCTGCGTAATCCTTTCCATAAGTTTAAAAGCTTGTTAAGAAGTTTAATTATCAATTATCCGATGTATAAACGCATTCTACAGCCTAAAATTGCCTTTCTGGTTTATTTATTTTCGTCAACAAGATCCTTTACAATGAACAAATCTTCGTTGTCTTTTTTCATCTGGTATTTTTCCCGTGCATATTTTTCAATCGTACGGGCATTATTTTTCAACTGTCCAAGCTCAGCCTTAGTATTATCAATCTGGCTCATTAGCTTTTTTTCACTTTCCTGCAATTCTTTGTACTTCTCCCACCTGTTTATACCAGAGCCAATATCCTTAGGGTCAAAAAAAAGCATCCACACCAAAAAGAAAGCCCCCGCCAGCAGGTATTTGTTTTTCATCCATGCCAGCCTGCCTTTCCACCATTTTTTTTGTGGCTTTGGAGCTTCAACTTGTTCAGTGGTAATTTCCATTGAGATAATTGCGGTTTGAAATAAACTTATTTACCAAATTTAATTTTTCCTTTTGGATAAATAGCACTGTCACCCAAAATTTCTTCAATTCTTATCAATTGGTTGTACTTGGCCATGCGGTCGGTACGGCTGGCAGAGCCAGTTTTAATTTGACCGCAATTAAGAGCAACAGCCAGGTCGGCAATGGTTGTATCTTCTGTTTCGCCGCTGCGGTGGCTCATGATGGTATTATAACCAGCGCCCTGTGCCATACTTACCGCATTGATGGTTTCTGTAACGGTACCAATCTGGTTTACTTTTACCAATAATCCATTCGCAATTCCTTCCTGGATACCTTTTCCTAAACGGTCAACATTTGTAACAAACAAGTCGTCACCAACTAACTGGCATTTACTGCCTACTGCTTCGGTCAACATTTTCCAGCCTTTCCAGTCATCTTCTGCCATACCGTCTTCAATAGAGCAGATAGGATATTTCTTCACCCAGCTAGCCCAATAGGCAACCAATTGTTCGCTTGTCATTTCCTTTCCATCACTTTTATGGAAAACATATTTTTTCTTTTTAACATCCCACAATTCACTATTGGCAGCATCCATGGCAATCATAATCTGGCTGCCTGTTTTATAACCTGCAGCTTGTATCGCTGTCAATACAGTTTCGATGGCTTCTTCATTGCTTTGAATATTGGGAGCAAAGCCACCTTCATCACCTACATTAGTGCTGAAACCTTTTTTCTTCAATACACTTTTCAATGCATGAAAAATATCAACACCCCAGGCAAGTCCTTCACTGAAAGAGTTAGCACCTACAGGCATTACCATAAATTCCTGAAAATCGATTTTATTATCAGCATGTGCACCGCCATTCAAAATATTCATCATTGGAATGGGGAGAATTTTGGCATTGGTACCACCGATATAACGATAGAGTGGGAGGTTGGCTTCAATAGCTGCAGCTTTTGCAACTGCCATACTAACGGCCAGCATTGCATTAGCGCCCAACTTGCCTTTATTGGCAGTGCCGTCTAATTTTATCAGTGCAGCATCAACACCTGTTTGGTCAGCGATATCCCAACCAAGTAATGCATCTGCTATTACTGTATTTACGTTATTTACTGCTTTTAATACACTTTTACCGCCGTAGTAATTTTTCTTGCCATCTCTTAATTCAACTGCTTCATGCACACCCGTGCTGGCGCCACTTGGCACTGCGGCTCTTCCTAATTTTTCTGTTTCGGTTAATACATCTACTTCTACGGTTGGGTTTCCACGACTGTCTAATATCTGGCGGGCAAAAATGGAGGCAATGTAGCTCATGATTAAAAATTTGTTTTGGTTTATGTAGTTAATTGTTAGCCGAAGTCAAACTCCTGAATACATCTTCCAGAGAGTTATTTTCACTCTGCAAAGAAACGATGTTGAGATTATTTTTCAAACTCAATTCTAATAACTGCTTACGTACAACTTCAGGATTGTTAGTGGAAAGTTGAAAGTTGAAAGTGGAGAGTTGGGTTACCTTGGTTGCTTCTTGCAATGACTTTAAATCTTCAATGTTTACTTCTTCTTTAAATTCAACATTTACAGATTGCTGACTGGCATTAGCTTTTTGCAGGTTGCTTAATAAATCATCCGCAACAATATTTCCACGATTGATGATGATAACCCTGTCACACATTGCTTCTACTTCCTGCAGAATATGAGAAGAGAACATCACTGTTTTATTTTTTCCAAGATTTTTTATTACTTCTCTAATTTCAATAATTTGGTTTGGGTCAAGACCAGAAGTTGGTTCATCTAATATCAGCACTTCAGGGTCATGTATTAATGCAGCAGCAATGCCAACTCTTTGTTT
>CAZBTD010000002.1:0-1577 GCA_964494815.1 uncultured Ferruginibacter sp. | reverse complement strand
ATTTTCATAGTAGTGCTTTTGCCAGCACCATTTGGTCCAAGGAAACCAACAATTTCTCCTTTATTAATGGAGAAAGAAATATTATTCACTGCTTTTTGAGCGCCGTATATCTTGGTAAGATTGGATACTGTGATGGACATAATAAATATTGAATCGTAAATATAAAAAACGCCGGGTATTTTTCCCGACGTGTTTATTATATCAAGTTTATTTCTGTTCGTTTTTATTTTCCGGAGGCCTGTTCTCTTGCCTTTGTTGCTGTGGCCTGTTCTGTTGCGGCCTTTGCTGATTTCTATTCTGGTTATTCCCTCCCTGTTGTTGATTCCTGTTATCTCCTCTTTGTTGATTACCCCTGTTTTGTTGCTGACCACCGCCTTGTGGACGATTTTGATTACTTCCACGATTTTGTTGTGGTCTTTGTTGATTTCCTCCGCCTTGTTGCTGATTTCTGTTATCTCCTCTTTGTTGATTGCGGTTGCCACCCTGTCCTTGATTGCGTTCCTGTTCTCTTCTTTTCCTACTTGTTTTTTCAAGCGAACGCAAACTGATTTGTCCTACCACATCTGCATATACTGGTTCAACTTCAATTGGCTTTTTGCTCACTACTTCCACAGCTTCCAATTCTTCTGGACGTACACCTTGCTGATTTAGTGATTTTATTTTCTTTACTCTTTCTAATGTAAGTGGGTATTGTTTATTACTATCAGGTAATGTGTACCACATCAGGTTTCTGAAAATATCTTTCTTCACCAAAAACGCTCTTCCTCTTGCTATTTCAATCGAATCACAATCTTCAGGGAAATGTTGCAGTGCATCTAAGTAAGTATCTAATTCATAATTCAAACAACACTTTAACCTTCCGCACTGGCCACTCAATTTTGCCTGGTTGATACTTAAGTTTTGATAACGGGCTGCATTGGTATTTACGCTCTTGAAATCTGTAAGCCAGGTGCTGCAACACAACTCTCTTCCGCAACTTCCGATACCACCAACTTTACCAGCTTCCTGCCTTGCACCAATCTGGCGCATCTCCACTTTTACTTTAAACTCTCCGGCATACACTTTAATCAACTCACGGAAATCAACCCTGTCGTCTGCTATATAAAAGAAAGTTGCTTTTCTGCCGTCTGCCTGAATTTCCACTTCTGCCACTTTCATTTGAAGGTTCAGTTGCTTTGCAATGGCACGGCTTCTTATCATCACATCTCTTTCCCTTGCCTTTGTTTCTTTCAGTTTGCTTAAGTCGTTTTCATTAGCACGACGAAGAATCTTTTTTATTTCAGGATTATCTTCCTTGATATTATTTTTCTTCAATTGTAACCTTACCAATTCGCCTGTAAGGTTTACGCTGCCCACATCAAAACCACTCACGCCTTCCACGGCAATCATTTCTCCTTTTTCAAAAAAGTAATTGGTGGTATTTTTAAAATAATCTTTGCGGCTGCCGTTGTTGAAACTTACCTCCACCATTTTGCAGGAACTCTCCGGGTCGCTGAATGGCAGGTTCGCCAGCCAATCGTAGACGTTCATGCGGTTGCAACTGCCGCTGGCACAACTGCCATGGCTTTTGCATCCAC
>CAZBTD010000001.1:37036-73411 GCA_964494815.1 uncultured Ferruginibacter sp. | reverse complement strand
TATCGCGCTCAGGCACTTCAAAATACGACTGCTCAATGTTGATATTGGTAATTTTTGCACCATACGTGTTGCGCCAGCTAATAAGCACTTTGTTGCCAATAGCTTTAACAGTAATACGTGGCAGTGTATCCTGTGCACAAGCACTGGCTGTAATCCAAAGGATAAAGATGCAGGTAATAGACAGTGGTTTCAAAAACATATTTTACACAGGAACATTTATTATCGAACCCTGCAAATATAAAGGCAATGTAACAGAGTTAAAAAGTTAAAGTATTTTTTTGTAGCGATGCATTCCCCTGCAATCCACCTGTATGAATGCAACAGACTTTACTGTTCGGCAAAAAAATGTTATGCTCAATCATATCCATCACGGCGTACAACATTTTAGCGGTGTAAACAAAATCTGTTGGCAGTTGGTATGTATTGTACAAATCGTTCATAAAATCAATCAGCACATTATTTTTTTTTGCATAACCGCCAAAATGATAACCGGGTTCTATGTGCAATTGTTCTTTGCTAAAATTCCCTTTTGTTAAAAACATAATTCTCTCCTGAATATCACTCATGCCCTTTAATACTGGTATGGCAATTATTTTTTGATGTGCTTTTGCATTCATCAATAAGCCTGCAATGGTAGTAGCTGTACCCACAGCGCAACAGATATGAGTAGCGTCGTCATCAATATAATCCGTAATGCCTGCAGCACCTTTTGCACCTATCGGAGCAAAACCTCCTTCTGGAATAATAGTACATTCACCATAAGTATTAATTAAGCGATCAATACATTCAGCGCTGTCTTTTTTGTCATATTCTTCCCTGCTTACAAAGTGCAGGTGCATTCCATATTCTATACAATGCTTCAGTGTATGAGATAATACTGCAGGCTTTTCTCCACGTACAATACCAATGCATTTAATATTTTTTTGTTTACAGGCATATGCGGCAGCCACAAGGTGATTGGAATAAGCGCCTCCAAAAGTGATAACAGTATTGTTCCTTAAATTTTCAAGAAAATAATGCAGCTTGAAAATTTTATTACCAGATATAACAGGGTGTACTCTATCCAAACGCAGCACCTGCAACTGGATTTTTCTATTCAGTGCCGGCGGGAACTCAAGCGCCTGTATAAATATATCCTGGTATTTATCCTGCAATTTTTTTGTGTATTGAGCGTTTAGCGTTTATTTTCGCCACACAATTTCAGGGTTTATTATCAAACAAAAACAGTAATGATGCAACCTACGCTTGTAATATTAGCTGCCGGTATGGCCAGCCGTTATGGAAGTATGAAACAAACACAGGGTTTTGGCCCTGCTGGAGAAACCATAATGGAGTATTCTATTTACGACGCTATCCGTGCAGGTTTTGGTAAAGTGGTGTTTTTGATTAGGGGGGAGCATGAACAAATGTTCCGTGAAAATTTTGGCGATAAGCTGGAAGGGAAAATAAGTGTGGCTTATGCTTTCCAGGAACTGACAAAATTTGTTGACGACAGAATTATACCGGAAGAAAGGAAGAAGCCATGGGGTACTGCACATGCTGTGCTTTGTTGCAAGGGTATTGTAAACGAACCCTTTGCTGTAATTAATGCAGATGATTTTTATGGCAGGGATGGTTTTGTAAAAGCATATAATTTTTTAACTAAAGATGCTGCGTCAAATAAATATGCCATCATTGGTTACGAACTTAAAAAAACATTAAGTGAAAACGGTAGTGTAAGCCGGGGAGTATGCAATGTTAACAGCAATGGCAATCTTATTGATATAAATGAACGCACAAAAATATACCGAAACGATAAAGGCATCATAACTTATGAGGATGAAGCCGGCCTGCATGAAGTAAGTGAAAATGCCAGCGTGAGCATGAATTTCTTTGGCTTTCATCCATCGTTTATAAGTTATTGCGAAAGCTATTTCAGCGCTTTTTTAGATAAAAGTATCAATGACCCTAAAGGAGAATTTTTTATTCCATTGGTGGTGGATAAAGTGGTAAAGAGCGGTGAAGTAAATGTAAGTGTGATACCTACTTCGGCACAATGGTTTGGTGTTACTTATAAAGAAGATGCGCCGGGTGTACAGGCAAGTATTGATAAGCTGGTTGCTGACAAAGAGTATCCTGCATCCCTGTGGGCTTAGCAAATAAACTATTCAATTGTTTCTTTTATTTTCTTTTTATTGAAGTAGGGTAGCAGCGCAAGGCATACAAAACCCACCACTACAATAATTACAAATTGAGCAAGCCATTGCAGCGTGCCATTGGCGTATGCGATACCTTTGTTCACCCCATACAGCATCAATACAGATTGTATCAGTTTTGGATATGCACCAATACCGCCGGGAGTGATAATCATACCAAGGCTTGCAAAAGCCAGTACCGGGAAAGATGCAATAAAAGGGAGATTTTCTGTGCCGCTGGTGGCATAAAATCCAAGATAAGTGCCACCCACATAGCAGCACCAGATAAGCAGGCTGTGAAATATAAAGGCCCACTTGTTTTCTAGCTTTGAAATGCTGGTAAGCCCTGCTTTTACACCTTCAACAGTGGCTTTGATTTTTGTAATAATATTTACATGGCTGTAGCGTTTAAAAATAAATTTTAACGCCAGCCATGCCATGCCTGCAAAAATGATGAGCATTCCTGTTTTGGCAATTAATATTCCCCAACCGCCTTTTAAAAAGTTTTCCTGTATTGTTTCTTTTGCCAATTGTCCTATCAAATCAAACTCTGCAAAAAAGGTAATTATAAAAACAATACCGAGGCACAGCACATCCACTGCTCGTTCAATTAAAATGGTGCCTACTAATTTATCAGCTGGTACTTTTTCATAACGAGCCAGTATTGTGCATTTTAATACTTCGCCCAGGCGTGGAAAGGCAAGATTGGCAAGATAACCAACCATTACTGCAAAAAAAGTATTTGCTGTTCCCGGTGTATAGCCCATTGGTTTCATCAGAATTTTCCAGCGCAGGGCACGGCTTACATGGCTGGCAGAAATGATGAAGAATACCGGAATGAATAAGATATAGTTTGCAGATTGCAGTGACTCTTTACATTCGGCCCAGCTTTTTTCATCCATTTTATTTATGCTCCACCACACTAAAAAAATACCAAGGCCCAAAAAAAGGAGATACTGTAATACAGTCAATAATTTTTTGTTCATAATGACGGGGTGTAAAATACAAACTATTGGCAGGTAATATTATTATGAAAAAAACAATCCCACTCCTGCATATAATAAACCCTGCAAATGCAGGGTTGTAACAATTATAAAAATTCAGTTACCAGCTTCCACTTGCGCCGCCACCACCAAAGCTTCCACCACCAAATCCGCCAAAACCTCCCCCGGAACCTCCTCCGCCGCTCCAGCCGCCACCACCGCCACCTGTTGGGAAAATAAATGGTCCTGTAAATCCACGGTATCCACGCCTGCTCATAAATGTACCGCCGCCACCACCTCTGCCAAAAATGGAAAGAAAAATAATAATCAGAATGATGAGGAATATAATTCTGCCTGCTGATAAACCTTTGTTTTTGTGATACCCTTCAGGGGCTTTGTATTCACCCTGGGTTGCCCTTATGATAGCATCTACACCATTGTCAATACCGCCATAATAATCACCGCCTTTAAAGTAAGGAACAATTCTGTCGTTAATGATATGGCTGCAGGTAACATCGGGCAATGCGCCCTCTACACCATAGCCTGTAGAGATATTTACCTTACGGTCTCCTTTTGAAATCAGCAGCACTACACCGTTATTAAATTCTTTGCCACCCACTCCCCAGGCTCTTCCTAACTTAACAGCATAGTCGGAAATATCATAGCCACCAAGATCGGGTATTGTGACTACTGCAATTTGAGTGCTGGTACTGTCGTCAAAAGTATACAGTTTCTCTTCCAGCGCTTCCTTTTGCCTGTCAGTAAGAATGTTTGCAAAGTCATTTACTAGTTGCTGCTTGCCAGTACGGGGCTTTAGTAAACTTTTTGCATCAAAGCCAGATTGAGAAAAAATTACTGAAGGCAACAACAGCAAAAGAAATATGTGAAGCAGTCTTTTCATTTATTGTTGCTTATTTGCCAAATACAATATCGTCTGGCAATTCATTTTTATCGGTTGCGGCTTCGTAAGGAAATTTTTCGGTGAGTGTTTTACCAATGTGTAGTATGCACCGCTCAATACTGTCACCAATATTATCTTTTGTAAACCCTGCAATCATTTCTCTTACTTCATTGTTCCAGTACGCAGCGCCTGCTTTTTCAAAAATCCCTTCATCGGCAAACAAAGCCAATTCATGATCGTCCATTGCCAGGTACATCAGCACACCGTTGCGGTGATCTGTTTCCTGCATTTTTAAATTGAAGAAAATTTCTTTGGCCCTATCGAGTGGGTCCATAAAAGGGTTTTTACTTTCTACATAAATCCTTATTTCTCCACTGGTTTGCTTTTCGGCCTGGCGTATAGCTTCCACTATCTGCCTGTTTTCTTCAGCAGAAAAAAATTGCTTTGGCTTTTTTTGAAAGAAAGAAAAAAGGCTCATTGAATAAATTACTTATTAAACAGGTCCTTCACATTGGTATCTTCTGAGCCGGCAGGAGCCACATAGTTTTGTTTTTGTTTGTAGCCAAAAATGCTGGCTATAATATTGCCGGGAAATCTTACCAGTTTGGTGTTGTAATCTGTTATGGCATCATTCCAGTCGCTTAAAGCAACTGTTACCCTGTTTTCAGTACCTTCTACCTGTGCCTGTAAATCTTTATAAAGGCCTGTTGCCTGTAAAGTAGGATATGCTTCAATATTTACATTTAAGGCAGCACGTCCTATTGAATTTAATTGTTTATCCGCAGCGGCTACTTGCTCAGGTGTTGATTGTTCGGTAATGTTTGGTATCCTTGAACGCATCTGTACAATCTTTATTAAAGTAGTGTCTTCGTTTCTGGCAGCGTTTTGAATGGTGGCTACCACATTTTCATACAGTTTTGCTTTACGGTTGTATTGAGCCTGCACCTGGCCCCATTTTCCTTTAATATCTGTTTCAGCAGTTGCCATACCGTTACGGGCACTAATAGCCCAAAGTACAATTACTGCAAGTACACCTAAAATGATCCAACTTGAACGTTTCATGGTTGTTTGTTTTTATTTTTTGAAAAATAAATGTACAGTTTCTTTTTAATCACAAAGATTATTCTTTAACAGCGGCGATGCCAGGCAATACTTTTCCTTCAAAATACTCAAGCATGGCGCCACCGCCGGTGCTTACATAGCTTACTTTATCTGCCAAATTAAATTGATTAACGGCTGCCACACTATCGCCACCGCCAACAAGACTGAAAGCGCCTTTAGAAGTTGCATCTGCTACAGCTAAAGCAATGGATTTTGTGCCGTTCTGAAATTTTTCCATTTCAAATACACCCATCGGGCCGTTCCATAAAATTGTTTTTGATTTGCCAATCACTTCACTGAAAATACCAACTGCTTTCGGGCCTATATCCAATCCCATCCATCCATCAGGAATAGCATCGCTTGGAGAAGTGTTTGTGTTTGCATTAGCATCAAACTTATCTGCTATCACTGAATCTTCAGGTAAATGAATGCTTACATTTTTTTCTAATGCTTTCTTTAAAATCTCTTTTGCTGTATCTAATCGGTCGTCTTCACAAAGTGAGTTGCCGATCTTTCCACCTCTTGCTTTCATAAATGTATATGCCATTCCACCGCCAATGATGATGTCGGTTGCTCTTTCTAATAAATTTTCAATGATGAGAATTTTATCAGACACTTTTGCGCCGCCAATGATTGCAGTAAAAGGTTTTTCACTGCTATGCAATACTTTTTCTGCACTGCTTACTTCGCCTTCCATTAATAAGCCAAACATTTTTTTGTCGCCGGGGAAAAATTTAGCAATGATAGCAGTAGAAGCATGTGCCCTGTGTGCTGTACCAAATGCATCGTTCACATACACATCGCCAAGCTTGCTTAATTTTTCAGCAAATGCTTCATCACCTTTTTCTTCTTCTTTATAAAAGCGGAGGTTTTCAAGCAATAACACTTCACCTGTGCGTAACATGTCAGATGTTATTTTAGCTTGTTCACCAATGCAATCATCAGCAAAGAAAACTTTTGTTTCACCACCAAGCAGTTCATGCAGGTGTTTTACCAAATGTTTTAATGAGTATTTATCTGCCGGCCCATCTTTGGGCCTTCCGAGATGGCTCATTAAAATGACCATGCCGCCATCACCCAATATTTTTTTAATGGTGGGGATGGTGGCTTTCATTCTTGTATCGTCAGTGATATTGAAGCTGGCATCTAATGGTACATTAAAGTCAACACGTACCAATGCTTTTTGTCCGGCGAAATTGTGGGATGTGAATCTGCTCATAGTTAGATTTAATTTCTGGTTACCTTGATTTGCTTACTAAGATACTGATTATAAAAAAAGCTTCCTGAAATTTCCAGGAAGCTTTTGAATATGTTGTTCAATAGAGAACATAATGTTGAAGTGAGTGACACAACGATGTTGCTATGAAACTCAACTGTTAGTTAACAAAAATTATTTGCTGATCAAGCCAGCAAAATAATGTACTGTACGTACCAACTGGCTTACATAGCTCATTTCATTATCGTACCATGATACTGTACGAACCAATTGTGTGTCGCCAACTGTTTGTACCCTTGTTTGTGTAGCATCAAACAAAGAACCGAAATGTATGCCGATGATGTCTGTGCTTACAATTTCGTCTTCAGTATAACCGAAGCTTTCGTTGGCAGCAGCTTTCATGGCAGCATTTACTTCTTCCACTGTTGTTTTCTTGCCAAGCACCGCTGTTACTTCTGTAAGGGAACCAGTGATAGTAGGCACACGTTGGGCACTGCCATCTAATTTTCCTTTAAGGCTTGGCAACACAAGGCCGATTGCTTTTGCAGCGCCGGTACTGTTAGGCACAATGTTTTGTGCTGCAGCCCTTGCACGGCGGAGATCACCTTTTGGATGTGGTGCATCTTGTGTGTTCTGGTCGTTGGTGTAAGCATGGATGGTGGTCATTAAGCCATTAACGATGCCAAACTTTTCTTCCAGTACCTGCGCCATTGGAGCCAAACAGTTAGTGGTACAGCTTGCACAGCTGATAACTTTTTCACTTCCGTCAAGAATGCTATGGTTTACGTTGAAAACAATTGTTTTTAAATCGCCTGTGGCTGGGGCAGAGATAACAACACGTTTTGCTCCTGCTTTTAAATGTGCTTCTGCTTTTTCTTTATCAGTGAAGAAACCGGTACATTCCAAAACAACATCCACATCGTGGCTGCCCCATGGAATTTGGGCCGGGTCTTTTTGAGCATATATTTTTACTAAATCTCCATTTACTGTAATAGAATCTTCTGCAGCTTTTACTTCTGCATTAAAGCGGCCTTGTGCGCTGTCGTATTTTAAAAGATGTGCCAGTACTTTAGGGCTGGTAAGGTCATTGATAGCTACAACATCAATACCCTGCATGTTATAGATTTGGCGGTAAACCAAACGGCCGATACGTCCGAAACCGTTGATGGCAACTTTTACTGTACTCATGGTTATATTTATTTAGTTTGGTTATGAGGGTGCAAATGTAATAATAGTGTAATAAAAAGCCCCATAAATTATTCATGAGGTTTTCGTTGTTGGAAAATTCTTTTGCAATAGTCTATGCAAACGATATAGTTATTCCGGTTTGTATAATTTTTCATCAACGGGTTTGTTGATTTCTATTTTATCGAAAGTAGTGCCACCGCCACCTCTTCCTTCGCCGCTGTCCGATTTTATTTCTAAACTATGGGCAAATAAAACTCCTTCAACCGCTTTGTAATCTTTGTACTGGATATATGTTTTTCCCTGGCCAGGTGCAGTATTAGGTGTGCTGCCTTCATTATTATTGTTTCTTCTTCTGCCGCCCATCATACCGCCTGTTGGTGTTGACTGAACAAGTAAATAATTATCTGCCTGTATCCAGTAAGTAATTGCTTTGCCTGCTTTGGTTGTTAATTTTATTTTGTAACATATTTCACCATCTATATTTTCTTTTCCTTCCAGTTCTGCTTTATGCCCTTTTGCAACATAATCAACCAGTGGCCCGGCGATATCTGTTTCAGTTTGCACTGCCGGTAATAATGAATCTTCCATTTTTTGTGGCTCCTGCATCCTCATGGGAAAATAATTCCAGCCAGCTTTTTCAGTGATAAGATTAAAACCATTGATGCTGCCCATTTCAAATTCTGTACGGCTTAGTTTGCCTTGCTCTTTGGTAATTTTTACTGCCACTTCATTTCCCATCATTTCACGGCTGCCTTCCATGTAAATGGTTTTAATGGCGTTGAGTTTTTCTTTTCCGCCACGGGCAGCTATGTATTTGTCAATTACTTCATCCACCGTTTGTGCACTGGCAAATTGTACGCTTACTAAAAACATAATAAATATACCAAGGGCAATAAGTGTTTTCATATTTCACAATTTAGAAAATAAAGGTAGCTGAAAAAGGGAATGTGTCCTTTACATTTGTGTAATTCAAAAAAGGAACTATGGCACAAAAAGTAACAGGCAAAATAGTTGACATACGTAATAAAGAAATATTTGACGGCGAAGTGGAGTTTGCTAACGGAAAAATATTATCCATTACCCCTTTGTCTGCATTTTCTTCTTCAAATCATTATTATATCCTTCCTGGTTTTATCGACAGTCATGTACATGTGGAAAGCAGTATGCTGGTGCCAAGTGAGTTTGCAAAACTGGCAGTGGTGCATGGTACCGTTGCCACCATCAGCGATCCGCATGAGATTGCCAATGTATGTGGTATGAAAGGAGTGGAGTATATGATTGAAAATGGTAAAACAGTGCCATTTAAATTTCACTTTGGTGCACCGAGTTGTGTGCCCGCCACCATTTTTGAAACTGCCGGTGCTGCTTTGAAGCCGGATGATGTTGACAAACTTTTACAAAAGCCGGAGATAAAATATTTGAGTGAGATGATGAATTTTCCCGGTGTATTGTTTAATGATGAAGAGGTGATGAAAAAAATTGCATCAGCAAAAAAATATAATAAACCAGTGGATGGCCATGCACCGGGGTTACGTGGCGCTGATGCAAAAAAATACATTGAGGCTGGCATTAGCACCGATCATGAATGTTTTACCGAAGAAGAAGCGCTGGATAAACTGCACTGTGGAATGAAGATTTTGATTCGGGAGGGCAGTGCTGCAAAAAATTTTGATGCATTAATAGGGTTGATGAATTATCATTATGAAGACATGATGTTTTGTAGTGATGATAAACATCCCGACAGCCTTGTGGAAGGACATGTTAACCAGCTTTGTGCAAGGGCTGTGGCAGAAGGCATTGATGTATTTAAAATACTGCAGGCCGCTTGTATTAATCCTGTGGAGCATTATAAAATGGATGTAGGCACATTACGGGTTGGTGATGATGCAGATTTTATTGTAGTGGAAGATTTGGTGAGTTTTAAAGTACTGGAAACATTTATTAATGGACAGGTTGTTGCAGTAAATGGGGAATCACTAATTAAAACAGAACAGTCTGCTGTTATCAATCAATTCAGTTGTGCAGAAAAAATACCTGCTGATTTTGAAATAAAATTTAATAGTGAAAAAGAGATTTTTGTGATTGAAGCATTGGAAGGGCAATTAATTACCAATAAAATATCTGTGCCGCCAAAAGTTAGCAATGGAAATATTGTAAGCGATGTGTCATACGATATTTTAAAGATTGTTGTTGTTAACCGCTATAAAGATGCACCGGTTGCAAAATCATTTGTAAAAAACTTCGGTTTAAAACAAGGCGCTATTGCAAGCACTGTAGCACACGATAGCCACAATATTATTGCAGTAGGTGTGGATGATGAAAGTATTTGCAAAGCAGTAAACCTTGTTATTAAGGAACAGGGTGGAGTGAGTGCAGTGAGTAATTCATCTTCGGCTGTTTTAGGTTTGCCAGTTGCCGGGTTAATGAGCAATGAAGATGGCTACAAAGTGGCAGATAATTATACTGCCATTGATAAAATGACGAAAGAGGTGTTAGGTTCAACATTGGCAGCGCCTTTCATGACATTATCATTTATGGCATTACTGGTAATACCGCACCTAAAGTTGAGTGATTTAGGATTGTTTGACGGGGATAAATTTGAGTTTACAACATGAAATTGTTGGTAGGAAATATCACAACTTACAAGCGATATCGCTGATGCCAGTTTGAAAAAATAATTTTATCCTTAATTAAAATATAATGACTCCCGAAAGAACAGAACGATTGGAAACAGTATTGGCTCATAGGCAGCCCGACCTTACCGTGGTGCTTGAAAACGTATTTGATCCTCACAATATATCTGCTGTAATGCGTACTTGCGATGCCGTAGGGATACAGGATATTTATATACTTAATACAAAAATTCCACACCATAAAAAATGGGGTGCCCGCAGTTCATCAAGTGCAGCCAAGTGGCTCACTGTACATGAGTACAGCGATGCGGCTGAGTGTTTTGTTGCGTTAAGAAAATGGTATAAAAAAATTTACACCACACATTTAAGTTCGGATGCTGTAGGCCTGCACCAACTCAACCTTACTGAGCCGGTGGCGTTAATATTTGGCAACGAACACAGTGGTGTAAGTGATGAAATTATCGGCATGGCAGATGGTAATTTTATTATACCACAGGTGGGCATTATTAAATCACTGAATATTTCTGTGGCCTGTGCAGTTACTTTATATGAAGCCTTCCGGCAAAAAAGCAATGCCGGGCATTACGACAAAATGAAACTGGACGGGGAGCAATTGCAGGCATTGCGTAACGAATGGGGTTTTATTGATGATGTGGAAGATGTGAGTATGTAGAAAATTTTGCTCACAGGTGTTTAAAACCCATGTCATTTGCTTCCCATAAATTTGCCAGATTATGATTTTACCTATAGTGGCATATGGCTCGCCTGTTTTAAGAAAAGTAGCTGAAGATATTACCAAAGATTATCCGAGTTTGGACAAGCTTATAGCTGATATGTGGGAAACCATGTACAACAGCAATGGCGTGGGCCTGGCTGCACCGCAAATCAATAAGTCTATCCGTTTATTTACGGTGGACAGTACCCAGATATTTTCTAACATGGAAGAGGATGATGACCCTGACGAATTTCCTGATGCTCCCGGTTTTAAAGGAGTTTTTATCAACGCACACATAGTGGAAACAGGCGGCGAGGAGTGGGCTTATAATGAAGGTTGCCTCAGCATTCCTAAAGTAAGGGAAGATATTTACCGGAATGAAAGCGTAACCATTACTTACCAGGATGAAAACTTTGAGTCGCATACAAAAACCTTTAATGGAATTACAGCAAGGGTGATACTGCATGAATATGATCATATTGAAGGCAAACTGTTTATTGATTATGTAAAGCCTCTAAAAAAAGTACTGCTCAAAAGAAAACTGGAAGACATCAGCAAAGGGAAAATAAAAACAGATTACAGGATGATGTTTGCCAAATAGCTTGGGCAATAAGGTTAACAATCTTTCAGCAATTTATTAAGTGTATATTTTATTGGCCCTGTAACAGATATTTAGTTTTAATTCTCTAACAAGGTTGTCAACCTTTAGATAATGATTCAAAAAGTCATACCTGTTTTAATTTTTGCTGTTCTGTTTAAATGCTATGGACAAGATACTTCTGTTCATACAATCGACACCACTATATCGGTTGGAAAAAAAGAAATTACCCTTTCTGAAGTGGTTGTAAACAGTAAATTAAATGTGCCGGCATTCATCAACCGCATAAAAACCGACAGTTCTTTTTACAAAGCATTCCGCAATTTGCGGATGCTGAATTATTCTGCCATTAATGATATCCGCATGAATGATAAAAATGGCAATGCACAGGCAACATTATTCAGCAAAACAAAACAGGTACGTGACAGTAATTGCCGCCGTATGGAAGTAACTGAAGAACAAATCACCGGCGACTTCTACGATGAGAACCGTTACTATAATTACTATACAGCACAGATGTATGCTTCGCTGTTTTTTACTAATGGAGTGATTTGTGGAGAAAATAATATTGTAGCAGGAAAAGAATTTAGTACCGAGGGTAAGAGCGGCATGGAAAAACATAAGGAACAATTAAAGATGCTTTTCTTTAATCCAGGAAAAAAAATTAGCGGCCTTCCTTTTATGAGCAGCAAAACCGCCATTTATGATGATGATATGGCGGAATATTACGACATGAGTATAGATATGGATGAGTATAACAAAACAAGCTGCTACATCTTTAAACAAAAGGTAAAAGAAGGTAAAGAAGATGATGTAGTGGTAGATGAAATGACAACCTGGTTTGATGATAAAACGTATGAAATAATTGCCCGGACTTATACTGTTAGTTACAGCGCTATGGTATATGATTTTAAAGTGAGCATGGAAGTGCAGATGACACATGCTGGCGATTTGCTTGTTCCCTCTTTGCTGCGGTATAATGGCAACTGGAAGGCTGTGTTTAAAAAAAGAGAGCGGGGAGTATTTACGGCAACACTTTATGATTTTAAATAGTTAGCTGAAAGAAAATATTCAATAATCAATATTCAACGATCAATATTCAACAAAGCAGCCTTCATTTCACCAATGAAAATTTTTTATTAAGCATAGCACATTGAATATTCCTTAAACCTCTTTTACCTTCTTTCCTCCTTTACCCTCTTAGCCCTACCTTTGCATTCTAAAACGATTATTCCAAATGAAAGAAGTGTATGTCATATCTGCTGTTCGTACGCCACTGGGTAGTTTTGGCGGCAGCTTAAAAGGTTTTTCAGCAACACAATTGGGAGCAGTAGCCATAAAAGGCGCTGTAGAAAAAGCCGGCATCAAACCAGAACAAGTTCAGGATGTATTAATGGGTTGCGTTATCCAGGCAAATCTTGGGCAGGCGCCTGCAAGACAGGCTGCAAAGTTTGCCGGTCTTCCAAATGAAGTGAATTGTACTACGGTAAATAAAGTTTGCGCCAGTGGAATGAAAGCTATTGCACAGGCTGCTCAAAGCATTATCCTCGGTGATGCAGACATTGTGGTTGCAGGTGGCATGGAAAGTATGAGCAATGTTCCTTTTTACAGTGACTGCATGCGTTGGGGAAACAAATATGGCAACGTAAGTTTTATTGACGGCCTTGCAAAAGATGGTTTGACTGATGTATACGATGGCAAAGCAATGGGCAATGCCGCAGAAATGTGTGCTGCTACATGCAACGTAACAAGAGAAGAACAGGATGCATTTGCAATTGAAAGTTATAAACGTTCGCAGGCTGCAGTTAGTGGTGGAAAATTTGATAATGAAATAGTACCCGTTGCTATTCCACAAAAGAAAGGCGACCCGATTTTGTTTGCAAAGGATGAAGAACCATTTAATGTAAAGTTTGAAAAGATACCAGAGTTGAAAAGTGCTTTCGTAAAAGATGGAAGTGTAACTGCAGCAAATGCCAGTACAATGAATGATGGCGCTGCGGCATTGGTGTTAATGAGTAAAGAGAAAGCTGATGAATTGGGATTAAAACCTATTGCAAAAATCAAAGGCTATGCTGATGCAGAACAGGCGCCTGAATGGTTTACCACAACACCTTCTGTAGCTGTACCAACAGCGGTTGCCAAAGCAGGATTAAAAATGGAAGACATCAGTTATTGGGAACTGAATGAAGCATTTTCTGTAGTAGGTATTGAAAACAGCCGCCGCATGAAATTAGATCCTGCCAAAGTGAATGTAAATGGCGGAGCGGTTTCACTTGGTCATCCTTTGGGCTGCAGTGGCGCAAGGATTATTGTTACATTGATAAATGTATTGAAACAGAATAATGGAAAATATGGTGCGGCTGGTATTTGTAATGGCGGTGGTGGTGCCAGTGCAATGGTGATTGAGAATATATAACTATACTTTTTTAAGATATTCGAAGTTTTTAAAACTTCGGATATCTTAAATCTTAATTCACTTTTGCGCCCAATACTTTTATTCCAACACTGTCTGTTCCTTTTGGGGCAAAATATTTTGTTTTAAAGTCGGCACTTTTACCAGGCTCAATTACCTCATATATTTTCTCTACATCCTTTTCCAGCAGCACACCTGTTTTGCTAAAGAAAGATAATTCCAGTTCCACATCTTTATACACACAAATTTTGGCATTGTTATATACTGAACCTTTTATAACAGTTTGGCCAATTAAATTATGTTTATCCTTACTTGTAACACTGATAAATTGTACCGGATTTTTCTTTTCTTTTTCTTCCAGTGATTCTTTAGCCTGTTCGTAATTATCTTTCTCCTTTTTGTCTTTTTCGGCTTTATTTTGGCAGGCACTTAATACAACGATAGCGATGATAATAAGGCAGAGTAGTTTTTTCATCATGAAAATTTTGTACAAGTAAAATAAATTTTTCCCAAATAGAAAGTTAAAGCAACAAAGATTATCCAATCCACAAAGCGCCACCAACACTCCCCCTTAATGCGCCGGTAACAGATGGCAGAACGTTTTCTTCTTCTCTCCATCTCAATATTCCTATCAGCGCCATTACAACCGCTTCTTTGTATTGAATTGTTTTTTCATCCGGCAGCATTACTTCCACATTCAAAGGCAATAACAATTCTCTTAATCTGTCAATTAAAAAACTATTGAATGCGCCGCCGCCAGTTGCCAGTAATTTTTTGTTTTGTTTATTTATACCCACAGCATTTTTTATTTGTAGAGCAATATGCTCTGTATATGTTCTCAATCCGTCTTCAATAGAAATGCCTGCTGCTTTTATCAATGGATAAATAACATCAGTTCCAAAGCTATTGGCCAACGATTTTGGATATGGCGTGCTGTAGTAATCTAATGAGTTTAATCTTGCCAATAAATTTTCATCAAGCTTTCCACTGGCTGCCATTTTTCCACCATTATCATATTGAAAGCCTTTTCCCACTGCCAGCATATTCAATACCCGGTTGGCAGCACACACATCGTAAGCAATGTATTTTCTGTTATCGTTAATTGAAATATTTGCAATGCCTCCAATATTCAAAAAGTAATCATACCCGGTAAAAAGCAGCTTTTCTCCAATGGGAACAATAGGTGCACCCTGCCCGCCCAATGCTACATCAAGGTTTCTTAAATCGCTTATCACATTCAGTTTTGTTTCGGCCGCAATAGCAGCACCATCACCTAATTGTGCGGTCATTTGCTGTTGTGGCAAATGAAAAACTGTGTGTCCATGGCTGGCAATCAAATTCACTTTATGTGCCAATTCATGTTCTTCAATAAAGGCATTTACCTGCCTGCCAATATAATGTCCATATTCGCTATGCAGCAATTGATAATCGAGTGCGGAAAGAGATTCTGCATTTTTTAATTTGCCTTGCCATTCATTGCTGTATTCTATGCAATCTGCCTGTAGTATTTCATAGGCCCATTTGCCAGCAGTTTCCACAAATTCTGTGTAAGCAATATCCAGCCCGTCAAGGCTGCTGCCACTCATTAATCCAATTGCCCTGTAAATCATTTTTATTCATTTTTTAAATCCCTATTTTTACAACCTTTCAGGGATACAATTTTTATTCGTGAAAATTAGTGTAATTCGTGGCATTTTTAAACATTCAAAGTCTTATTCATGGTAGTCAACCTCAGCGAACATCATTCTTTAGTAAGCAACTGGGTATGTGAGTTAAGAAATGTGGAAGTACAAAATGACCGGATGCGTTTTCGCCGCAACCTGGAACGTATTGCCGAAGTGTGCGCCTATGAGATAAGTAAAAAATTAGATTGGGTTGAGCAGGAAGTTACTACGCCGCTGGGCATTGCCAGTTGCAAAGTATTGTCGGCACAGCCTGTGCTGGCCACCATTTTACGGGCAGGGCTGGGTATGCATACTGGCCTGCTTAATTTTTTTGATAAGGGCGAAAACGCATTTATCAGTGCCTACCGAAAGCACAATCCAGATGGTTCTTTTGAAATAAGCCTTGAGTATATGAGTTGTCCCGAAGTAGATGGCAAAGTAATTATCATTAGCGATCCCATGATTGCCACAGGAGCTTCACTTGTAAAGTCAATTCAATATTTAAAGGATGAGGGCGAAATAAAAGACCTGCATATTGTATGCGCTATTGCCTGCACTGTTGGTATAGAGTATGTATTGAGAGAAGTGCCAAAAGCGACCATTTGGTGCGGCGACATTGATGATGAATTGACTGCCAAAGGATATATAGTCCCTGGTCTTGGTGATGCCGGCGATCTTGCGTTTGGCCAAAAAATGCAGTCATAATAATCCATAACCGGGTTCGTTATTTATTGGAATAAGTGTAAACCCTCAATTTTTAGTTCAGCAGGGGCTTTTATGCCCGGTAATGCAGCATTTGAGCTCATTTCCTTATCTTTATCGCAATAAGTAAAACCAAAATGAAAAAAGCCCTATCGTTATTGTTGCTGATAGCTTCTGTGATAATTGTAAAAGCGCAGGATCCGCACTTTTCCCAATTTTTTGCTTCACCGCTCACACTCAACCCGGCTTTTACCGGAAAATTTGATGGTGCCTGGAGGTTGGCTGCCAACCACAGGGATCAATGGCCTTCCATTCCTAAAGCATATGTAACTACCAGCGCTTCATTAGATTTTGCAATATTAAAGAGCAAAATACCGGAAGGTGATGTATTTGGTATTGGTATTTCCGGCCTTAGCGATCAAAGTGCTGATGCAGCTTTGAAATTGAATTATGGTTCTCTTTCTCTCAGTTATCATAAATCGTTAGATGGAGAAGGATATAATACAATCGGTGGCGGTTTCCAGGCTACCTACAGCAGTGCTATATTAGACAGGAACAAACTTACTTTTGAAGACCAGCTTACACAAAATGGTTTTACCAATCCAACACAGGAGCAATTTACCAATGGCACTACTCAAAATTATTTTGATATCAATGCCGGTATGTTATATTCTGGTTCTTCCAATGGCGAAAACAATTATTACCTCGGTTTTTCACTTTACCATATCAATAAGCCTAATCTAAGTTTTATTGATAAGAGATGGGCGCTGGCTTCAAGAATGACGGTGCATGGTGGTGGTTCTTTTCCCGTAGGCGAAAACCTCTCGGTATTTACTTCTGCTATTTACCAATTGCAAAACCAGGCAAGTGAGGTAGTATTGGGTGGTGCATTATCTGCATTGGTTAATGGAGACGAAAGTAACCCTACATCTGTATATGTGGGATCATGGATGCGTATTAATGATGCCATCATTCCTTACCTTGGTATAGAAATAAATGGCTTCAGAATTGGTGCCAGCTACGATATAAATACGTCTGGATTAAAAGCTGCTACTGCCAGCCGGGGTGGTTCTGAATTCTCACTTATTTATATACACAGGCCAACTAAGGTAAAAGGTATTCCTTGCCCACGTTTTTAATACTGTGCAAAAAAATATTGAAATGGGAAACTGTAATGGTTTCCTTTTTTATTTGCTAATGGCTAAGCAAGTTCAGTTTCTTTAAATATTTTCGTTTAAAATAATTCACTCAGTTATGGAAGATCTTCGGTACCCTATTGGTAAATATGAACCGCAGCCTTTTAGTGAAAAACAAAAAGAGCAATGGCTTATTGATATAAAATTTTTGCCACAGCACCTTGAAAATACTGTGCTCAATTTGGATGAAGTACAACTTAACACAGCTTACCGGCCACAAGGATGGACGCTGCGGCAAGTGGTGCACCATGTAGCAGACAGCCATGCTAATGCTTACATTCGTTTTAAACTTGGCCTTACAGAAGATAACCCAACAATAAAACCTTATGATGAAGTAGCCTGGGCTAATTTAAATGATACTGTTGTGGTGCCAGTTAACGTGTCGCTTACTTTGTTGCATGCGTTGCATACAAGATGGCTGGAAGTACTAAAATCAATAAAAGATGAAGAATGGGAGAGAACGATAGTGCATCCGGAACATGGCAGGCAAATGTCATTGTGGTATTTGCTTGGCATGTATGCCTGGCATGGACGTCATCACACAGCACATATAACTTCTCTTAGAGAAAGGATGGGGTGGAAATAGCTATGGATAAGATTGCAAAGAATCGAGGAGGCAGTAATGCAAGAGGGAATTTATAACAATCATATAAGTACTAATCATCATTATCAAAATCAAACATTGAACTGGAAAAAACTTTCTTCAGAATACATATCCACTCATCAATATTTTACTGCAAGAAAAGACAGGTGTGAAATGCCGGATGGCAGCATAGTTCCTGAGTATTTTGTGGTAGAACTGCCAACAAGTGCCTGTGCACTAGCTATTACAGAAGACAATAAAGCAGTAATGGTAAGACAATACCGTTATCCATTAGAAGAAACGCTGATAGAAATACCCGGCGGCTTTATTGATAAAGGCGAAGATGCACATAAAGCTATTGCCAGGGAACTGCTAGAAGAAACAGGCTACGATTTCCCAAATATTACCTATGTAGGAAAAGTGGCAGCTAATCCCGGAGTGCTGGATAATTATACCTTACTTTTTTTGGCTACTGGTGGAAAAAAAGTAGCAGCCCAAAGCCTTGATCGTTTTGAAGACATAGAGGTACTTCTACTTTCTTTAGAGGAAGTAAGGACAATGCTCCGTACTAATGAATTTAAGCAGGCATTGCATACTTGTTGTGTTATGTATGCTTTTGATAAATTAGATAACGAATAAGGATTAAGAGGAATTATTCGCTTACAACTAAATAATAATTCTTCTTACCTTTTTGTACCAACAAATATTTTGAGTTTAAAAGGC
This sequence comes from uncultured Ferruginibacter sp., assembly GCA_964494815.1. GTDB lineage: Bacteria > Bacteroidota > Bacteroidia > Chitinophagales > Chitinophagaceae > Ferruginibacter. Next base: position 54,621 of record CAZBTD010000001.1, on the reverse strand, counting down.
TGGCTGATTGCACTGAATGCTCGACAGCATCCACTTTTATTTTGTTGATGCTTACTCCTCCGCCCTGTACCATTTTTCTTGCTTCGCCTTTGCTGGGGAAAATTTTTGTGTCAGCTAAAAAACTCACTATGTCCACGCCTGTTTCCAATACAGATTTGGCAACTGTAACAGTTGGCACACCATCTAATACCTGCAGCAACTGGTCTTCATTTAGCTGTTTAAGTATTTCGGCCGTATCATTGTTAAACAAAATTTGAGATGCATTAACTGCAAATTCATAATCAGAACGACTGTGTACAAAGCAGGTAACTTCTTCAGCCAGTTTTTTCTGCAATAATCTTTGGTGTTCGTTGCCTTTGTGTCTCTCAAGTAATGCAGTCACTTCTTCCTGTGGTAAAAAGGTAAATATCTTAATATATTTTTCAGCATCTGCGTCGGTAGTATTAAGCCAAAACTGGTAGAATTGGTAAGGTGATGTTTTAGCAGCATCAAGCCATACATTTCCTTTTTCGCTTTTGCCAAACTTGCCACCATCAGCCTTTGTAATTAATGGACAAGTAAATGCAAAAGCTTCGCCTCCACCTTTTCTTCTTATCAGTTCAGTGCCGGTTACAATATTACCCCACTGATCGCTGCCACCCATTTGCAGTTTGCAGTTTTTGTTTTTATTCAAATAGTAAAAATCATAGCCCTGCACCAACTGGTAAGTAAATTCAGTAAAGCTCATACCATTATCACCTTCCAGCCTTTTCTTCACACTGTCTTTACTCATCATGTAGTTTACAGTAATATGCTTGCCTACATCACGGATAAAATCCAGGAAAGTAAAATCCTTAAACCAATCGTAGTTATTGGCCATTTCTGCACAGTTAGGTTTGCTGCTGTCAAAGTCAAGATATTTTTCTAATTGCTTTTTCACACAACCCAGGTTGTGGTTTAATGTTTCTTCACTCAGCAAATTTCTTTCTTCGCTTTTACCACTTGGATCGCCAACCATGCCGGTTGCGCCACCAACCAATGCAACTGGTTTGTGGCCGCAGCGTTGCAAGTGGTTTAGCAGGATAATCGGAACTAGATTACCAATATGCAGACTGTCTGCAGTTGGGTCAAAGCCAATATATGCAGTGGTCATTTCTTTATTCAATTGATCTTCTGTGCCGGGCATTATATCCTGTATCATCCCACGCCACTGCAGCTCTGCTATTAAATTCTTCATTTTTTAATCGATAATTTTTGCAAATGTAATGGGTGGTAAGCAATAGGCAATAGTCAACAGGCAAGGGACAGGTAATTTTGAGTTTTTGTAAGGGGAGATATTAAAGAGCGTATTTATAAAAAAGCAACTTGTACTGTCAATACAACGATTAGTCAATTGCAGGCATCTGTATAACTATGTATGGGAACGGGCTTTAGATCAGGTGGAATTGAAAAAATAATTGAAAGGTGTGCGGTATCCAAAATAAAGGGCAGGTCTTGATGTTCGTAACTACATCTAAACCTCCCTTTATCGAAGCTTCATTACATTTATCTTTGCGTTCCATTTACTGGAAAAACAGCACAATTTAGTTTCAGAAAAAGCGTTTTACCAGTTAGAATTGTCCAAATTCCGATTTAAACAACAACCAGAGAAAACAAATTATGAACCGTAAACTCACTGCTTTCCTGCTGGGTATAGCGTTGATTCCTGCTGTAGTTTCAGCCCAGTTTAGAAAGTATTCCAACGAATTTTTAAATATTGGCGCTGGTGCAAGGGGCCTTGCAATGGGTGGGGCACAGGTGGCCAGCGTAAGCGATGGTACCGCAGGCTACTGGAATCCTGCCGGGCTTGTTGGTGTAAAAGATAACCCTTCTATTAGCGCAATGCATGCACAGTATTTTGCTGGTATCGGCAGTTATCAATACGCTTCTGTTGCTGTGCCTGTTCATGATAATAAAAGAACTATAGGCGTTTCTTTGCTTCGATTTGCAGTGGATGATATTCCCAATACATTGTTTTTGGTTAAGCCAGATGGTAGTCTTGATTATGGTAGTGTAAGCAGTTTTTCATCGGCTGATTATGCTTTGCTGTTATCATTTGCCCAGTCAATAAAGGAAAGCGAAGAAGAAGGCTTGAGCTTTGGTGTAAATGCAAAAATCATCCGAAGGATAGTGGGCAAGTTTGCAAGCGCCTGGGGTTTTGGTATTGATGCAGGTGTGCAAATGAAAAAAGGCAACTGGAATTTTGGCGTGGTGGCAAGGGATGTGACTACTACTTTTAATGCCTGGTCATTTAAGTTTACCGAAAAGGAAAAAGAAGTTTTATATCTTACTAATAATGATATTCCCGTTAAGTCAACAGAAATGACAGCCCCAAGGCTGATAGTAGGCGGTGGATACAATTTTGATATCAGCAATTCTGTAAAGCTCCTGGCCGAAGCCAATCTTGCCTTAACCTTTGATGGCAAAAGAAATACCCTGCTTAGCAGCAGCGCTGTAAGTGCTGATCCCAGTATAGGGCTTGAGGCAAACATAAGCGATGTATTTTATGTAAGGGCAGGCGTTACCAATTTTCAAAAAGCTTTATCTGACGGCGACACCCTGAACCAAAAAAAAGTATGGATATATCAACCAAGCCTTGGTGCTGGGTTTAAGTTTGGCAATTTTGGCCTTGATTACTCATACACAAATTTGGCTAACCAGAATAATCCTTTATATACTCATGTGTTTTCTTTGAGGCTTAACCTGGCAAAAAAACAAGACTAATAAATCAGCACAACCCATAATATCTTACAATGAGAAAAATATTAACTGCCATTTTTATCCTTGCCACTGTAGCTGGTAAAGCACAGCCGCTAAACAATAGCTGGATTGACTATACAAAAACCTATTACAAGTTCAAAGTGGCAAAAGACGGATTGTACCGAATAACACAATCAGTGCTGGCGTCAGCCGGGCTTACCAATACGCCTGCAGAATATTTCCAGCTGTGGAGGAATGGAAAGGAAGTGAGGCTTTATACCTCTGTGGCAACTGGGCCTTTTAGTGGTAGCGACTATATCGAATTTTTAGGAAAACGGAATGATGGTATTCCAGATAATCAATTGTATTTCAGGAGCGGATATCAGCTTTGTGATAGTTTTAGTTTACATACAGATACTGCGTCTTATTTTCTTACAATTAACCCATCTGCTGGAAATCTTCGTTACACAAATGCAGTAAATAATGTGGCAGGAAATACGCTGCCGCCTGATGCTTATTTTATGCGTACTGTAGCAAAGGCGTACAAAAACCAGTATAATCGTGGTTATGCAGTGCAGGTAGGGGAATTGGTGTATTCCTCAAGTTATGATATTGCCGAGGGATGGACAAGTAATGATATAGCCTCTGCACCGGGCAATGAATTATATCACACTTTTACAGGCATGAATGTATATACATCTGGCCCGGCAAACAGTGTTTCTTTTTATTTAGCAGCAGCCGGCAATGCATTGAATACAAGAAAATTAGCGGTTAAATTTTTTAATAATGAAGTTTTTGCTCCACGTACTTTTAATTACTTTGACACTGTGAAGCAGTCATGGAATAATTTGCCCCTTAACCTTTTGCAAAACACCGATTACCTGCAGGTATCTGTGGGAGGCGTTACGCAACCGGCAAATATTTTTGACAGGATAATAGTAGCAAACATGGCAGTGACCTATCCGGCTACTTTTAATTTTAATGGTTTAAAAAACTTCTACTTCGAACTACAGCCAAACAGCACAGGCAATTACCTGGAGATAGATAATTTTAATTATGGCACAACAGCACCAGTGCTTTACTGTGTAACAGATGGCAGCCGGTATGTGGGTGATATTTCAGTGGCAGGAAAAGTGCGTTTTGCATTGCCTTCATCAACCGACCTAAGAAAATTTATGCTGGTAAACGAAGAGGCAAGCAACATAAGCAATGTGGCCTCTTTTGCCACAAGAAACTTTATCAACTATAACCAGACAGATAAACAAGGCGATTATTTAATAATCAGCAACCCTGTTTTGTACAATGATGGCAGCGGCAACGATTATGTGGATCAGTACCGTCAATACAGGAGCAGTGTAGCAGGCGGTGGTTTTAATGCCAAGGTTATTAATATTGATGAATTGTATGATCAATTTTCGTTTGGCATTACACAGCATCCCGGCTCAATACGAGACTTTATAAGATTTGCTTCAAGGCAGTTTGTAAGAAGGCCGCAATATATTTTGATAATTGGCCGTGGCGTTACTTCAATAGAATACAAGCAGAATGAGGCAAACCCTAATATGGCTAAGATTGAAATGGTGCCAACATTTGGCTGGCCAGCTTCTGATGTACAACTTGCCTGCGAACCCGGTACCAATGTTCCTTTGATACCGATTGGAAGAATATCTGCTATTAATGGCACAGAGATAAAGAACTACCTGAATAAAGTAAAGGAGTATGAGTTAATACAGGCAACACCCAGCTGCAGTATTGGAGACAGGGAATGGATGAAAAGGGTGATACATGTGGTGGGCGGGGCAACAGCAGATGAGGATAATGACTTTACCAATTACTTAAACAGCTATAAAGACATAATAGAGGACAGTTTATATGGCGCTTATGTAGAAACATTCCGTAAAACATCTTCTGCGGCTGTAGAACAGGCCAATGGAGAAAGGATACAGCAATTAATAAATGGAGGCGTGGGATTAATCGGTTATTTTGGGCACTCCAGTGCTAATACACTTGCATTTAATCTTGCAAGCCCTGATATTTTTGACAACCAGGGAAAATATCCTTTTTTTAATATCAGCGGGTGTAGTGCAGGCAACTTTTTTACGTTTGACCCACTACGGACAAGTGGGGGTTTATCCATTTCAGAAAAATATGTATTGGCTGACAGAAGGGGAAGTATTGGTTTCCTTGGATCAACGCATCTTGGTATTCCGCCATTTCTTAACTTTTACAATATGCAGTTGTACCAGGCTATTTCAAAAGACTTGTATGGCAGCACAATTGGCAAACAGGTACAAAGGGTGCTTCAAAATTTAGGAAGCAACCCGGGAGCCCTTGATTTTTATACAAGGATACATTTGGAAGAAATAAACCTGCATGGTGACCCGGCTGTGAGGATTAATTATTTTGCAAAACCAGATTTTGCAATTGAAGAACCCTCTGTAAAACTTGATCCATCCATTATAACTGTTGCGGATAACAGCTTTAAGCTGAAAGTTAAGTTTAATAATATTGGCAGAGTGGTGAATGATTCCATCAGGATAGTAATAAACCGGACTATTGTAAGCGACTCCGTACAGGTGATTTTTGATAATATGGTGCTGGCACCGAAATATTCTGACAGTATGGAATTCACCCTTGCCATCAATCCACTTACCGATAAAGGACTAAATAAAATAACAGTGATGCTGGATGACAATAACGACGTGGATGAATTGTGTGAAACAAACAACAGCATTACAAGAGAGTTTTATATTCTTGAAGATGAATTGCGGCCGGTATATCCATATAACTATTCTATCGTTAACCAGCAAAACATCACTTTTACTGCTTCCACTGCCAACCCATTGATTGAGCAACGGCAGTACCTGATGGAAATTGATACAACAGAGTTGTTTAATTCTCCATTGCGGCAGCAATACACCACTTCGGGCAATGGTGGTTTATTACAATTTACTCCTGGAAATTTTGCTTTTGTTGACAGTACAGTTTATTATTGGCGTACCTCATTAATTCCAATAAATGGCAGCCAACCTGTATGGAACAGTTTTTCATTTATTTACCTGCAAAACAGCAGTAGTGGTTTTAATCAAAGCCATTACTATCAGCATAAGAAAAGCACATACAGTAATATGGGGCTAGATGACGACCGTATGTTCAGGTATGGCCAGATAAACAGGAACCTGCAGATAAAAACAGGCCTTAATCCTTTTACTGCCTATGATCGTATTACGGTTTCACTTGATTTTGAAGCATTAGATGGTTTTGGTTGTATTTATAATTCACTTCAATTTTATGTATATGACACCATCAGCTTTCAGCCATGGACTAATTATTTAGTTAACAGCACAAATGGGCGCTTCAATAGTTGGTCACCCGTATGTGGCAGGGGACCTGTACGAAAGTTTTTTGAATTTCCTTACGGTGATCCTGTTTACCGAAAAAGAGCAATGGACTTTATTGATAGTATTCCTGATGGAATGTATGTATCCATAACCAACCTTGGCCGTGCTATCAATACATCATTTATTGATCAATGGAAAGCAGATACACTTACTTTAGGAACAGGAAATTCCCTCTACCATAAACTTAAGGGCATAGGGTTTTCAAAAATTGACAGTTTCACCCGTAATATTCCTTTTGTTTATTTCTTCAGGAAAAATAATAGTTCCTACTCTCCAAGAACATATATGGGCAATTTGGCAAGCGATAATATAGAAGCCAATATACTTGTGCCAACCAAGTATAAAGGCGGCACAATAGAATCACCAAAATTTGGCCCGGCCCGTAACTGGACAGCATTGCACTGGAACGGTAATTCTGTTGATGCCTCGCCATCTGATTCAACAGATATAAAAGTAATTGGTGTAAAGAGTGATGGATCGCAAACGGTGCTTGCAACAGTAAGGCCTGCTACAGATACATCGCTTTCATTTATTGATGCTGCTACTTATCCATTCCTGAAATTAAAAATGCAGAATGATGATAATAAATTTGCAACGCCTTATCAATTAAATTACTGGCGCATTAATGCAGATTATATGCCCGAAGGTGCTGTAGCGCCTAATATCCGCTTTACTATGAAGGATACAGCTGAGCAGGGTGAGATTATCAATTTTTCGCTTGCATTTAAAAATATAAGTACAGTTGCCTTTGATAGCTTACTTGTAAGGTTTATGATTACCGACAGGGATAATGTGCCTCACTTACTGAGCATACCAAAATCAAAACCACTAATAGCAGGCGATACCATTACAGTTAGTTATGCAATTGATACAAGGGAATATCCCGGTAAGAATACGTTGTATGTAATGGTAAATCCAGACAATGATCAGCCGGAGCAATACAGCTATAATAATTTTATCTATAAGGATTTTTATGTGATTCCTGATTTAACAAATCCACTGCTCGATGTAACATTTGATGGTGTACATATTCTCAACAATGATATTGTATCAGCCAGGCCTAATATTTTAATTAAATTAAAAGATGAAAATAAGTTTATGGCGCTTGATGATACATCATTGCTCAAAGTGAGTTTGCGTTATCCAAATCCTGATGGCACGCCGGGTGATTATCTAAAGAGATTTCATTTCAGTGATTCACTAAGGTTTACACCGGCTAATTTGAATGGAGGGGATAATACCGCCTCAATAGAATTTACCCCTGATTGTTCTATAGATGGTGATTATGAGCTGATAGTATCAGACGGAAGGGATGAAGTGGGTAATAAAGCAGGTAACTTTGATTATAAAGTAAACTTTAAGGTGAACAATACACCAATGATTAGTAACCTGCTGAACTATCCAAATCCTTTTACAACTTCTACAGCATTTGTATTTACTATTACCGGAAGCCAGGTTCCGCAGAACTTCCGGATACAAATAATGACCATTACCGGCAAAGTAGTAAGAGAAATTACAAAAGCTGAACTAGGAAACCTCCATATTGGAAATAACATTACTGAATTTAAATGGGATGGCACTGATACGTACGGTTCAAAACTTGCAAATGGCGTTTACCTGTACAGGGTAATTACAAACCTGAATGGAAAACAAATGGATGGTTTTGCAGAGATGAATGACCAGATAAAACAGGGTGATGGAAAGAAAATAGGTGGGTATAAGTTTCATGTAAAAGGATATGGAAAAATGTACCTGATGCGATAAAAGAAATGAATATAGAAAAATGGGGCAGCAATTTTGCCCCATTTTTTTGTACCATTTGGTCAATTGAATTAGAATAAAAAAACAACGCTGTTGATGCTCCGCTATTATTTGATGATTAACCGATTGGCATTTTTTTAAAAATCCTGTTTTAATACGAAACCAATTAGTTTTTAAATATTAAATACAGGACCAATTAAATTTCGTAAGTCTTTAATGAGAGTACTGGAAATGATTTTCAAAATTATCAATGTAATTAATCTTCCGTCTTTTGAAAAGCTGAAAGCCCTACTTTTGCAGACTAAAATAAAGCAGCAAAAAGAACCGTTAATACTTAAAATTTACCCTCGTAACCTTTGTTTGGCAAGGGGCTAGAAATAAAGTAGCATGAAACTTAGTAATTTTCTTTTCATTTATATATTGGTACCAGTGGTTATCATTGTGCTAGCCATACAGTCAGGTGACTGGTACAATCTTTTCTGGCTGGCTTTTTATGCAGCAGGTGTGGTGATTTCAAAATTCGAATTATGGATATTTTTACCAATCCCGGTAATATTTGCTATTTGGTATTGGTACACGTATGGACTTTCTTTTAGCGATTACATCTCTTCGTTTTTTATATGTTTATCAGCAGGTGTTATTTTGTGTGAGATTGGAAAAATGTATTACAAGTTTGTTAGAAAAGTATTGCCTGAGCAGTTAAACAATATTGAGTACAACGAAAAGGTGGAAGAGTTTAACAGGCGCCTCGACGAATACCGCAAAAAGTATCCGAATGAAAAGCTAACTCATGAAATGATTGAAAAAATAAGAACAGAAGTTTTCTTTTAAAATAAGGCCGGTGTTTTAATAATCATTGCCTTTTGTTGTTGGTTTTGTCTTATCGTTCTTTTCTGTTTTTTTACTTTTATCATCCTGCTTAGCACCCGTGGCAGATGCTGCTGGTTTTATATCTTTCTTTTCTTCTTTTTTGAGAGGTGTTTCCGTTTTTGTTTTTGCCGTATCTTTTTTGTTGGCAGGGGCTATTTCGCTTTCTGTTGGCACATTTGTTTCGTAGTCAGTTAATGGTGCGTCAATATATTCGTCAGCGCCACCATTACCCTGGTCTTCATATTGAAGGCTGTCTCCCTGTCGTGCAAGCCGCTCCAGCATATCATCAGCATATACAGGATCGTTGGTAAATGCAGCCGGTTCTTCAAACTTTAGAACATTGCCATACGGAAGTTTTTTATCAGCATACACTTTATTCATAAAGTACCCCCATTTGGGCAGCGCCATTTCATTACCACCAGATGTGCCTGCATATATCCTGATGAAAGGATCGTCGCAACCAACCCATGTGCCAGCTAATAACTCTGGTGTATAGCCAATAAACCAGCCGTCGGTATTATCATTTGTAGTACCTGTTTTACCGGCTTTTTCTGCAGGGATATTATAGTTATTAAGTGACCGGCCCGTTCCTGATTGCACCACGCCTTTCATGAGCGTTACCATGGTGTAAGCATCATTCTCATTTAATACTTGTTTTGGTTCTGTAGTAAATTCCTGCAACAGGTTACCATTTTTATCTTCAATTCTTGAAATAAAAATTGGTTCGGTATTGTAGCCTTTATTTGGAAACATTGTGTATCCCTGCAACATTTCAAGCATGGGTATTTCTGCCGAACCAAGTGCGATGGAAGGATAGGGTGGAAGTTTTGTTTTCACTCCACAGCTTTGTGCAAATTCAATAGTTCGTTTTACACCTATCATTCCCATTAAATGCCATGCTGCCGCATTCAACGATTTAGCAAGGCAATACGCCATGGTGCCACCACCACCACTGATAGTTTTTCCGCCAAGTGTAAGTGGCCCGCCAGAGATATATGTTTGTGGTGTGTAGCCTGCATCCTGTACGGCTATTGAATAAAGCAATGGCTTAAATGTAGAGCCTACCTGTCTTTTTGCAGTAACGTGATCAAACTTGAACCACTTGAAATCTATACCACCAACCCAGCATTTAATTTCTCCACTTTTTGGATCCATTGCTACAAAAGATGTTTGCAGTAATTGTTTGTGGTATTTAATAGAATCTCTTGGAGTCATCACAGTATCCGTTTCCCTCTTGGCATTCCAGGCAAATACTTTCATTTTTACAGGCACTAAAAAAGTAGCTTTTATGTCTTCTTCTTTCATGTCATCTTCCTTCAACTGTCGCCAGCGCTCACTGCTTTTCATGGCGGATTCAATTATCCCTTCTCTTGTCTTCCACATCTTGTCGCCATTCGTTTTTAACAGGCTGTTGAGTTTGCGTTGAATTACAGGCATGTGCTGCACCACACTTTCTTCTGCATACTGCTGCATTTTAGAATCGAGGGTGGTATAAATTTTTAAACCGTCACGGTATAAATCATAAGGGTCGCCTGTTTTTAAATTCTTATGATTTTTGCACCATTCTTTTAACCTGTCTGCCAGCACAGCACGGAAATATGGTGCTATACCAACAGATTCATCCGGCTTTTTATAATTGGTGATAAGTGGCTTTGCTTTTAATTTGGTTGCCTTGGCTTCATCGAGGTAGCCTGCATTTTTCATTTGATCAATCACCGTATTGCGGCGATCGATAGATGCTTTGGGATGACGAACGGGATCGTAAATAAAACCTTTGAGCATACCAACTAATACTGCGGCTTCTTCAATGCTCAGTTCTGCTGGTTCTTTCTGGTAATACGTTCTTGAAGCATTGCGAATGCCGTAATTGCTGCCCCAGGGCGCCCTGTTAAGATACAGCGTAATGATTTCTTCTTTGGTAAAATTGCGTTCCAGCTTTACAGCTACAATCCACTCCTTTATTTTTTGAAAACTCCTTGTAAAAAAATTTCCTTTTCCCTGCCCAAGCATCATCTTGGCAAGCTGCTGTGTAATGGTGCTGCCACCACCTTGTGAACCTGCTGAGGCAATAGCTCTTGCTACAGCCTTACCATCTACGCCGGAGTGCTCGTTAAAACGTTCATCTTCGGTAGCAATTAATGCATTGATGATGTTGGGAGATATCTGGCTGTATTTTACTTCGCTTCGGTTTTCTGCGTAGTATTTTCCCATCAGCTTACCATCTGCTGAATATACTTCACTTGCTAAGTCTGCTTCAGGATTTTCAAGATCTTTTAACGATGGCATTTTGCCAAACAAGCCAAAATTGGCTGCAATAAAAATCAACAGCACGGCTGCCAATCCATAAAAAAATACACGCCATAAAATCCTTACTGATTTTTTCATTGTAGTATAATTCGGTTCTTACAATTCGTTTGGTATTCTATTTTACTAACCCGGGGTATTGTTTATTAAGAAGTGCTTTGTAACCTGCAATATCTTTTGTTGTTTTCATTCGCTGCAGGTTTTCTTCGTCAATTAATACAAACGAATATTTATTGGCAGGCAGCCATGATATTTCTTCAGGCGCTGCTTTTTTTACTTTGTTTAAAAACAGCAATGCATCGTCAGCATTTGTAAAACTGGAGAATAATACAAGGGAATACTCTTTGCTTACTGTGTCTTTTGAAACAGTAATACCTGCACTTCTGAAATTGTCGGCAGCATATCTTGCCAAAGCATTTTTCGATTCGTTTACATAAGTGGGGTCCACTTTGTCAAGCAGCATGGCAACAAGGTGTGGTGCTGCAGCATTGAATGTATAAGGGCCACTTACAACTGGTGCAATGTTTTTTACACTGTCTGTTGCAACTGGTGCTGAGGTTGCTTTATCAGCAATTTTAGCACTATCGAATAAAACAGGGGATTTGATAAGGTTAGAATCATTTCTTACCATCCGCTTACCTTCATGTACCACTATTACCGAATCTTCCGGTATCCTTGTTACCTGAAGATTGGTAAGATATTCTTCAATTTGTTTTCTTCTGCCCAGTACATCTATCATTCTTTCCGCTTTAGGCTTTAATGGCGATTTTGGATATAGTGTTGTAATATCCTGCAGCACCGCTATGGCAAGGCTGTCTTCTTTTTGTTTTACATGATATACGGCTTCTATGTAAAGCAACTGTGGCGTCCAGTAGCTGTTGCCGTATATACTGTCTGCTTTTTTCTTTTCATCAAGTGCTTCAGCAAATTTTCCTTCTATAAATAGATTATAAATGTTTTCGTATGCTTTTGTGGCAGCCGGATTTTTTGTTCCTGTTTTTGCAGCATTTAGTTCTTTCAACATTTTATCAGCTTTGCCTCCGGCATAGCCTTGTGCCACTAAATTTTTATAATAGGCAGCTTTATCATTCATGCCTGTTTTGCTGTAGCAATAAGAGAGATTGAAATAAATTTCTCCTTCGTAAAGTGAATCGGGAAAACGTTGTAGAGAGCTGTTATATGTATTGATAGCCTCTGTATAATCTTGCAACTCCTGCTGAAATAATTTACCAAGTTCATAAATGGCTGCAGCAAGTTTTTGGTTGCTTATTGTAAGTTGCTCAGGTGTAAGCGGCAGGTTGGACATAAGGCCTTCAAAACTCAAATCTTCTAACTGTCCATCATCTCCGCCAGCATCATCCCCGCCAGTTTTGCCGGCAGCTCCTTTATTTGGCTTATTAGATTTATCGCCCTTTAAAGCAAGGTCGCTACGGTTTAATCCCTTTTTATCACTTACAGCCGGTTGAGAAACAGGGGTGTCATCATCAGGGTTCATATTTCCAATAGAACCAAGATCATCTGTCCCTGGATTCATATTTTGCGAAGGGGTGCTTGCTGCACTCTTTCTGCGCCAATTGTCAGTGTTTGTTCTTACGCCCCATTTCTTTTTAAAATCATTAAAACCTTTTGCTTTTACAGATGCATTGTAAAAATACCAGTCGCTGCCGCTTTTATCGTTGCTGGCAAAAAGGTCTCGTGGCTGGTCTTTGTCTTTATCAAAAGTTATCTGGTCTACAGAGCCACTATTATAATCTTCTTCTTTAAGGCCTTTTTCTTTTCTTAATTTCTTAGACAGTTTTTTTACAAATGCTTCCCTTGCCGCAGGTTCCATAGCAGCAATACGCTGCAGGCTGTCTTCCCGTTCAATAATAATTATTTGTGCTGCCACTTTTGAAAGGGCATTTCTTCTTTCCTGTATCTGCTCCAGTGTTTCTTTTAATGAAGTATCACCGCTTTGCAGGCTGTCGTACATACTAAATGCTGTTACATACTGTTTCCTGTTGTAAGCAATTTCTGCCAACTGTAAAAAAGCTTTATTCTTATAGGGGATATTATTTTCGTTGTACTTAAGGCTTTTGTTAAATAGGTCAACAGCCATGTTGCTGTCAGGTTTTTCCATTGCCAGTTCTGCTGCGGAATAAAAAATTACATCCCTGTATGTTTCAAAATTATCTTTTTTGCTAAGTTTTAAAAGATTATTAATGCCGTTATCAAGATCCTTTTCATTGCCACTTTTTTTCATTTTGGCATTGTTCATTTGTGCATGTATATCCATCAATGCCCTGGTGGTATGTGAAGAAGCCTTTGTGTAGTATTCGCTTGCCTTATCATATTTTCCCTTCATTTCATATAGTTGCGCCAATAAAAATTCTCCTCTTGCAAGGTCTTGTTTTGTTTCTGCATTGGTAAGCCCTTTTTCAAGATATACAGCAGCGCTGTCATAAATTCCCTGTTTATAAAACCAGTAGCCATTAACATCATTGAGATCATCCACCAGGCGCTTAGGCAGGTTAGGATCGTTCTGTAAAGTGCTGATAAGGCTGGCCGCATCACCCAGTTCGTCCTGTTCTATCAAGGTTCTTGCCATCCATATCAAGGCATCGTTGCGGCTGGGTGGCTTAGCCGCTAACTTTTGCAGGATGTTTTGTTTTTCCTTGTTGGCTATGCTGATAGTATTGCCGGCAGCTTCTTCATTACTGCCCACAATCCTGCTGCCGTCTTCTCCTTTTTTACGGGGAAAAAGATTGTAATTAATAAACTGGAAAGTAGATGCGGCCGTATCAAAATCTTTTCTAAAAAAATAGGCTTTGCCCATCAGCAGGTACATATTGTCAATCCAGTCGTTGCGTAAATCATGGAGCAAAATGCCAGCTGTGGCTTTGAGTATTATTGAATCAAGATCTGTTTTTTGCGAAGCGGTATTTTCCAGGCTATAAGGGTAATAACTAAGCAGTTTTGAGTAGTCATCCTGTTGGGCATCTTTAGCCCTTTCCAGCACAAGGTTTATCTTATTATTAGCGTTATAGTAATAGTTGAAATGGGTGAAGTTATTTTGTACCACACGGCGGTACAGGTTAAATTTCTTTTCGGCCATTCTTTCGCTTCCCAATTTCCTGTTTTCAAATTTTTCAGAGCGTTTGGCCGAATCGAGCAGGTTGAGTGTCCATGTGGGAGGTTGTCCACAAACTGATGAGCAAATGGTTTGGCATAGTGTAAAGGATATAATGGCAATAATTGCTTTTTTGTACATGCGATATGGGGTTGTAATAGCGGTTAAATATCGGATATTTTAGGTAATTATTGTACCGTTTGGCGGGTGTTTCTTAATTTTAACACCTGTTAAAAAAATATGTCAAGGTTAGATACAGGTGATACTTTAAAAAGACTTCGGAACCGTTACCGGTTGGTGGTAATGAATGAGGATACTTATGAGGAGGTGGTAAAGTTCCGTCTCAGCAGGTTGAGTGTGTATATTGTAATGAGCAGCTTGTTTGTAATTTTTATTGCATTGACAATTGGTATTATATTGCTTACACCGATAAAGTACTACTTGCCGGGTGCCGGCTATGGTGATGCAAAACAAGTAAGAGAGTTCAGGTCGCTAAAGATTAAAACAGATTCAATAGAAACGGCTTTAAAGTATAAAGAAAGATATCTCAACGATTTAAAAAAAGTATTGGCAGGAGAAGCCGTAAAATTGGATACCAATGCATTGGAACTGCCCAAAGTGGAAAGCAGCGATGATTAAATAAACATTACCAATAATTAAAAACACTTATTGGTTGATAAATAGATTGCTTAAATACAGGATTGCAAACCATATCTGAAACCAAAATCTGAATCTATGTTTAATTCGAAAACAAAACAAGGTGATGCGGCATTAGCCGGAAGCAGCACCACTATCATTGGTGCAGGCACTATTATTAATGGCGACATTAACAGCAATGGCGATATACGGATTGACGGCACTCTAATCGGGAATCTTCATTCAAAATCAAAAATAATAATAGGACAGGATGCTGTAGTAGAAGGAGATATTAATGGACAACAGGCAGATATAATGGGTAAAGTAACCGGTACAGTAAAAATAAAAGAGCTGTTGCAATTACGTGGAAAATGTAATGTAAACGGTGAATTATTCGCCGGTAGGTTAGAAGTGGAACCAACTGCCACCTTCAACGGCAGCTGCCACATGGGTGCCAATATAGTAGAGCTCTCACCAGAACTTAGCAATGTAGCCAACCTGTAAAAATATTTTACTCAGTAAATAAATACATGAAAAACCAGGGCAGAGAATTACTTCCGCTGATAATACTCTTTATCATTTTTAATAATTTTTTTCTGTTTGGAAAAAATTGGCTTGCCGGGCATAGTATTGATTATCTGGTACTCATTATTGCCAACTCATTATTCTTTGTTGTAAGCATACTGGTATATCAAATGCAAAAAAGGGCAGTAAAAAACGCTAACCCCAATGTGTTTGTAAGGGCAGTAATGGGAGGCACCATGATAAAGATGGCAATTAGCCTGGTAGCAGTAGTGGTATATGCACTTGCATTTAAAAATACGTTCAGCAAAATGAGTGTTTTTGCAGCCATGTTTATATACTTTTTCTATTTGTTTGTAGAAGTAAGGATGGCAACAAAACTGAATAAAAAGAATAATGTCTAAGCAGGAAGCCCCGTTACATCAACTGAAAACATATCTCCCTGCTGGTAGTTTTGATGATGTGATTTATTACATACAGCACTACAAAGTTCACCTCACTATTACCCGGGAAAGAAAATCTGTATTGGGCGATTACCGTAATTCATTTGCTGATAAAAACCACCGAATCAGTGTAAACGGTACCCTTAATAAATATGCATTCCTTATCACATTGCTGCATGAGTTGGCACATTTATTTACTTACGAACGTTTTGGGCATCGTGTGCAGGCACACGGCAACGAATGGAAAAATGAGTTTAGCAAAATACTGGCTCAGTTTCTATTAAAAAAGGTATTCCCAGATGATATTCACAAGGCGTTGCTGAAAACTTTGCAAAACCCTGCTGCCAGCAGTTGTGCAGATGTGGCTTTGTTGAGGATATTGCACAGGTATGATGAAAATAAAGAAGGAGTTGTATTGGTAGAAGCAATACCTGACGGTAAAAGTTTTAAAATAAAAGGCGGAAAAATATTCAGGCGTGTAGAACAGATACGAAAAAGAATAAAGTGTATAGAGATTGCTACCAGTAAAGTTTATTTGTTTAGCCCTGTGTATGAAGTGGAGCTGTTGGATTGAACGGGTGAATCATCTTAGCCCAGGGCTGAACCGGATTGTATTTCCATTATTATCCTCAATAGAAAATTCTTTACCACCTGCTTTAATATCTTTTATTTTCCCCGGTGGATATACCATATCCTTAGCAGCAAATGTTGCATACAAATCTTCTACATTATCAGTAAACACAAGGCATGATGCCGGGTGAAAAGTTGCCAGGTGGGTTACAAGAAAGAAATGTATTTCTGCGAAGCCAGATTTAATAATAGCATAATTGCCCATGTTAATACCAACGAACCCAAGCCTCGTTTCATAAAAATCGATAGTGGCTCTCAGGTTAAGTGCAGGCAGTACTGGTATTGCTTTTTGAAGCATTTTGGTTTTTCATTCTTTCGGTGAAAGTAATTTTAAAAAACTTATTTTCGTAGTACTACGTTAAAAAAATTGAGTACTCAGGTTAAATACAGCGAAGATGAACTTGTTGCAGGTATGCAGCGGAGGGATCAGCAGGTGTTTAGTTACCTGTATGATAATTATGCCCCGGCATTAAATGCTGTGATATATCGTATGGTGGAAAACAGGGAACTCACAGAAGATATTTTGCAGGAAGCTTTTGTAAAAATATGGAACAACTTTTATAGCTATGATAAAACTAAGGGCAGGCTTTTTACCTGGATGATAAACCTTACAAAAAACCTGACCATCGATACATTAAGAAGCAAAAGTTATAAGAAGCAGTCAAAAATCTCAGGTAACGAGAACGCCGTAAGTAATATTAAAGATAGCAATACCGGGATAGAGAGATTTGATGCGGTGGGGCTAGCAAAGCAGTTAGCTAATCTGAAGCCAGACCAGAAACAAATTATTGATCTTGCCTACTTTAATGGCTTTACGCAGGATGAAATTTCCAAACATTTAAATATTCCTTTGGGAACAGTTAAAACCAAAATGAGGACAGCTATTTTGGAGTTAAGAAAATATGTACAACAATAAAAAGTGGAACTAAAAGACATCATATCATCAGGTTTGCTTGAGCTGTATGCAGCCGGGCTTGCTTCGCAGGAAGAAGCAGCACAGGTATTTCAGTGGGCACAGCAATATCCTGAAGTAGCTGATGAGTTGGCACAAATTGAAGCCAGCCTGGCAATGTATGCCCAGGCTAATGGAGAACAGCCAGATGCTGCTGTAAAAGAAAAAGTACTTGAGAGAATAAATGAAGATGAGAGAGCTGCAGTAATACCTTTTACAAACGTTAATGAAACAGCTGG
>CAZBTD010000001.1:34365-37026 GCA_964494815.1 uncultured Ferruginibacter sp. | reverse complement strand
TAAAATATCTTCTGCATGGAGAAATGTAGCGGCTGCTGCAATAGTATTATTGACAGGAAGTGCTGTAATTAATTTTATTCAGTTTAACAAAAACGCAGATGTGAGCAGGGAGCTTGAGCAAAGCAGGCAACTGGCAAATAACCTGCAGCGGCAGAATAATACAATGAATGATTATCTTGAAAAAGTACGCAGTAAATACAGCACACCAGTTTCGCTGGCCGGCCTAAAGGTTGCGGATGCTTCTGCAAAAGTTTTCTGGATGAAAGATAATGGTGATGTGTATGTGGATCCATCTAATTTGCCAGCACTTGAAAAAGGGAAGCAATATGAGCTTTGGGCAATAATTGAAGGCAGCCCTGTACCGGTAAATGCCGGCATCATCATTACAACCAAGGAAGGAAGCAGATACTCTATACAAAAGATGAAAAATTTTGCTAATGCTAAAGTACAGGCATTTGCTGTATCGGTTGAAAAAGAAAGTAAAACGCCTGCGGTTAGCCCGGCAGAAGTATACGCTATGGGAAAAATGTAACTGGCTTTATTTTAGGTGCCGCTTTTTTACCGGAGATATCAGCTGGTTGTATTATTCAAAATCTTTCAAAAAAGAAAGTATATCGCTTTTCTTTCGAAGCGATATGGTAACAGTACTGCCATCCTCCATTTCCATGTATGAATTTTTACCACGGTAATATTTTTTTAAAAATTTTGTGTTTACAATCCATGAATTATGTACCCTTACAAAATTGCTGCCAGTTAAAATATCTTCCAGCTCTTTTAAATTTTTTGAACAGGTAATATTCTTTTTCCCGGTAAGATAAACAAGGCTATAACCACCCCTGGCTTCACAACGGATGATGTCATCAGCATTAACAAATAGTACACCATCTGTTACGGGTAGCCCAATCCTTTGATGATTAAAATTGCTTTTAAGCTCCCTGAGCGCTTCAAAAATATGGTTGTTCTTATGTGAACTTTTTATCCTTTCAATAGCTTTTTCAGTAGCTTCTTTCAGCTCTTTAATGCTGATGGGCTTAAGCAGGTAATCCACTGCATTATACCTGAATGCCTTAACTGCAAATTCATTAAAAGCTGTAATAAAAACTACCTGAAATTCCTCGTATTCATCTTTTAACTGCTCCAGCAATTCGAATGAATTGCCATTGTTTAATTCAATATCAAGATAGAGCAATTGTGGACGTTTTTCTTTGACTAACTTTAACCCATCGGCAACATTTTTTGCATTGCCAATAATTTCAACATTACTACAGTGCTCTTTTACAAGTTCTTTTAATAATTCCACATTCCGTGGTTCGTCTTCAATGTGAATTGCTTTGATCATATAATATTTTTATAAGGCAAGTTTAAAATCACTTGCGTACCGGCCGGTTTTTTATTATCATCAAATAAATCTATTATTTCAATTCCGCTTTCTCCTGTATTGTTTTCAGCAAATACTTCAAGCCTTTTTCGTACTATATCAATGCCATAACTTTTATGTTCCGTAAACGGTACTTTATTTTCAGAGACACTGCAGCGGCCAACACCGTTGTCTGTGATAGTGCAGGCAATTAATTTGTTTGTCCGTTTAAAATGTACAGTAATCATTCCCTTTCTTGTTTCCAGGGGTTTGATGCCGTGGCGGATACAGTTTTCAACTACCGGTTGTATCATCATATTGGGTATAAGTGTACCTCCTGCATTAATAGAATCATCATAGCTGATTTTAAAATCAAAGCGGTTGAAAAGCCGTAGTTGCTCAAGATTCAAATATTCTTCCAGGTATTTTTTTTCTTCACTTATTGAAATAAAAGGTTGTGCAGATAACTCCAATGTTTTCCTTATTAGTTTAGCGAATTTTACTAAGTACTCATTCGCTTCCACTTTATCCCCCGAAATAATTAATTGTTGTATTGATGTGAGGCAGTTAAAAATAAAGTGTGGATTCATTTGCGAACGCAATGCTGTTTGCTCTAACTCAGCAAGTTTTGCATTCAACTCTGTTTTTCTTTTTTCTCTAGCCTGTATTTTTTTTATTCTCGATGATATCAAGTAATAAGCAACTCCAGCAGTTAGAGCAACAGCCAGCAGTCTAAACCAGTTATTTTGCCACCAGGGTTTTTCTACAAATATGCTTAGTGTTTGCACGTGTGAGCTTCTTTGTTGTGCAGGTATCACGGCTTTCACCTCAAGGATATAGTTACCGGGTTCCAGGTTTTCAAGTACCAGTTCGTTGCTGGTGGTACTATGCCATACTGTATCGCCGGAAGTAAAATGGTAGCGGTACTGTATGCTTTCAAAAGAATTGAAACAAACCGCCCTGTATTTTATTATCGCCCTGTTTTTTGAATATGGTAAAGTAATGGAAGAAATATCAGTAATATCTCCTTTGTAATAATTTACATTGCTGATTGAAAACAGGATAGACGGTTGTTGTTGCTTAAGAAGCCTATCTGGTTGTTCAATATAATATAACCCATTACTGGTAGATGCAATGATCTCTCCCTTGTGTTCCAGCAGGTGGTTGATAGTAACATTGAACAACCCATCTTTTTTATCAATATTCTTAATGGTGTAGGTAAGTGGATTATAAGAACTAAATGATATGACAGAGATGCCTAGTTGGGTAGCAACCCACAACTGTTTTTTTGCCGGCAGCAAAAA
>CAZBTD010000001.1:0-34265 GCA_964494815.1 uncultured Ferruginibacter sp. | reverse complement strand
TGCAGGTGAGGTGTATCTGTTTTTTGTTACGCAAAGTGTGGTTGGAAATATCATGCAATCGTCAAAGGTTTGAGTGTATAAAATCGGGTCGTTATGCAGCGTGCATTTTTTTACTGCTTTTGGAAGGTTGTAAACAATCTTTGTATAAAATCCCTGGAAGCTCCCAAAACATTCCATCCTGTTATTTTTATTAAAAACTACTTTGATAATCTTCCCGTTTTTTTCTTTTAAAAACAATTCTTTAGTGCTGCCAGCAAGGGTAAAGAGACCCTCGGGAGATGCGTAAAGCAATGTACTGTCATTCAAGCTGCAGGCATAAGAAATTTCAGGTTGGTTTTCCTTATCAGTAATTACCTGTTTTAGCAGTTCGTTCTTTACATAAAAAATCCCTTTATCTGTGCTTGTAAGCCATAAACCATCTTCGTAGTCAAACAAAACAGAACTGATACTCCTGCCTGTAAAGTGTTTGGCTTGCTCTTCCGGAAATTTTTTTTCATTGAATATATACAAACCTTCATTCAGCAGGCCTGCATATAAAAGCCCCTTGTAATATTTTATAGATAATACAGACGATGACATTTTTTTATAAACAAATGTTCCATCATCCATTAGTTTTGCTATCACGTTGCCGTAAAAAAAATACACAGTTTTTCTATCAGGGCATATAGCGCCGTAATGGCTGGTGTTTTGAACTGGTCCCTGGATATAATATTGTATTTGTTGGTTATTTTTTTTAACTGTAACAAAGCAACTGGACTCAACATGTGATCGGTGAATGAATTTTGTAAAACAGTGTTCGTCTTTCAGTAAATTAATCTCGAAATTACAAGGCGTGAAGTCATTTTGAAAATGACAGGTGGCCGTAATGTTACCTTTTTTGTCAATCACATAATTTGAATCAAGGCCTGAACTTAAGTAGATATTGTCTGATTCATCAATATAAACATCTTTTATATGCAGCTTGAGAATGCGTTTTTTTAAAATGTCATTAAACTCATAAGGATGCATCTTTCCTTTTTCATAATAAGCAAACTGTGCCCTGTAAGTAAAAAACCATATCCTTCCTTTGCTGTCTTCCCTTATTTGAAAAACGGTTTTGTCAGGCGTTTCAAATACCTCAAACCTGTTGCCATAATATCTGACTACACCATTGTCTGTGGCAAACCATAAAAAGTGTTTTGAATCTTCAAACGAATAATAAGTTTCATTGCTAGGGAGTCCGTCTTCCTGTGTAAAATTTTTATAAACAAATTCTTTTTGCTGTGCAGATAGGCAGCTTCCAATAAGCAGGAAAATATGGGCTAAAAGCAAATGCTTCATTAAGTTAAAGATAGCATACAGTGGCATTTACAAGAAAAATTGTTTGTTGTGACGGGGAAATTATATGAGTATCTTATTTTACTTGTTGCAGTTATTGCCAAAACACTTCACTTATTGCTATTTTATTGCAGTTATTAAATATAAATGTGATGAAGTGCACAGAGAAATAAATTTGTTGTTACTAAGCTAAAAGAAAAGGATTTCAACATATTCCGGCAGAGGATTTAACACCACTGCTTCTGTTAGCCCAAAACCTTTGCCTATTGAAAATGGCCTCTGCAAAGAGGCCATTTTTCATTTATTTCTTACGCCGAATTTCTTCCTGCATTGATGATGCCAAACGATGAACGCACCACTAATTTCTGATATGTTTCTTTCAGTGGCGATTCAACAATATTATCTTCCATTTCCCTCAAATTCATTAATGCAAATTGTTGTATCGTAAGCAACGGCATTACAATCCTCTCCCTCATGCCAATCGATATCTGGTCGATAGGGTAGTCATCCATCAATTCAGCCTTGCCTGATAATTTTAAAATATATTGTTTGGTAAGAAGGTATTCTTCATGTATAATATTCCATATCTCACTATACTTCTCATCTTTGGCAACAAAAGCTGTGAGTGGGAAGAAGCATTTTTTCATAGCCATCTCACAATTATCAAGTAAGGTTTTAAAAAATAAGGATGAATGATACAACTCTTTTGCTGCTTCAAACTTTCCAGCATCTTCAATATGCTTTAACGCACTGCCTACGCCAAAATACCCAGTAACATTTTGTTTCATCTGCGCCCATGCACCCACATAAGGTATGGCACGCAGGTCTTTTAATGAAAGACGGTTATTGCTGCTTCGCTTGGCAGGGCGGCTGCCGATGTTTGTTTCTGCATAAAACTTCAAAGGACTTATTTGTGATAAATAATCAGCGAAGTATGGATGCGTTTTTAGGGAAGTATATTTTTCATAACTGGCATCAGCCAACTCCTGCAGCAGTTTTTCTTCTTCTTCTTCCAATGTTATGCTCCGGTTATTAAACAAATCATTCGATATGCCAGCGTTCAGCAATTGCTCAATATTATATTGTGCTGCATCAACAGTGCCGAAGTTGGAGCTTACTGTTTGTCCCTGTACGGTGAGCTGAATTTCCTTGTTTGAAATATTTTGCCCCATCGAAGCATAAAATTTATGTGTTTTACCTCCACCTCTTGATGGCGGGCCACCACGACCATCAAAAAATATCACTTCAGTATTATATTGCCTTGATATAGCTGTGAGTTCTTCTTTGGCTTTATAAATGCTCCAGTTGGCCATTAAATAACCGCCATCTTTTGTACCATCGCTAAAACCGAGCATGATGGTTTGCTTATTACCCCTTCTTTTTAAATGTGCAGCATAAGTTTCATTGCTGTACAATTGTTTCATAACGTCATTGGCGTTTTGCAAATCATCAATGGTTTCAAATAATGGGACAATATCAACAGTTAGTTCTTCTTTTTTCCAGCCGCCAAGTAAACAAAGGCCAAATACTTCCAGTACATTCAATGCGCTGTTGCACTGGCTGATGATGTAGCGGTTGCAACCAGCTTCACCATTAAAGTCCTGTATTGTTTTTATTGCTTTTACAGAAGCAAGTGTATCTGCAAATACAGCATTTTCTGTTCTCAGTTCTTCAAGCGATACAGAAACGTTTGTGAGTAATTTTATTTTTTCTTCATTAGAAAGTGAAGCATAAGTTGAAGGTAAAGCACCGGTTGTTTCAGAAATTAATTCCAACACTTTCCCATGCGTTGTACTTTCCTGCCGTATATCAAGTGAAGCAAAGTGCAAACCAAATATGTTTACTTTATTGATGAGGTTATCAATTAAATGGAGAAAAAGATTGTTGTGTTTGTAAATAATGATCTCCCTTATTTGGTTGAGGGAACTCAATATTCTTTCTTTTGTTATTTCAGTACGCTGCCCTGGGATAAAAATATTATTGTACAAGTCCCTTTCCAGGTCATTTAATATTACATCTACACCTTCAAACGTAAGCCTGCGTTTTATACGGCGTATCTCCATGTAATAACTTTTGATGATACCGCCTCGTAATGCGTCAGCCACTTTCAACGTTGTTTCTGCATTTACAAAAGGATTGCCATCCCTGTCGCCGCCGGGCCAAAAGCCCATATTGATAACGGGATGCTTATCATCTATTGCATCAGCAAACTGATTTTTTAAAAAAGAAATAATTCTACCTGCAGCCGGGTAAAAAACATTTTCCAAATACCATATCAGGTTCATTGCTTCATCGTACGGTGTTGGTTTTTGTTTTTTAAAGAAAGGTGTTTTGCCTAATTGCTGCAGGTACATATTTATTTGTACCGTGTTATTATCTGCTAACGCATTTGACAAATCGTTGATGATACCTAAAACAGCACCGGGATAAAACTGTGTTGGGTGTGCCGTTAGTACAAGCCTGATGGCAAAATCATGCAGCTTCTCTTTTAATGCTTCCTGCTTGTTATCTTTTAATACTTCGCTTTCTAAATTCTTTAAAGTGCCCACGCCTGAAAAATCATTTACTTCCCTGAAAGAAGCATCCTCTAACGCATCAAATAACACAACCTGTCTTTCAATGTATTGTATGAAGCGGAAGAGCAAATCCAGTTTTTCCTGCGGCTGCTGGTAACTGGTATGTTTACTAAAAAATTCTTCAATGATTTCTTTGGGGTTTTGTTTTTTCTTATAACCCTCTTCGCAATTATTCAGCAACAGGGACAATAAGATTCCCGTTTTTTCAATGCGGTGAAATGGGAGTGAGGTAAAGAGGCTGTTGTACAATTGAAATTTGGTGCCTACTAAATTCTTAAACTGCTGCAAGCCCCTTACTGACTGATGGTCCATCTTTAAAAAATTTTAATAAAATAGTTATACTATTGGCAGCAATCGAACGAAATTACAGAATTACTTCAAATATTTTAAGATTGCTGCTCAGGTTTTAAAATAATTCGTTACTTTAGCCACTCCAAAAAACGTGGTAAAAGTGAAACCATTTATTACATATCAATCAGTACCGGCAATCACCCTTGCTGTGTCCACTATTATTACCACTACCACAACCCCTTGAGGGTTGCATATTTTCATATTACCATTTGGGCTTACAGCTACTCACAATCACAAATCAATTTACATTCATATCTACAAATAAATAAGTCATGCAGGTTTTAAAGTTTGGCGGCAGTTCGGTTAAAAACGCAGAGAACATCAGCAAGGTGGTCGCCATTGTAAAAGAAAAAGTAAAGGAAGATAAAACAGTTGTTATTGTTTCAGCATTGGGCGGTATTACAGATCTGTTATTGCAATGCTGCAAACTGGCTTCAGAAAGCAATGAGTTATACAAAGAAAAATTGCAGGAGGCGGAGCTACGTCACTTGCAAACGATAAAGGAATTAATTCCGCTTACACAGCAAAGCAGTATTCTCAGTCATATAAAAACATTGTGCAACGAAATAGAAGATATCTGTAATGGTATTTTTTTATTGAGAGAATTATCAGAAAGAACAAAGGACAGGGTAGTGAGTTATGGTGAATTGATGTCATCTCAAATCATCGCCGCAAAATTACAGGATGAAACTGGCGAATGTGTTTGGAAAGATTCAAGAGAGCTTATCACAACTAATTCAAATTTTGGTTCAGCTGCGGTTGACTTTACTGTTACCAATAAAAAAATTGCCGACTACTTTTCTTCAGCAAATGCATCATTATTTATGATGCCGGGTTTTATTGCCAGTGATGCAAATGGTATTAATACAACATTGGGTCGTGGTGGCTCTGATTATACAGGCGCAATTTTAGCTGCAGGTTTAAATGCAAATCTGTTGGAAATATGGACTGATGTATCAGGCATGATGACAGCCGACCCAAGATTGGTAAGCAACGTAAAGATCATTCCACAGATATCTTACCAGGAAGCAATGGAGCTTTCTCACTTTGGCGCCAAAGTAATTTATCCGCCAACAATACAGCCTGTAAGAAGTAAAGGAATTCCAACATGGATAAAGAACACTTTTGCACCAGGCGATTATGGAACAGTGATACAAAAAGATTCCGTAGCAGGTGGTAACAGCATAAGCGGTATTTCAAGCATCAATAATATTTCGTTATTAAGCCTTGAAGGAAGCGGCATGGTTGGCATCCCTGGTTTTTCAAAAAGATTGTTTGAAGCTTTAGCATCAAAGCAGATTAATGTTATCATGATTACGCAGAGTTCATCAGAACATTCAATAAGCGTAGGTGTTGATGCAGTATTTGCTGATGCTGCAAAAAAAGCAGTTGATGATGCTTTTGCTTATGAAATAGAAACAAAAAAAGTAGACCCGTTAATTGTAGAAAAAGATTTGGCAGTGATTGCGGTGGTTGGCGACAATATGAAAAGCCATACGGGTATCAGTGGCAAAATGTTTAGTGCTCTTGGTCGTAATGGTGTAAACATAAGAGCAATAGCACAAGGTTCTTCTGAAAGAAATATTACCGCAGTAATTTCTGTTGGTGATGTAAAGAAAGCCATCAACGTTTTGCATGAAGAATTTTTTGAAACAGTTTATAAGGAAATGAATGTATTTATTGCCGGTGTTGGAAATGTGGGAGGTAAGTTGATGGAGCAAATAAAGAAACAACAACAGTATCTTCAACAGCACATGCGGCTTAAGCTAAATGTAGTTGGACTTGCGAACAGTAAAAAAATGTTGATCAATGAACAGGGAATCGACTTAAGCAAATGGAATGATTTACTGGAAACTGCTGCTGCATTGAACATGGATACATTTATTGAAACCATCCGTACAAAGAATTTACGTAATACTGTTTTTGCTGATGTTACGGCTAACGAATCTGTTGCAAACACGTATGATAAACTATTAGAGAAAAGTATAGCGGTGGTAGCTTGTAATAAAGTTGCCTGCTCTTCTTCCTATGAATATTATACAAAACTCAAGCACCTTGCAGGTGAGTTCAATGCAAAGTTTTTATTTGAAACAAATGTGGGCGCAAGTTTGCCGATTATTTCTACTTTAAATGATTTACTACGTAGTGGAGATAAAATAAAAAAGATGGAAGCAGTATTGAGCGGCACACTCAATTTTGTTTTTAATAACTATGATGGTAAAAAAACTTTTGCTTCTGTTGTAAAGCAGGCGCAGGATGAAGGTTATACTGAACCAGACCCACGCCTTGATTTAAGTGGCAAAGATGTGATGCGTAAGATTATGATTTTAGCAAGGGAAGCAGGGGAGAAGTTTGAAATGGAAGATATTGCAAACAATAGTTTTATGCCTGCAGAATGTATGGAAGGCAGCGTGGAAGATTTTTATAAATCAATGGAAAAACATGAAGCACATTTTAAAAAGCTGTATGATGAAGCAGCGGCAGCAGGAAATAAATTAAAATTTGTTGCCAGCTATACTTCAAATGGAGATGGTAACGGCAAAGCTGCTGTTGGTTTGCAACACATCAATCCACAACATGATTTTTACCATTTGTATGGAAAAGATAATATCGTGTTGTTTAATACAGATCGCTATGTTGACCAGCCATTGGTGGTAAAAGGTGCTGGGGCTGGTGCAGATGTAACTGCTTCAGGAGTTTTTGCTGATATAATAAGGGCTTCAAGAGTATAAGATGAGTTATAAAGTAAATGATATAATAAAAGTTCATGCTCCGGGAACGGTAGCAAACCTTGTGTGTGGTTTTGATATACTTGGTTTGTGTTTGAATGAACCTAATGATTTGATGGAAGTAAAACTGCTGGATGAAAGGAAAGTTATCATTCATAGTGCAGATGGTTATCCTTTGCCAAGTGACCCTGCACAGAATACAGCTGGTGCTCCATTGATTGAAATGATAAATGAGCTGGATAAAAATATTGGCTTTGAAGTAACTATTCACAAAAAAATAAAACCGGGTAGTGGCATTGGCTCAAGTGCTGCCAGTGCAGCCGGCGCTGTAGTGGCGGCCAATCATTTGCTTGGTAATATATATAGCAACGAAGATCTGGTTCGCTTTGCTATGTTTGGCGAAAAAGTGGCGACAGGTGTAAAGCATGCAGATAATATTGCGCCTTGTATTTATGGAGGTGTTACTTTAATAAGAAGCATTTTTCCACTTGATATTGTTGCAATACCTGCACCGTCATTGTATGTGACAGTTGTACATCCGCAGATAGAAGTAAAGACAAAAGATGCAAGACAAATATTGCGTAAGGAAGTTTTACTGAAAGATGCCATTAAACAATGGGGGAATATTGCCGGGCTTGTTGCAGGCTTTATGAGTAACGATTTGGATTTGATAGGTCGTTCACTGGAAGATGTTATCATTGAACCGGTGAGAAGTATTTTAATTCCCGGCTTTGATGAAGTGAAGCAAAGATGTAAATCTGTTGGGGCATTAGGTGGCGGTATCTCTGGCTCTGGCCCATCATTGTTTATGTTGAGTAAAGATGAAACAACAGCCAAAGCTGTACAAAAAGAAATGAATGACGTGTATGAAAAAATAGGGTTAGCGTATCATTCTTATGTAACTACAATAAATATGGAAGGGGTAAAGGTGGTTAAATAAGGAAGTAAAAAGCATTCGTGTCAATTAATGTAATTCGTGGCAAACAAACTAATCAGTGCAATCTGTGGCAAAAAAACAATTCGTGTTATAAAAAATGAAATACTACAGTACCAATCATAAATCCCCGGTTGTAAGTTTTAAGGAAGCAACAATAAAAGGACAAGCGCCAGACAAAGGATTATACTTTCCTGAACAAATTCCTTCGTTGCCGGAAGACTTGATAAAAAATATCAACCAGTTTTCAAAAGAAGAAATTGCTTACAGGGTAATTGCACCGTATGTGGGAGATGCTATCCCAAAAAATGAATTGCAACAGATAGTAAGTGAAACGGTAAGTTTTGATATTCCGCTGGTGAAGATCAATGATACAATCTCTTCACTTGAATTATATCATGGCCCAACATTAGCATTTAAAGACACAGGTGCAAGATTTATGAGCCGTTGCCTTGGCTATTTTGTAAAAGGGGAGAATAAAAAAGTAACAGTACTTGTTGCTACATCAGGAGATACCGGTGGTGCTGTTGCAAATGGCTTTTATGGTGTGGAAGGTGTGGATGTTGTGATATTATATCCGTCAGGAAAAGTAAGTTCTGTTCAGGAGAAACAATTGACCACACTCGGTAAAAATATTCATGCGCTTGAAGTAAATGGAACATTTGATGATTGTCAGCAAATGGTAAAGCAAGCCTTTGCAGATGAAGATTTAAATAAACAAATCTTCCTTACATCGGCCAATTCAATCAACGTTGCAAGATGGCTGCCGCAACAATTCTATTATTTCTTTGCATACAAGCAATGGGCAGATAAAGAAAATCCACCTGTGATATGTGTGCCCAGCGGTAACTTTGGAAATATCTGTGCAGGCATATTAGCACATGTAAGCGGTTTGCCGGTACAACATTTTATTGCTGCCTGTAATGCAAATGATGTGGTGCCTGCATTTATGCAAACACAGCAGTATGAACCCAAGAAAGCAGTTGCAACTATTTCTAATGCAATGGATGTTGGCAACCCCAGCAATTTTGTAAGGATACTGCAGATATTTAATAATGAATTTGTAACTCTTCAAAAAGTTTTAAGCAGCGTAAGCATCACTGATGATGAAACAAGGGCAACTATTAAATCAGTATATCAAAATCAAAAATATTTACTTGACCCTCATGGTGCTGTGGGCTATTTAGCATTAGAGCGTTATTTAAAAAGCAACCCAAATCAAAAAGGAATTGTGTTGGAAACTGCCCATCCTGTAAAATTCTTTGACGTGGTAGAGCCTGTTATTGGGGAAACAATACCATTGCCTGCTTCTGTGGCAGCACAGATAAATGCACAAAAGCAAAGCACTAAGATTAATGTAGATGCGGCACTGTTAAAAGACTTCCTGTATTCAATGACGTAAATCAACTTTTCTATATTGGAAAAATACCGTTTATGCATTCGTGTTTTTACGATCAACACCGGGCACAAGTACCCAATTTTGTAAAAAAATAAAAGCACTAAGCAATATTTAGTAAGTGTTTTTTGTTTTATTTCTAATCCGCAAGGTTTCATTCGTTGGAATAGCCTTCAATCCGTTACCGACCGTACTTGTATTTTGGAACTATGAAAACTGATTTATTTCTTCCATGCATTCATTGTAATGTATTTTTTTTCAAAAAAGTTTTCTTGTTTCATTTTCAATTGCAGTAAAAAAAAGTAAATGACGATTTAGTGTTTGGCATAATTTTAGCAAAACATTAAGCATCCGAATCCGACAATTAATCCGTAAGCCTGTAACCTGTGAAAATGAAAAACCAGCTCTCTTCGCTGAAGTAATTTCAAACAGTTTTATGGTTTATAGATAAAAGATAGTAAAGCGTTACCGTACTTTATTAAACTTGGAAACTATGAAAACACTATCCTCACCCAACAGCAATCAACTTGCCTTAATGGCATTGCTCACATTGCTGAAAATCAACAGGCTTAAGGAAAAATGTATGGGGGCTTAACGGCTACCAGCAATAGTTTTTTGTAATCGCTGTAAAACATACAGCGATTAGAACGGAGTTTTTTACCGTATTGGCAATCCTTTGCTATTAACCAAAATCCTGGAAAACCTAAATCATGTAACTATGAAACGACTGTTACTCATGATGGCAATTGTTGCAGTAACATTTACTGCCAACGCCACTAACTACTATGTTTCAGCAACCGGCAACGATGCTGCTGCTGGTACTTCGCCTGCAACAGCATGGAAAACATTGTCAAAAGTCAATGCATTCACTTTTGCAGCCAATGACAGTATCCTCCTTAAAAGAGGAGATGTTTTTTTAGGTGCCATTGTTCCCAACCGTAATAACCTCAATTTTTCTGCTTACGGTACCGGGGCAAGGCCATTAATCACAGGTTTTGTTACACTCTCATCATGGACACTTGTAAGCACAGGCATATATAAAGCCACTATTACAACAAAGAATTACCTTAACATGGTAACCCTGAATGACAGGCCGGCACAAATAGGCAGGTATCCAAATGAAAGCGACGCAAACGGCGGTTACCTTGCTTTTGAATCAGCAACCTCTACATCCATTACTGATAATGAAATGACATCTGCAGTAAACTGGACAGGTGCTGAAATTGCCATCAGGAAAAATGGCTGGATTATCGACAGGTGCATTATTACTAATCATACTGGCGGCACTTTTACATATCGAATGGGCCGCAATGCTAATAAAGGAAATACACCTTTGTTATCAACTGCAAAAATTGGCCATGGTTACTTTATCCAGGACGATATCCGTACACTCGATCAGTTGGGGGAGTGGTATTATGATACTACAGCAAAATCACTTTCAATGTATTTTGGTACTAACCTGCCATCAAGTTATGTAGTAAAGGTTAGTACAATAGATACTTTAGTTGACCTTGCTTCCCGTACTTATATCAGCATCAGCAATATCGATTTTGAAGGAGCTAATTCAAGCGGTGTGTATTCATACTATGGCGATAATGTGAAAATTCAGAATTGCAATTTTAAGAATATTGGAAGCAGGGCTGTACAGGTTTTTAATACATCAAATGTGCTGGTGGAAAATGTAAATACTAACAATGTTTTGTCAAATGCTATACAGTTAATCTGTCGTAGCAAAACGAATGGTACAGTAAGGGGCTGCCGTGTAACCAACACCGGCCAGCTTTCCGGCATGGGATCGTTTTATGAAGATTCTGATTATAAAGGCATGTATGTAGTAATGCAAAATAATGCCCTTATTGAGAATAATATAGTAGATACAACAGGACTTGCTGGTATTCAGTTTAACGGTAATGATGTGGTGGTGCAAAAGAATTTTGTAAACTATTTCTGTTACAGGCTTCATGATAATGGTGGTATATATACATATGTTGGCGGTACAGATGCCAGCCCAAGTACCATTTATACCAACCGAATAGTGAGAAATAATATAATCGGAAATGGCATATCAGCGCCATTCGGTACTAACTCGGCTAATCCTTATTGTGCAGGTATTTATCTTGATGGCAGAACGATGAATGTAATTGTGCAGGATAATACAGTATTTAACAGCTCTAAGAACGGAGTTCATTGTAATAATCCAGCAAATGTTACTATTAGAGGAAACACTTTTTTTAATAATCTGCAGGATATTAGTTTCATGAGATGGGCCTGGGGTTCTATTACCAATCTTAATATCAAGCAAAATATTTCGTTTCCCTACAACGCTACACAGCGTAACCTGTACTACGTAAATGCTGCACTTAATACACCTGTTGCCACTACGCTTAATGCTAACCTTCAAACGTTGGGAAGCATTGATAGCAATTATTATAACACATTTACTGATGCTGGCTTTAATTTTGAAATATATGAAACTGAAGGAGGTGCAAATATTCCATCTTCGCCATATTCATTAGATGGATGGAGGGCAGGAACTAATTATGACTTAAAATCAAAAAGGCCGGCACAGAAAATTGTGCCATATACAATAAGCAATACAGTTGGTGCAAACTTGTTTACTAATTCTCAGTTTACAAGCAATATTTCGGGTATCACTTTATTTGGTGCTAATACAACAGCAGCATGGGACAACACAACTAAGATAACTGGTGCAGGAAGTTTAAGGGTTAATTTTTCTGTGGCAACCCCTAACAGGTACTGTATTTTGCATAGCCCGGTAGGTGCCATCAGTAATGCAAAAAAATATATGTTAAGGTTTAAAACGTTGGGCACTTCCACCAATGGTATTGTAAGGGCTTACATAAGAAAAACAGCTTCACCTTACAATAACTTGGTGCCTACACAAACTAAATCATTTGGCCTTAATAAAATTGTACAGGAATTTTTGTTTGATGCACCAATAGCTGATGCAGGCGGAAGCCTGGTTATTGAAATTGAACAAAATTCAAACACTACCTATATTGATGATATTGAGTTTTATGAAGTGAATGCCACAGTTAATTCAATTGCAAGCCAGGTGCGTTTTGAATATAATGCCACTGATGCTGCAAGAACTATAACGCTTGATGGCAAATATGCAGGTGTTGACAGCACTATTTACAACGGTACAATCACACTGCAACCATATAGCTCTAAAGTATTGGTGAAAATTGGATTGATAGATACATTACCGTCATGTAGTGCAGGGCCTGACAAGAATGTTTACCTCCCTGCTGATACAGTACGGCTTAATGGTACTGCTTCTGGCAGCACTATTGCCACATATGCATGGAGAAAAATTGCCGGTCCGGTACAGTTTACCATAGTTAGTGCAGGAAGCGCCAGCACAAAAGTTTCAGGATTGGTGCTTGGTACATATCAATTTGAATTTAGCGTGATAGATATCAGGGGCAATGTAAGTAAGGATACAGTTTCAGTAAATGTTTCCAGTATTCTCCCTGTTAAGCTATTAAATTTTGCAGGTGTTGCAAGAAATAGTAAAGTAAACCTTACATGGGTTACCACTTCTGAAATAAACAGCAGCCATTATATAATTGAAAGAAGTGCAGATGGAAGAAACTTTACAACTATTGGCCAGGTTACTTCCAACAACAGGGATCAGCAAAATACTTATACTGCATTAGATAACAGCCCGTCAGCAGGTATCAATTACTACAGACTGGTGATGGTGGATAAAGATGGGCAGATAGCTTACAGTAAAATAATAGCTGTAAATATGAACAGCAGGCAAACCTTTGCAACTGAAAATGCAGTTGTATCAGCATCGAATGTAAGATTAAGTGTAACCAGCATAAAAGAACAGCAGTTAACAATTATTATGACTGATGCTGTTGGCAGGGTAGTGCTGAAGAAACAAGTGCAGCTTAGTACTGGAACCAACAGTATTACAGATAATATTTCTGCCATTGCTAACAACGTTTATTACATCAAGTTGTTTACAGATGAATACAGTGCTGTAAGAACAGTGCTAAGTGAGTAATAGCCAGCCAGGATTTCGATAAGTATACAGTAAAGAGCCCCCACTTGCCAGGGGGTTCTTTCATTGAATAGATATGATGTTTATTTGTGCAGGTCTTTTTTTAATTCAGATGCTATCAGCGAAGAAAATATTTTCGATCCGTTGAAGTTTAAATGTACTGTGTCATCAAACAATTGAGGTTTGCTATAGTAGAATGTATCTTTTGAATAATCAATAAAAGGAATGTTTTGTTCTGATGCCAGTTTTTTTGTAGCATCGTTGGAATAATCTGTTCCGATTGTTTTCATATAATAGGGGGATGTTACAAAGTAGAGCTGAATATTTCTTGTACGACAATCATCAATAAACATTTTCAGCATGTTTACTTTCACTGTGTCCAGCTCGTATGGTTTAGTAAAGTCATAAGTTTTTACCGGTGTTTTAAGGCTTCCTCTCAGTGGTACATAACCAAGTATATCTTCCTTTTCTTTCTTGTTTGATTCAAGGTTGGCAACCGCTATTTTAAACAGCATAGAGTTGTATGGATAAATGCTTGAAATATGTTTATACTTTTCAAAAGGCCCACGCATGTTTACAATACTTCTTATTTCTGGATGATCATTGTACAGAGGCAGCAGTGATGAAAGCCTTTCGTAACTGGTTTCTGTTTTCGCAAGTGCTGCATACTCACAATCCAGGATAATAATTTTGGGAGTATATCTTTTAAGTACAGTTTGCAGTATGGCATAGTGATAGAAAAAAGGTGTACCATCCCTGCCTACATTGTAGCAGCTAAGTTTCAGGCTGTCCTGCATTATGGCAGGGTTATATTGCTGCTGTGCCCTCGATGCACCAAATACCAGTACATCTGCTGTTGTTTCTTCTGCTGCATAACGGGTAGCATAATCCCAGCCGGATGACTGGTGCTTATAAAAATACTTAAGTGCTTTGCCAACAATAAAATCAGCTGCTGCTACCAGTGCAATAAATAATAAGGCCTGTAGCAGCGGTTTGCTAAATCTTTTTTTATTAATAGTTTCAGTAGCCATTAGTACCGTACTTTAAAATTGAAAGTAAATGAATTCTCCGCCATCAAACACTCCTGTAGCCAGTATAATGATAATCAGCATACAATAATATCCATTACGAACCAGCCAGTATTTGCTGCCTGCAAGTGTAAATCGGCTATCAAAAAATTCTTTCTTTAATTCATATATGCCGAGATAAAAGATACCCATAAGTATAAACATAAGCATAGAAGCGCTGTCGTAAAAAAATGGTCCGCTTAATGTGCCAATCTTTTTTATTATGCTTAAAGCCTCAGTAACTGTATCCGCCCTGAAGAAAATGGATGCAAAGGTGAACGAAATAAAAGTAAACAGGATACCGCCGCTGTCGTTGAGCCATTTTGGTATTTGCTTACGCATGTTTTTGCGTTGTTTTTTTGTAAGCATTTCCAATGCCAGTACAAGCCCCTGCAAAAACCCAAAGATGATAAATGTCCAGTTGGCGCCATGCCAAAACCCAAGTACGGTAAATGTAACAAAGCAGGCATATATTACTGCCCATTGTCCCCAATCTCTCTTGGCAATGGCAATAGGGTTATAAAAATAATCAGCAAACCAGGTTGAAAGGGAAATGTGCCACTTGCGCCAAAACTCTGTAACTGATTTTGCCAGCAACGGCCGGCTAAAGTTGGGGCTAAGTTCATAGCCAAGCATTCTCGACAGGCCAAGCGCCATATCGGTATAGCCCGAAAAATCTGCATATATCTGAAACGTGTAGCAAACAGATGCAAACAATAATGTAAAGCCTGAATGATGTTCATAATTGTTGTACACCGCATTTACATAAATAGAAAGCCTGTCTGCAATTACCAGTTTTTTGAAAAGCCCCCAGAGCATTTGCCGGGCACCGTTTACAAAGTTTTCATAAGTAAGTTGCCGGTTAGTTTTTAGCTGCGGCAAAAAATGATGAGCCCTTTCAACTGGCCCTGCAATTATTTTTGTAAATAACAAAATATATGTTGCAAAATGCCCAAAATGTTTTTCCGCTTTTTCATCGCCTCTTTTTATTTCAATAAGATAGCCGATAGCCTGGAAAGTGATATATGAAATACCTAATGGAGCGGCAATATGCAAGAGGAAATTATTTTGTACCTGCTTGCCGGAAACAAGGTTAAAAAAATCCGTAAATGCTGAGGTGAAAAAATCTGTGTATTTGAAAAACACCAGCACCAGCACAATTGCTACTACGCTTATATTAAAAAACGTTTGTTTCTTTTTGTCAGATTCAGCTTTCTCAATTTGCAACCCGGCAAAATATGCCATCACAGTTACAAGTACAGGTACCAGCAAAAAGGAAGGTTTTGCAAAGGCATAAAAAAATGTACTGGCTGCCAGCACCCATATCCATCTGTATTTGGCAGGCAACAGGTAATGCACCAGTAATGTGCATACAAAGAAAATTAAAAATGTAATTGAGTTAAATACCATATTCCTTCCGTTTTATTGGCGGATAAATTTTTAGTTTTCAAAAAGGGATATGGATTAAAAAAGGACTGCTTTTATTGTTTGCTTACAATGCTGTCGATCATTTCGCCAACATTTTTCCAGCTTTGTATTTCTTTTGAAGAAAAACGGATTTTAAATTTTTTCTCCACTGCTACTACTAATTGTACATGGGTGAGTGAATCCCATCCTTCTACATCATCAGCCGTGCTGTTTTCCGAAATAGAAACATTGTCTTCATCAAGTGTATCGGTAAATGCTTCCTGTATTTTGATTAAAATTTCTTCCCTGTTCATCTTATTGTGTTTTTTTATTGATAAAACATTTTTTGGTTTGGTATTGTTTTACATCCAGTTTCCAGTAGTTGCCTTCTTCGGTAAAACCAAGTTTTTTATAATGATCTTTCACCATTTCGTTTTTTGCTGTAGGTATGTATTCTCCCAGCAAATAAGTAAACCCGTTTTCTTTTGCAAAGGTTGCAATTGTATTTAATGTAAAATCCTCCATGCCACGCTTAAGCACACGGCAACTCATCAGCCATGTTTCTATAAACAATGTATCAGCACTTTGTTTATTCAAAATGATAATGCATATAAGCCCATTATCGCCAAACTTATCCTGTAAGGTAAATGTGAATGGAGTATAGTTACTATTTCCGGCAATACTTTCAATATCCGCCTCTGTATAACGCACTGTTCTTAAATTAAATTGGTTGCTGCGTTGAGACAATTGTGCAACTCTTGGTGTATTGAATTTTGTAAAAGGTTCCACTATCGAAACCATTTCAAGGCTTTGCAAAAATTCGTCTTCGCTGGCAAAACTTTTTTGTAACACAGATCTTTCTGCTTCTACCTGGTATTGCCTGGTGCGTTCTGCATCTTCACCACTAAACGAAATGGTTTCAAAAAGATTGAGCGAATATAGATACTCAAGGTATTCTGCCGGGTCTTCAGGTAATTCCGGCACTGTAATGCCAGAAATATTTTCCCTCACTATATTTCTTTCAAAGGGATTGTCATCTAAAAACACCATTGAGTCAAAACCAATGTTCAGTATGCTTTGAATATGACGTATGTTGTCAACTTTTGTTTCCCAGTTGGCAACAAATACAGCTATATCTGCAAGCCGCAGCACCATATCCGGATGTTTTTCGAATGGCTCTTTGGCGATGCTTTCTGTATTTTTGCTGCATACTGCTACAATGATACCACGGCGTTGCAACTTTTTTATCCAGTATTGAAATTCACTGAATGCTTTACCAATACCAAGGCTGCCTACTTGTATATTTTCCAACCCATCATCGCCAATAATGCCGCCCCAGGTGGTATTATCCAAATCGAGTATTACACATTTTTTAAATTTGCCATTCAGCGCTTTTATTATATCAAGCGTTTTAGATGCCACTTCAGGCAATGCGTCAATGCTTAATACCATTTCGGTATTAATATAAATACTGCTTTGAAAAAAATTAGCTTTACCTACCTGGTTTTGTATCGTTGAAATATCACAGATAAAAAAGTCAGGATTGCTTGCTGCCAGTTCCATAAGCCCTACGTTCAACTTTCGAAGCTGATACAGAAAGGATGAAGTAACCTTATTAGCATAGTTGCCAAATACAGCATCATTTATTTCTGTGTAGTTGTAATAAATAATTTTTGCTTTAAGGCTTTGCTTAAGTTGCTGATACATGCTGTTTACCATTTGTAGCCTGCTTTCTGCAAGTGATGAATAGGTTTCAGCATTCAATTTATTATAAGCTCCAAGTAGTTTGTGACTGCTTTGAAAGATGATGATAATATCCGGGTTGTATTCGTACAATTCACTTCCCGGATCAAACACCTGGCGTTCTACCTGGTTAAAGTCTGCCTCCCAAAGCTTCAGGTCATATCCTTCTGCATATCCTGCACCACGGAGCGCCTGCCCCAAAAACTGTGTGGCAGTATCTCCAAGCAGTGCCAGCCGTAAAGGAGAAAGGCCTGTATAATCTTTCTTTAAATTCTTTTTTAGTTCTGCAAATGTTGCCATTTATAAAAAACGGTTGTAGTGTTTTATTTTTTTATGATACCAGCCTTAATGCCTTGTGGCATCATCATTTTGAATTTATTCTGTTAGTCATTCTTTTTTGCAAAAAAGAATGAACAATCATCCTTTCATCTTTCAGTTAACTGTTTGTCTTTTCTGTTCCGTATGTGGAGGCATTATACAGAACGTTCAGAGGTAAGTTAAATTACTATTGCTTTGGATAAATAATTAAATCCTGAATTGACGATATAGTATGCAGTAATCTGGAGGGGAAACAGAGCATAAAACTTCCTTGTATGCAGAATGCGTATGCATCAGCATATTTCCGGCACATGTTTTTACAGGAAAAATTTGAGGTAATTCTATTAAAGCCGCCTGTATAGCAATATAATTTTGCGATACTCTTTTTTCAAGCATCTGAAATTTTACAATATTCTTTTCGCAGCCACAATCTTTTTGCGTACAGCTTTTTGTTTTTTTTGCTTTGCAACAAGACTTAATACCCTGTTCTTTTTTTGCTTTTGTACTGCAATCATGTGAGCAGGGGCAAAATGCAAAAATATTTACCGAAAATGCAAGGAGCATTACTAATGCAAACAGTGGTATCGATAGTTTTCTTTTCAAAATAATATTGTCAAAAATATAAGATTTATCCCTTTGCTCAAAAAGAAATTACTGTTTAAACAATGAAAGAGCGGTCCTGCTTTTTTGGTGCTGTAAAGTTGTACAAAATTTGTCTTGCGATATTGATTTCCCTTTTTTCTTAAAATGCTTTTTCATCTCCCTTAAACACTTTGTAAACAGTAAGGAACATAATACGGATGTCAAGCCATATTGTCCAGTTTTCGAGGTACCAAAGGTCTTCATTTACACGGTTAATGATTTGTTCATTGTCTGTTATTTCACCCCTAAGGCCGTTTACCTGTGCCCAGCCTGTAATACCTGGTTTTAAAAACTGGCGCACCATGAACTGATCCACAATCTTAGAGTAATCTGTTGTATGTTTTACCATATGTGGCCTGGGGCCTACGAGACTCATTTCACCTTTTAGTACATTAATAAACTGTGGAAACTCATCAAGGCTTGTTTTACGAATAAACTTGCCAATACGGGTGATACGCTTATCGTTCTTTGTGGCTTGTTTTGTATCAGAATCTTTGTTAACCGCCATACTCCTGAACTTAAAGCATCGGAATGTTTTATTGTTTCTGCCGCTACGGATTTGTGCAAAAAATATGGGACCTCTCGATTCTAAAATTATAAGCAGGCCAAGTATGGGCACCAGCCACGATAAGATAAATATGGTTACTAATAGCGATACTGTTACATCAAGCGTACGTTTTTTAAAACGGTTGCCTACATCATCCAGTGGTTCGCTGCGGAGAGA
Organism: uncultured Ferruginibacter sp.; assembly: GCA_964494815.1. Taxonomy (GTDB): domain Bacteria; phylum Bacteroidota; class Bacteroidia; order Chitinophagales; family Chitinophagaceae; genus Ferruginibacter. The sequence continues at coordinate 15,025 of CAZBTD010000001.1, read as the reverse complement.
GAGAACAGGTAAATCCCTTACATAATTTATTACTACTGGTTTGTTTACAAAAATAGAAAGGTCGGGCACCACTTTAAAGCGGATGCACTCACTCTCAGCTTTGTTCATCAGCGTATAAATTTCCTTGTTTTGTTCAGGTGTAATGGTGCTGAATATCTCCTGCACATCATTTTCAATGGCAGTTTGTATTGTGTTTTTTATGTCGGAAATGATGGGATGCCGGGTAAGCTCCCTCACATTATTTTCGTCTTCTACAAATCCAAGCAGATGGGCATTAAAACCTTCTTCCTCAAAATAGTTTTCCAATTTTTTTGCTGTTTCGTTGTAACCTATGATGAGTACTTTATTTGTAAACTGGTTTCGTCTTTTAAAATAGTTTTGAATACCAAGGAATAAAAACCGGTTTACAAACAGGCTTACGCCAAATATTATAATAGTAACGATGGTAAAAAACCTGGATACTTCAAACTGCCTGGAAAAAAACAGGAAGAACAGCATGGCAATAATCCACAGCAGGTAAACCTGTGATGTACGTTTTGTAAAAAATTCAAAATTGATAATGTTGTTTTCGGCATAGGTTCGGCTAATGAAAGAAAGAACCATCCAGAAAACATTGAGGCAAATCCAGAATTCAAGATATGAATCAAAGGATTGAGAATCTATACGGCCGCCAAAAATAAGCCTGGAAATAAAAAAAGCTATGTTGAGGACGATAAGGTCCAGCACAACAATGATTTTTTGTAAATAGCTTTTTAGCTGTTTGTTCATAATTCTTGCAATGTATTTTGCAGCCCAGCACCGCTGTTTGTAAAGCCTTTACAAGCGGGTGGGGATTTTACGATAGCAGTTTGGCACTTTAACGTAGTTTCCGCAGTATTTAGTATAAAAAACATACCTGTAAAATTTTTAATAGGTATTGTTTACATGCCAGCTGTTAAAGACCAAATGTATGATTGTTTGAAAAAACAGCCAACTTGTAACCCTTTCGTTTAACGGGGGTTAAGAACAGGAAATTAATTTTAAACCATAGCATTTAATGTTACTCACATCTGTTATCTTTAGCACTTGGTAATATTACTACTATTACCAGTTACCAGCAAACTCCAATTCCTCCGAATTTTACATCCCTCCCAACGAACTCAAAATTGCTCAGTTATTAGGGCAATCGTTAATCCATTACTTATTTGAAATCCCGTTCCCATGTTCCAGAAGTAGTGCTAAAAAGCCGGCACCACCATGCTATGATAATAAACTAAACAGGAGCCAATACATGATTTGTAATGCCAACCCGTTGAATAAAGTTTACTGGAGGTTAATGCCAATGGTTGTGCTATGCCTGTTACTTTCATCGGCCAGTGGTAAAACCTATTATTTTTCCAGCAGTACTGGCAACGATACATATACTTCAATACAAGCCCAGGAAGCAGCAACTCCGTGGCGTACTATCGCCAAACTTAATTCAGTATTCAACACACTTATTGCCGGCGACAGCATCCTTTTTAAAAGAGGAGATATTTTTTATGGAAGTATTACAATAAGTGCTTCGGGCCTCAATAGCAAATACATCACCCTGGCAGCTTATGGCAGTGGAGCGTTGCCAGTTATTTCCGGATTCACTACTATTAGTGCCTGGTCAAATGATGGTAACGGCATTTACAGCAGTGGTGCAATATCCGTTTCAAATCCAGATTTGGTAGTGATAAATAATCAGCCGCAGCCAATGGGCCGCTATCCCAATGAGTCATCTGGCAGCGGCGGCTACCTCAAATACGAATCTTTTACTGATGCACCGGCAGCAACTTCTATTACAGATGATGAACTCACCAGTACAATCAACTGGACAGGCGCTGATGTGGTGATAAGAAAAAAGCTGTGGGTGCTTGACCGCTGCCGTATTACCAATCATAACGGTAGTACTATCTATTTCTCTAATAATGGTGCTTCTACTTACGGGTGTACAGAAAACTATGGATACTTTATTCAAAACGATATCCGTACACTCGACCAATTTGGCGAATGGTTTTTTGATGCGGCAACCAGTAAGCTGAAGGTGTATTTTGGCACGGCAGCTCCTGCCTCTTATGTACTAAAAATTGCTACGGCAGATAATCTTGTTTCTGCCAGCAACAGGAGGTATATCAGTTTTAAAGACATTGCTTTTGACGGAGCCAACGTGTATGGTGTATATGCACGTGAGTCAAATTATATCAGGATACAAAACTGCAGTTTTACCAACATGGGAGAAACAGCAGTGTATATGGAAAACACTTCTAACATCCTGGTAGAAAACAGTAGTACTTATAATAGTCTCAGCAATGCTATACGGCTTGTATGTGATAATGATTCGAATGTGATAATAAGGGGCTGTACTATTAAAAAAACAGGTGCAATAAGGGGTATGGGGGCCAGCGGCGGTAATTCTTACAAATCAGTTTCAGTGGCACTTGACAGGAACCTGCTTGTAGAAAATAATTCTGTGGACAGCTCCGGCTATGTAGCTATAGAATTTGACGGAAGCAATGTATTAGTGCAAAAAAATGTGGTGAGTAATTTTTGTTTTAACAAAGACGATGCTGGTGGTATTTATTCATGGGTGCCAACCAATGGCGGTGCAGATGCATACTATACCAACAGGGTAATTAAAAATAATATTGTAATGAATGGTATTGGGGCACCCGATGGCCGATCGTCTGCCAATGCTTATGTATCGGGTATATATCTTGATGGTAAGATTATGAATGTTAATGTGATTGATAACTCCGTTTTTAATGTAGGTAAAAATGGTTTTCATTGCAATAACCCGGTAAATATTACCCTTACAGGCAATACTTCTTACAATAATCTTAATGCAGTAAGTTTTATGAGGTGGCCCGGGGCTGTTATTAGTAATCTTGTTATTAAGAACAATATTTTTTATCCAAAAGCAAGTAACCAGAGAAATCTCTACTACACCAATGCAGCTCTTGATGAAAGTGGTTCATCCAATGTACAACAGGAGCTGAGAAATGCAGGTATTATCGACAGTAATTATCACAGCAGCAGCAATGCAACAGGGTTTTATTACGAAGTATATGAAAGCGCCGGCGGTGCATTAGTTCCCATATCACCACAGTCATTTGAAGTATGGAAATCATATACCGGTTTTGATGCTGCCAGTAAGCGGCCTTTCAGGGAAGCGCCTGCTTATCAAATACGAAATATTATTGGGAATAATGCTTTCAGCAATGGCACATTTAATAGCAATATAAGTGGTATTACTACTTATGGTACCGGTACTACCAGTGCCTGGGACAACAACAACCGAATATCAGGAGGCTCACTCAGGACAAGTTTTAGTTCTCCGGTTGCAAACAGGTATGGATTACTTTACAGCACTGTAGGTTCAGTAAGTAACACAAAAAAATATGTGCTTCGGTTTAGCACACTTGGTACCACCAATCGTGGCATTGTAAGGGCATCAATAAGAAAAACGGCTTCACCATATACAAGTTTAACCCCTTTTCAGATTAACTCGTTTGGCACATCTGTTAAGCAGCATGAATTTTTATTTGCTGCACCTTCCAATGAAACAAGTGCAAGTTTCTTAATAGAGATAGAACAAAACTCCGGCACTACTTATATAGATAACATAGAGTTTTATGAAGTAGATGCAGATGTGTATGCAAAGGACGATTACCTGCGTTTTGAATACAATGCAACGAATTCAGATCGTATTGTAAACCTTGGTGCCAACTATGTAGGTGTAGATGCGTCATATTATGCAGGTACGATTACGCTTAAACCATTTACTTCAAAAATTTTAGTGAAAGATACTTCCATTATAAGAGCGCCATTTACTGTGCAAATAAGCAATTCTAATATTAATTGCTATGGTGATAGTGCTAGGGTTACTATATCGGCTGCTGGCGGCATTCCTCCATATACAGGCACAGGTATATTCACCGTAGGTAGCGGCACTTATACTTATGTAGTAAAAGATTTAAGAGGTGTTGCTATCACAAATACAATTTCTATTTCCCAACCCTCAGCGCCATTAAGGGTAAGTATCAGTGCTGCTCCTATTACGGTTTTTGGCGGACTCACTACAATAATTGTTTCAGCCAGTGGTGGAACCGCTCCATACACCGGTACTGGCAACTTTGCCAATATTGGTGCAGGCACTTACCGTTATATTATCACTGATGCAAAAGGTTGTACGGATTCAGTTTCTATTACACTTACCCAGCCTGCTATATTTCAGGTTTTTGCCAGTGCCGTTAATGCAAAATGCAATGGCAGCTCGGGTACTATTTCTGTAACAGCCACAGGTGGTATTCCACCATATATTGGAACGGGTGTATATATTATGCTTGCCGGTTCTTATTATTTTAAAGTAAGAGATGCCGCAGGCAATGTGGGTACCGTACGGATTGGTATTGCTCAACCAACGCCACTTGAAGTAAGTGTTAGCGCAGGTACTGTAGTTGCTGGCGTAGCTACAGTTACAGTAACAGCTACAGGAGGCACTGCACCATATACAGGTACTGGAGTATTTACCAATATTGCCACAGGCACAAGATCATTTGCAGTAACGGATGCCAATGGTTGCACCAGTTCTAAAACTATTACCATCGCCGCTGCAAGGCCAATGCCTGTAAGTATGCCAACTATTGCCGAAGAAAAAAATATGCAAATTGCCGTTGTACCCAACCCATCAACATCCTCATTTTATTTACAACTAATAGGGGGAAGTGCAGACAAAATATCTGTTACAGTTTTTGCAACTGATGGTAAAACTGTTTATACTACAACAGGAGAGCAAAGAAATTATATTTTCGGGGAAGCTTTTGTTCCGGGTCTTTATATTGTAAGGGTGCAGCAGAACGGTTTTGTAAAGACAATAAAGATTATTAAAAACAGATAACTTTATTCCTGCAGAAATAATGCTTTATGAAAAAAGTCATCCTATTCCTTACAATTGCTTTCTCAGCAAATATACTTTCAGCACAGCTTACTTCTTCTAACCTCCCAATTATCATCATTAATACTAACGGGCAGGAAATAATAGACGACCCAAAGATAATGGCTGGTATGGGTATTATCTGGAATGGTGATGGTGTTAGAAATAATATTACAGATATATACAACCACTACGATGGTAAAATTGGTATTGAAATAAGGGGACAGTCTTCGCAGATGTTCCCCATGAAATCATACAGCATTGAGTTGTGGAATAGTAGCGGCAGCTCTGTAAACAGGCCGCTCTTTGGTTTGCCACAGGAAAGCGATTGGGTATTGTATGCACCATATAATGATAAAACACTGATGCATAATTTCCTTGCTTACAATATGAGTAATGAAATGGGTAATTGGGCTGCACATTGCCGTTACGTAGAGCTGATATTGAACGGTGAATACAAGGGCATATATGTGTTCATGGAAAAAATTAAAAGAAAAACAGGCAGGGTAAATATCAGTTCAATGAGCACCAGTGATAATACCGGCGATGCAGTAACAGGCGGCTATATTTTTAGTATTGATAAAGAAGCCAATGGATGGTTTTCGCAATATGCTGCCGGCAGTGGCATTGTACAGTACAGCTACGTTTACCCAAAAGAGAGTAGTATTACACCAGAACAAAAGACATACATAAAATCATATGCAGATAGTTTTGAAAATGCACTTCATGCAGGCTCTTACCAGGATACCGCAATTGGCTGGCGGCACTTTGCAGATGAAAAAACGTTTATCGATTATTTTATTGTAAACGAAGTTAGCCGCAATGTGGACGGCTATCGCCTCAGCAGTTATTTTTATAAAGACCGGAACAGCAAAGGAGGCAAAATTAAAGCTGGTCCTGTGTGGGATTATGATCTTGCTTTTAGAAATGCAGATTATTGCAATGGCAGTAATATTGACGGGTGGTCGTATAAATTTAACAGTGTTTGCCCAACAGATTTTTGGCAGGTTCCTTTTTGGTGGGATAAGTTTTTATCAGATTCGGCTTTTAAAAACAAATTGAAATGCCGCTGGAAAGATCTTAGAGCAACGACATTAAGCATCAGTCATTGTTATCAAGTAATTGATTCGATAGTAAATTTTACTGCCGAAGCAAGACAAAGGCACTTTGTTCAATGGCCAGTATTGGGCGAATATGTATGGCCAAACCCACAACCCATTCCCACTTCTTATGAAGGAGAAATTCAAACATTAAAGCAATGGCTTGCTGCAAGGCTTGACTGGATTGATAAAAACCTTTCTAACGTTGGCAGTTGTGCCGATTATCCGGGAGATGTCAACAGTTCTTTTTTAATAAACACCTTGCCAAATCCATTTAAAGACGGCGATTATGTAATTGTACAATCAAAAGAAAGCCAGGTGTTGCAGGTAAAAGTGATGGATGCTGCAGGCAGGCTGATGTGGTACAGCTCTTACAGGTTAAGAGCAGGTAATAATTATTTTCGTGTGCCAGTTACAAACTGGAATGGCGGTATTTATTTTTTTGAATTTAAAAATGAGAAAGGAGAGAGGGTTACTAAAAGAGTATTAAAATAGAAGTAGCCAGTTCATCACTTATCATCAATAGCTTGCTACTCCATCACTTCGCCTTCAATATCGTAGTCGTAGGCTTTTGTAATTTTTACATTTACAAAATCACCAGCGTTTAGTTTTTTCTTTGAATGGATAATTACTTCATTGTCCACTTCCACGCTGTCAAATTCTGTTCGGCCAAGATAACGGCCGGCTTCTCTCTTGTCAATAATTACTTTAAATGTTTTACCAACTTTTGCCTGGTTTTTTTCAAGGCTTATTTCCTGCTGCACTTCCATTATTTCCTGCGCCCTTTCCTCTTTTTCTTCCGCTGTTAATTCATCTTTCATTTCATAAGCGCTGGTGCCTTCTTCGTGACTGTAAGTAAAAGTGCCAACCCTATCGAAACGCATTTTTTGTAAAAAAGTTTTCAACTCCTCCACATCATCTTTTGTCTCGCCGGGAAAACCGGCAATCAATGTGGTTCTTATACAGATACCTGGAATTTTATTTCTTATTTCTCCAATAAGATCTTCCATTTCTTCTCTTGTAATTTGCCGCTTCATCAGCTTAAGCACATTATTAGCCGCATGTTGCAAAGGCATATCGAGATAGTTGCAAATGTTATCTCTTTCCTTAATGGCATCAATAATTTCTAGGGGAAATTTAGAAGGATAAGCATAATGCAGGCGTATCCATTCAAGCCCTTTTACATCAGCCAGTGCATGTAAAAGTTTTGGCAATTCTCTTTTTTTATAAATGTCGAGCCCGTAATAAGTAAGTTCCTGTGCAATCAGCATTACTTCCTTTACACCACGATCTACCAGGCGTTTAGCTTCATCTACCAATGATTCAATAGGCCTGCTCACATGCTGCCCACGCATTAATGGAATTGCACAAAAAGCACAAATGCGGTTACAGCCCTCGCTGATTTTCATATAGGCATAATGCTGTGGTGTGCTTAACAATCTTTCGCCAATCAATTCGCTTTTATAATCTGCATCAAATTGTTTTAATATCAATGGAAGTTCCATTGTGCCAAAGTATGCATCCACTTCTGGTATCTCTTCTTCAAGGTTGTTTTTATAGCGTTCACTAAGGCAGCCTGTAACATATACTTTGTCGAGATTGCCACGGCGCTTTAACTCTACCTGCTGTAAAATAGTATTGATGCTTTCTTCTTTTGCTTTTTCAATAAAACCACAGGTATTTATAATTACAATGTTGTGATCTTTCTTCTTGTTTTCATGCACAGTATCAATTTCATTTGCAATAAGCTGGCCGCTCAGCACTTCGCTGTCAACCATGTTTTTACTGCATCCCAGGGTGATAATGTTTACCTTGTCTTTATGGAGTTTTTTTGTACGCATAATGTGCTGGCAAAGGTAATGAGTTTGAATGAGTAGCCTGTCAATTTTGAACTGCAAAGACACAGTTGCGTTAAAGCTCCTACTATAGAAATAACAGAGCTATACTACGCCCTGCATCTCTGCGTTCTTCAATTAAATAAACACCCTGCTGCCATAAGTGTAGTTTTCACGGAATTCTTTTGGGGTGCAACCTTTTTTCTTTTTAAAAAGGCGGTTGAAATTCGAAATATTATTAAAGCCGCAGTTATATGCAACTTCTGAAACAGATTGTGTAGTATCAATTAGCAGCCTTGACGACTGGCCAAGCCTTAACTCAAGCAGGCTGTCCATAAATGTTATGCCGGTTCTCATTTTAAAAAAGCGGCTGAAGGAAACGGCTGTCATATTGGTGAGCTTGGCGGCTTCGTTTAATGTGATGTTTTTATGAAAATTTTGGTTCATATATTCCATTACTTTCTCAATCCTTCTGCTGTTGTAGCTAAGCTCTGCATTGCTGAAAGTATTATCAGACAGGGTATGCATGTTTCTTGAAACAGACAGGTCGTGCAGTATTGATAAAAGCTCAAGTACTGAATCAAATCCCTGTTTCTGGCTTAGTATGGTAAGCCTTGGCATTATTTGCTGTATGGTTTCTTTTGAAAATAAAATGCCTTTGACAGATCGCTCCAGCATCTTGCGGATAAAACTCATTTGGTTGCGGCGAAGAAATTTTTCATCAAATAAATCTTTGTGAAACTGTATGGTTATTTCTTTTATCTCTTTGCTTTTGCATTTATGTGTTTGCCATACGTGTGGCAGGTTACTGCCTACAAGTACCAGTTCCAGTTCGTCTATTTCATTGATATGGTCGCCAATAATTCTACGGGCGCCCTTTGCGTTCATGATAAAATTAAGCTCCAGTTCTTCATGCGAATGCAGGGGAAAATCAAACTCTGATTTTATCCTTGTAAATATGGTAAAACAATCTGCGCTGGTGAGGGGAGTTATTTCCCTCATAATATTTGTATTCATATCTGGCATCAAAATTATAGCTTGAAGGTTAAAATAATACTACTTTGTAATACTTTTTTTATAAATTTTATTCCTTTGTAATGCTTGTTAGTATTGAGTTTTAATTGATGCCGTTAATAATGCTATAGATATATTATTAGAAACAGTTAAAATAGTATTAGTTTGTTGGTATTGTCAAATTGTACTTTTGACAAAACATTCTTGCTATTATGAGAAAAAGAAACAAACTACCTGCATGGGCGTGCTTTACCATTATTTGCACACTTTTTTTTACTTATTCTTCATTTGCCCAAAAAAAATTATCAGGCACTGTTACCAATGATAAAGGAGAGGTTTTGGAAGGAGCCACTATATCTGCCGGCAGCGCCAAAACAACTACCAATGCCCTGGGTGTATTTACAATTGATGCACCTGCCGGGGTAAAAAAACTGCAGGTTACTTATGTTGGTATGCAATCGCAGGAAATAACGATTGGGAAAAATGAAACCTTTAAGGTTTCACTTGATGCATTACCTAACTCACTGAATGAAGTGGTGGTGATTGGGTATGGCACGGCACGAAAAGCGAATGTATCATCTGCTATTTCATCTGTTAGCGAAAAGGATATTAAAAACCTTCCTGCTGCCGGAGCCGACCAATTGCTGCAGGGTAAGGTATCTGGAGTTACGGTTACAAGTAATGGCGGCCAGCCGGGTGGTGGCGTTTCTGTAAAAGTAAGAGGTGTTACTTCTGTTAATGGTAATGATCCTTTGTATGTAATTGATGGTGTGCCTGTGGCATCGAGCAATGCAAGCCTTGAACAAAACGTATTAGGTGGAGGCAGCGGTCAAACTTCCCAAAGCGGTATTGCTTTATTAAACGCTGCAGATATTGCTTCTATAGATATTTTGAAAGATGCTTCTGCACAGGCGATATATGGTTCAAGGGCGGCTAATGGTGTTGTGCTTATTACAACGAAGAGAGGAAGAGCAGGGCAGTCAAAACTTTCTTATGATGTGTATTATGGCTGGCAAAATATTCCTAAGAAACTTAAAATAATGGATCTGCAACAATTTGCACAATACCAAAATTCATTGGTGCCAGAAATCAGGGCTTATGGATTGGGTGCAGATACTGTAGGGGAATTTAAAAATACAAGCGTGTTAGGGAAGGGCACAGACTGGCAGGATGAGATATACCGAACTGGAAATATTCAAAGCCATCAGTTGGCATTTTCAGGCGGTTCAGATAAAACAACTTATTATTTTTCTGGTGGGTATTATGACCAGGATGGCATTTTAATAGGAACAAAATTTAAGCGTTATACGTTGCGTTTTGCAATTGACCAGCAGGTAAAATCCTGGTTAAGAGCTGGTGTTAATGGTAATCTTTCCCGTAGCAATCAAAAGATTGGTTTATCAGATGCATTTGATGCTGTTACCAGTGTTGTATTGTACAACAGCCCGGCTGCAATGGCAAAAGATGTGTATGGAAATTTTGTAAACAGCACTAATCTCCAGGGACAATCAGTAGGCCAGTTTGCCAATCCAGTGGCACAGGCAACGTTGAGAGATGTGGGTGTAACAACTTCAAAAGCATTTGGCAATATATATGCTGAAATTACTTTTGTAAAAGGATTGAAGCTGCGTAATGAGTTTAACTACGATTATACATTGGCTGCTAAAAAAGCTTTTCAGCCTTTTGTTCAAAATCCATTGACCAATGAATTGATCATCAACCCAAGTAAATTAAGTGAAGAAAGAAATAATAGCTTTTACTGGGCAATTAAGAATTATCTTAACTATGATAATACATTCGGCAAACACTCTGTTTCTGCAACAGCAGGCCATGAAGCACAAGCATCCAATTGGGATTATGTGCAGGCTTACAGGGATAATTTGCAGCAGAATCTTCCATCACTTGCTGTAGGTTCTATTGCTAATCAAACAATCAATGCAGGTGCAGGTGCATGGAGCATGGAATCTTATTTCCTTCGCTTAAGCTATACGCTCAATAATAAATATTCAATTACTGGTACTGCAAGGGCCGATGGCTCTTCCAGCTTTGGGCCAGAAAAACGCTGGGGCAGATTTTATGCAGGCTCCGCTTCATGGACCATCACAAATGAAGAGTTTGCAAAAAATATAAAAGGGCTTGATTATCTCAAATTAAGAATTGGTGCAGGCTCAGTAGGCAATCAAAATGTAGGCGGACAAAATTTGTACACTACTAACATTGACCTGGCAAGACAAAGCCCCTGGGGTACTGTAGGTTTTCCTGCCAACCTTGGCAACGTAGCATTGGGTTGGGAATCTGTAGTTACTTACAATGCTGGCATGGATGCAACTTTGTTTAATCACTTTGCAGAAGTAAGTATAGATGTGTACAAAAAAATTACAAAGAATATGCTTCTGCCTGCACAGTTGCCAATATTATCTGGGCTAAGTGCAGATTCGTGGTTGAATATTACAGTGCCAATGACAAACGGCGGGCAAATGACTAATACAGGTGTCGATATAGGTATTACAACATACAATATCAACAACAAAAACTTTACATGGAAAACAACTTTAAATTTTAGCCATTACAAAAACAGGCTTGATAAATTAAACGATTCCACCACAGCTATATTCGGAACTTTTGATGAGTATGGTACTGCTAAAACTGTTACTGTTACAAGAGCAGGCAATCCAGTTGGTTCATTCTTTGGTTTTGTTACTGATGGTTTGTTCAGAGATCAGCAGGAACTTACAGCTATTAACTATGGTACTGTTTCACCAACAGGTATTTGGTTAGGCGACATCAGGTTTAAAGATATAAATGGTAATAAGATGATCGACAACCAGGATGTTACTGTTATTGGCAGCCCACATCCAAAATTTACTGCCGGGCTTACCAACACATTCACTTGGAAAAACTTTGATCTTTCTGTTTTTCTCTACGGCAGCTATGGTGCAAAAATATTTAACTACACAAGGATATTTACTGAAGGATTGAACAGCCCGTGGAATAACCAGGTGGAGGCAGTACTTAACAGGTACACAGCAAACAATCCAAATGGAACATTGCCACGCTATACAGGTACTGGTGTACAGCAGGGAAATTTAAGAGTGTCTGACAGATATATAGAAGATGGTTCATTCCTGCGGATACAAAATATTTCTATCGGCTATAAGCTGCCCGGAACGTTAGTTGGGAAGGGAAATGTTTTCTCCAGCGCAAGGATATATGTTTCGGCACAAAATTTAAAAACCTTTACTAAATACTCGGGATACGATCCGGAAATAGGCGCTATTAATAACAGGGTGGGGCTGATGAATATTGACAACGGGCACTTCCCTAATCCACGTACTATCACTATTGGCGCTAATATCGAATTCTAAAAACAATAAATACATTTCTCATGAAAAATAAAATCATTTTAATACTAGTAGGTTGTAGTTGTATGTGGATGGGATGTAAGAAAAGTTTTTTAGAACATCCTTCCACCAGCAGCGTTACACTTGACAACTATTACAACAGCGCTGCCGAAGTAAATGGCTCTACAGGTGTGCTGTATAATTCTGTTTGGCTCGATTGGTATGACAAAGCCTTTACATCAGTAGGTGATGTACTGGGTGGTACTGTAACAGGTACTAATGGCAACACACAGTATAACTCTTTCTGGAATTTTAATATTGTTCCTACAGATGATTTGATAAAAGCTACGTGGAAATCCTGTTACAAAACAGCAGGCAATGCTTCTGTTCTTATTCAAAATTTCAGCCAGAAAAAAGCAAAGGTGAGTGATGGTGCTTATTTGGATCTTGGTATTGCCGAAGCAAAATTTATCCGTGCTTTCGCCTACTTCTATATTGGAAGAACTTTTGGTGATGCTCCTATTGTAGATAATCCATTAGATATGACAAAAGAAGGCGGCTCTTTGGTGCCAAAGTATTATCAAAAAGATGTTTTAAGATTTGCTATTGAAGATTTAAAAGTATCTGAGCAGGTATTGCCTGATGTTTCTTATCAGCCTGGCCGTGTTACCAAGTATTCCGCAAAAGCATTGATGGCAAAAATTTATTTGTACCTGAAAGATTATGGCAATGCAAAAGCCAAAGCAAAAGAAGTAATGGATTTTGCATCCGCAAATCCTGCGGTAATTGGACTGGATGATTTTGAGAAAATGTTTACCAGTACTGCCGCAAACAATAATAAGGAATCTCTTTTTGCATTACAGTGGGCTTACAACCTGGGTTGGAATGGTGGTAACCGCTGGATGAGTTACGCAGCGCCACAACCATTAACAAAGCCAGGACCTACTAATGGAAACGGCTATTCATCTGTTATTCCATCTTTAGATTTATTGAACCCTGTTACAGGATGGGCAAATAATGATCGCCGCCGTGGGTGGTCTGTAATGGAGCATGGCTTTCACAAAGCAGATTGGGTGAATGACAATTTTCCTAATGGATTTACCTATGATACAGTAACAACACAAACTACAGATTACAAAATACTCACTGGCACAAGATCGAATATTTTGAAGTATGTAGTAGGGCCTAACAGGGCCGCAGAGCCGGTAAATGGTGGTGGTGGCACATCAAGCAGTATCTGCACTTACCTGCTCCGTTATTCTGATGTGTTATTGATTTACGCTGAAGCTGTTCTTGCAGGTGGCAGCAGCACTGGCGATGCAAGTGCAATAGCAGCGTTTAATGCAGTGCACCAGCGAGCAGGTCTATTGCCTGTAAGCACTATTACAATGGATGATATTTTAAGAGAACGCAAATGTGAGTTTGCATTTGAAGGCGATTATTGGTTCGATATGCAGCGCCAGGCATTTGATGCCAGTATGCAGCCTGTAAATTTTGCCAAAACAAAACAATTAGTAGAAGCACAGGAAAGAGGTGTGTATGATGGAAACAAATTCCTGTACAGCCAAAAAGTACAAAACTTAACCGTTGACAAGTTATTCCTGCCCATTCCGCAGGATGAAACCGTGGCTGATCCCAAATTGCTGGAAGGTGCTGTACCATACTATTAATCTGAACATGAAAAATTAAAATACTTAATACAATTATTATGTTACATACTTTAAAAACGGTTGCGGTTTCTTTTATCGGAATGTTATTCATTTCATCCTGTACAAAAGAAATTAAAATAAATCCCAACCCAAATAAGATTGAACCTGGTGAAGCTCCGGGAAATGCAGTAATCACTTTAACCGGCAGCGATCTTAAAAATGTTCAAACCATTACTTTTGACCTTGGTAATGTGCCTGCGCCATTTAATCCCAATTTTAATACTGATCAGGCGCTTGTTTTCCGTGTGCCTGAAGCGGCTAACCCGGGTGATCAGAATATTATTTTTACAACAAAATCCGGGTACCAGTTTAGTATTCCCTTCAAAGTACTAGCAGTGCCAACACTTTCTTCTGCTTCCATCAATGAATGGCAGGCAGGCGATACCATTATTATTTATGGTAATTATCTTGGCACTACGGCAAACGTTATGATGACTGAAGATCCTTCAGCAACGGTGGAAATTATATCTGCAACTACTAACGAGCTGAAAATTAAAATGCCTGCTTCTTCTGTTAAATCAACAAAGCTGCAGGTAACTAATGATGCAGGAAGCAGTACTACTTTATTCGTTTTTTATAATGTTGACCTGGCGTACAAAATTTTTGTTGATAGTTATTACAATGGATTTACTGATGGCTCATGGGGCGATCCCGGCGTGATAAATTCATCACAAAAAAAAGCAGGCACAGCTTCTGTTTCTAAAAACTATCAAAGAGGAAACTGGCACCTGGTTCAATTTGTTGATTGGAGCAATGGCATCACTTTCGATCCTGATTTTAAGACATTCAGCGTATGGATTAGGGGTGCTTCGCAAGATTATACTTTGTATCTCACCACAAATACAAGAGATGTTGCATTTGGTAATGCAGACCAGTCAACACCATTGGAAATACCAGCCAACACATGGAAATACTTTGAATTTCCGGTGTCTGCTTTAGGTTCTAAATGGACTACAGGTGTTGAACCATTAAAGCAAATTGGTTTTTGGATAAAAGGGCCTGATCCACAGGACGAAACTTTTTATTTCGACAATGTTTTAATTTTTAAATAAGGTTCGTTATAAGCCATTCCTTTTCCATATTGTCG